>WFOA01000012.1 GCA_015488325.1 Acidimicrobiia bacterium | reverse complement strand
GTCTGCGGAGGGGGCGGAGCCTCCGGCGGCCCATGCGGCGATGATCTCCTCTACGGGGACGCCGCTGGCGGCGGCCCGGGCCTCGGCGGAACGCCGGACCAGCGCCTCGGGGACCCCCAACGCTTCGGCGGCGGCGGCCAGGTCGCTCATCTGGTCGTCTCCTTGATCTGCAGAACTTCGGCCACCCCCGCACGACCCGACGTCACCGTCCGGTACAGGTTGGTCGCCAACATGAGCTGGCCTCCGAGGGTCATCGCCGCGGTGAGTAGCGCCAGTCCGGACAGGACCCGCACCGGTCCGGCCGTCTGAGCCCACCCGTCGCCCGTGTCGGCCACGACCCCGAGGAACGACCCGCCGGTCCATGCGTATCCGGCCGCGAGCCCCGCCAGGACGAACAACAGGACCGTCCCCCCCACGCCGGCGACGGTCCAGCGCAGGTAGCGGCGGGCGAGGTCGATGCTGAAGAGGCGGCGCCCGGTGACCGCGGGGACCGCTCGGAACGCCACGGCGGCGAAGAACAGGCCGCCCACCCCGAACACGAGCCCGTACACCACCCCGTCCCAGAGGAGGGTCAGGCCAACCACCGCGGCGGACGACCGCAACCCGGAGACGACGACGACCGCCGAGATCGCCAACCACATCGCCGAGGCGGCGAGGGCGGCGCTCGAGGCGGGTAGCTCTCGGAGCCGGGACCAGGCCGAGCCGACCGTCGTCGCCAGGTCGAATCCGACGGCGACGGCGGCGAGGGGGAAGGCGAGGGCCATCACCAACGCCACCGCACCGACCCAGGCCGGGGTGGGTCCGTGGACGAGCTGGAGCTGTCCCCACCAGAACGCCGTGAAGGCGAGGGACCAGAACCCGACCTTGGCGAGACGTCGGCTCGCCAGCGGCTCCTCGGTCTCTTTGGCGACGACGAAGAAGGCGAGGCCGGCGCCGACGGCGACGACCCACAGCACGATGAACCCCGCCACGAAGGTGGTCTCCTGCAACGCCTGCCCGAGGGCGCCCTGTCCCGGCAGGTTGCCGAGGAGGTAGAGGAGGGGGGCCAGCACCGTTCCGGCGAGGACATACCAGATCGTGACGTACGAGTTCGGTTCGTGCCGACGTCGCAGGGTCTGGACGGTCACCGCGGCCGGGACGAGGAGGGTGGCGAACACGACGGCGTCCAGGTACCAGGGCAGAGAGAACGGGGCGAGACCGTCCCCCAGGCCGAGGGCGACCGCAGTCATGCCGACCACGGTGACGGCGGCCGTCGCCCAGAACCCGGCGACGGCGAGTCCTTCGCCCCACAGGGGTGTGCCGGTGAGACGGGGGAGGACGTAGTAGATCCCCCCGGCGAAGCCGAGGACGAGCCATCCCAAGAAGACGGCGGTCAGGGCGGCTGGTCGGAGCCTCCCGTAGGAGAGGGGCCCGCTGAAGGTCGCCGGGAACCGCATCGCCACCAGCGACGCGAAGAAGACGATCCCGGCGAAGGCGAGAAAGAGGGAGGATCCGAGCAGATGGAGGGATGCGGCCCGATCGCCGCGCGGTTCTGATCGGGTCGGTGTCTCGGCGGTTTGGCTCGAGGCCACGTTGCTCCTCGGGTCGTCGCGGACGGCGGGCAGCATAGCGGGGCCGACACCCCCCTCGGTCCCGACCCGTCCCCGGTCCCGTTCCCGAGGCCGGTGGCATGCCGGCCACGGGTGAGCTCGCGGTTGATTCCGCCTCGCGGCCGGGCGTGTGGTACAACATGCCGCGCATCGGCGAGCCCGGTGCGCGCGGCGACCACGAGGATGGATCGGCTGATGAATCGACTCGGTGAGCTGACGGCTCGGCAGCGCTCCCAGATCGCCTGGACCCTGCTGATCCTGGGCACGATCGTTCTGGCGGTAGGGGTGTGGCTCGTCCACTACGCCGCCTTCCCGGAGACCGAGCTGGTCGACGGCGTCGAGGTGCCGGTGGTCGTCGACTACTTCAATTGGGTTCCCCGGGGCTGGCTACCCAAATCCATCGGCTACCTCATCGCCTTCGGCGGGAGCCAGCTCATGCTCGCCGGTGCCGCCATCGGTTTCGTGCTGGGACGGCCCATGACCTGGGCCCGGGCCGCCTTCGCGGCCTTCATCACCTGGATCGAGCTGGTCCTCATCTTCGGGGTCGTTCCCTCCGAGTGGCTGAACCTGGCACAGACCGACCTCAACTGGTCCCCGCAGCGGGTGGCTTTCACCCTTCCCCGCTGGCTCACCCTCGGCAACCGGGTGGACGTCAGCCTGGCGGCGATCAAGGACGCGATCTCGGGGACGTACAACGTGGTGATGCTCGCCGCCGCCGCCGTCTTCGCATACAAGGTCCAGGAGATCGGCAAGCCGCGTCCGAAGGTCGAAAAGCCCACACCCAAGTCTCCCTACGGCCGGCCGCTCGTGGAGGGAGAACGCTGATGCCCCGTGGCGTGGTCGACGAGACCCCACCGTTCCGGGACGACTACCAGCTCGCCCTCGTCGACGGGGACTACTTCAAGGACAAGCTCCGTCCGAAGCAGTTCCTCCACATCGACCAGTCCGAATGCATCCTCTGTGAGGGATGCGTCGACATCTGCCCGTGGAAGTGCATCCACTACCTCTCGATCGACGCCATCGCCGAAGCCGTCAACGTCGACGACCCCGGCGCCGACCCCACCAACCTGGGGTTCTTCGTGGTCGACGAGAACGAGTGCACCCGCTGCCAGCTCTGCATCGACCGCTGCCCGACGGGGGTGATCACCCTGGGCAAGTTCGAGGGTTCCCTGGCGGAGCAGGCCGCCGCGCTCGGGTTGGATCGAGCCCCCTGGGACGTGGATACGGGACAGCGGGACTTCAAGAACGGATACGCCTACGGGATGCGCTGGTAGGAGGAGCCGAGTGGCCAACGGAAACGGGAAGACGGGATTGCTGGAACGGGTGCGGGAACGGACGTCCGAAGCCGTGGATCGACTGCGCGGCTCCCAGTTCGTCGAGTCGGTCCTCCGGCCGGGGTCGCCCTTCAAGAAGGGGTACGCCGACAGCCCTCGGAACCGTTCGTACGTGATCATGAACAACGTGCTCTATCACCTCCACCCGGTGAAGGTGAAACGGCACGGGGTGAAGCTGTCGTACACCCTCTGTCTCGGTGGTCTGAGCTTCTTCCTGTTCATCCTGCTCACGATCACCGGCATCTTCCTGATGTTCTATTACGCCCCCACGGCGGAACGCGCCTACGCCGACATCCAGGCGCTTTCCACCAACGTGGCGTTCGGGTCGTTGGTGCGGAACATGCACCGTTGGGGGGCCCACCTCATGGTGTTGACGGTGTTCCTGCACATGTCGCGGGTCTTCTACCACGGGGCCTACAAGCCTCCGCGCGAGTTCAACTGGGTGGTGGGTGTGGTGCTCTTGCTCCTCACCCTGCTGCTCTCGTTCACCGGCTACCTGCTCCCCTGGGACCAGCTCGCCCTGTGGGCCGTCACCGTGGGGACGAACATGGCGGGCTTCGTGCCCGTGTTCGGCGACCAGGTGAAGTTCGCCCTGCTGGCGGGGGTGGAGGTCACCGCCGGGACCCTGCTGCGGTGGTACGTCCTCCACGTGCTGTTCCTTCCCTTCATCATCGTCATCTTCATGGCCGTCCACTTCTGGCGGGTCCGCAAGGACGGCGGCATCTCGGGACCCCTGTGATCGGAGGTATCGAATGACCGAGATCCCCGAAAGCCTCCTACGACGTTCTGCCGAGGCGAAGGCGAAAGCCCTCGGCGTCCCCGTCGAACAGGTCCTCGCCGAGATGAAGGGGGAGGCACCCCCTTCTACGCCTCCGGCGGCCACCGAACCGGAACCGGCCACCGAAGAGCCGACGCCGTCCGCCGAAACGGCGGCCGAGGGCGGTGCCCCTGCGGGCGGCGGTGGCTCCGACGACATCGACGCCCTCCTCGAGAAGGCGGCTGCGGTGGCGGGGATGCCCCAGGCACTGCTGCGGCGTTCCGCCGAAGCGAAGGCCAAGGCCCTCGGCGTCCCGCTGGTGAACGTGCTCGCCGAGATGGCGGGGGAGGCACCCCCCGCCGCGGCGGAGGTCGCCCCGGAAACCCCGGGAGAAGCCGCACCCCAGCCCGCCGAAGCCCCGGCCGCGGTGGCGGTGGAGGAGCCGAGCGTCCCGGCGCCCACCGGCAACGGAGGAGGCAAGGTGGCGGCGGTGGTGTCGCCACGGCCCACCATGCCGCCCGCCGGGGTGCCCGAAGGCGTTCGCACCCAGCGTCTCCTCACCGTCGTCAAGGCGAAGGCGATCCAGCAGGTCAAGGCGGAACCCCACGACAAGGTCAACACCTGGCCGCATCTGATGCTCGTCGAGTTCGTGGCCCTGCTGGCGATGACCGGACTGCTGATCGTCATGTCGGTCGCCCTCCAGGCGCCGCTCCTCGAAGCCGCCAACCCGAACCTGACGCCCAACCCGTCGAAGGCGCCGTGGTACTTCCTCGGGCTGCAGGAGCTGTTGTCCTACTTCGACCCCCAGATCGCCGGGGTCACCGTCCCCACGGTGGTGGGGCTGATCGGGTTCATGATGATCCCGTATGTGGATCGCAACCCCTCCACCAAGCCTTCGGACCGGAAACTCGCCATCATGCTGTACACGATCTTCCTCGCCGGATCGGCCACCCTCACCATCCTGGGGGTCCTGTTCCGGGGGAAGGGATTCAACTTCAGTTATCCGTGGAAAGACGGGATCTTCTTCGATGACTTGAAAGACTGGGTGAGCTTCGAATGAGTGCCGAGAACCTGATCCTCATCGGCGTCGCCCTGGTGGCCATCGCCGCCGCCGCGGCCGCCTTCGCCATCGCCTACCGCCGGTCCAGCGACTGGCGGAGCGGCGTGAACGCCGAGACCCTCGCCGCCGACCGCTCCGAGGTCGCCGAACCCGTCGCGGTCGCCGCCGCCCAAGGTACCGAGGCGGCCGCAGCCGCCGACGCCGCCGAAGCTCCCCCGGAGCCCGCCACGCCGGCGGTGGAGGTCGTCTCCGAGCCGGTCGTCGTCGAGGTCTCTCCCGAAGAGGCGGGCGTTACGCGGCGCCAGTTTTTCAACCGGGCCCTCGGCGCCACCTTCGCCACCTTCATGGCCGGGTTCGGTCTGGCGTCGCTGTCGTTCCTCTGGCCGAAGCTCACCGGCGGTTTCGGCTCCGACGTCAACGCCGGAAACGTGGACGAGCTGCGGGAACAGCTCTTCAACGAAGACGGCTCGGTGACCCCGCTGTTCATCCCCGAAGCCCGGGCGTACCTGGTCCCCTACGAGGAAGGCTCCCTGTCGCCGCAGTTCCGAGACATCGGCGTGGCGGACCGGGGAGTGATGGCGCTGTGGCAGCGGTGCGTCCACCTGGGCTGTCGCGTCCCCTGGTGCCAGCCATCCCAAGGGTTCGAATGCCCGTGCCACGGGTCGAAGTACAGCCTGGTCGGTGAGTACTTCGCCGGGCCTGCACCCCGTAACCTCGACCGGTTCGTGCTCGAGTTCAACGCCGCCGACGAGCTGATCATCAAGACCGGCTCCATCGTGCAGACGCCTCGGGCCCCGGTCCTCACCGTCAAGTACCCCCAGGGTCCGTCCTGCATCGCCGCCACCGTGGGAGCCGAAGGGTGAACTCCAGCACCGTCATCCTCATCGTCGTCGTCCTCGCCGTCGGCTACCTCTCCTTCCTCGGGGTCAGCGCCCTGCGCGCCCGGGGCAAAGAGGAGATCCCTCCCAACATGAAGCCACCGATCCCGGACGACGAGTTGGAGACCCGTCGCCTGGAGCGGGCCCAGCAGGCCGCCGTCGTCCTCTCGGCGTTCCTGGCACTGGCCCTACCCCTCTACTTCCTCGGCGAAGCCGACCGTCAGGAGTCCTTCGTCGACCAGTTCCACGAGGAGTCCGTCGAACGGGGCGCCGAGCTGGTCCAGGAGTTCGGATGCTTCGCCTGCCACGGGCCGAACGGTGTCGGTGGGGCCGCCCCGTTCGTCGAGAAGCGGACCGGTGTCAACGTGAGCTGGATGGCGCCGTCCCTCGACGACATCTTCTACCGCTACACCCGCGACGAGATCAACTTCTGGATCACCTACGGGCGGCCGAACACCCCCATGCCTCCGTGGGGTGTGGCCGGCGGGGGTCCCATGACCGAACAGCAGGTCGAAGACATCGTCAACTACCTCGAAACCATTCAGGTCCCCCAGAGCGAAGCGGTCGCCAGGGTCAACGACGTGGTCCGCGCCGAGCTGGCCAAGTTGGAGGGCGCCGACGCCGCCCTCGAGGAGATCATCCGTTCCCAGCGTCAGCTCATCGTCGACCTGGAAATGTCCCCAACCTTGGCGCCGATCGCCGCCGACCTCGCCGAACGGGCGGAGAAGGCCCTCGCCGCCGCCGGGGAGGGCCTCGACACCGACGGCGACGGCCTCTCCGACGTCGCCGAACGGGAGATCAGCGATATCACCCGTGAGGCAGAACGGGCTTTCTCCATTCCCGGACTCGAGCCGATCACCTTCGATCCCAACGACCCGGCGAGCATCGACCGTCCGGACCGGGAAGTCGCCGAGGAGCTGCTCGCCACCTTGGAGGAGCTCGTCGCGACCCGCGCCCCGGCGATCGGCCCCAACGTAGAGGCGATCCGCCAGGCCCTGGCGGAGACCGAAGGCGAAGACACCGACCTCGACACCATCCCCGACGACGCGGAGAACACGATCACCGCGCAGCTCACCGCCGCCGTCCAGGCGATGCGCCCGGCGGAGATCCAGGTGGTGGACCTCGACCCCGCCAACCCGGCCACGACCGGTGAACCCGACGGGGACGTCGCCCACCGGGTGGTCGGTGGCCTGTCCACGCTCTCGCTCAACCTGGGGATCCAGGCCGAGAACCTCCCCAAGCTGCTCGACCCCGCCAAGGAGGGACTGGAGCGGCTGCTCACCGCCCGCGAGGAGCGGCGCTGGGAGATCGACATTCAAGGCGTCGCCGAGCAGGTCTTCGATGGAGACGTGGCCAAGGCGGAACGGGCCGTCGGGATCTTCCAGGGCTACTGCGCACGGTGTCACACTTCGGGGTATCCGGCCGGGATCCCCTTCTCCCGGGAACCTGGATCCGGTGGTTTCGGTCCGGCACTGTGGGAAGGACGTGCCACCGTTCAGTTCTTGACGGTCGAGGACCTCGCCGACTTCCTCGTCACCGGGCCGCGGGCCAACAAACCCTACGGCGTCAACGGCGTCGGAACCGGCCGGATGCCGGCGTTCGGGAAGATCCTCAGCCGGGAAGACCTCGAGCTACTGGCCCAGTATCTTGCCAGCGGGCACCTGGACGGGATCGTGGACCACGCCGAGGGAGGTGGGTGAACCATGCGTGAGCTGATGCGGGAGTTGCTCTCCGCCAACCTGTTCGTCACCGGCATCATCCTGACCGTCGCCTCAATCCTCGTGTTCTACGGGACGATCTACCTGCTCACCTACACCAACCTGGGCAAGCGTCTCGGGTTCCTCGTCACGGGGGCGGGGGTATCGGCCTGGTGGACGATCGGGAGTCTGCTGTTCGTCCTCTACGCCCCCCGGGGGCCTCGGCCGGCGGACATCGAAGGCCTCAACGCCTTCGAGATCAGGATCATCCCGATCACGTTCATGCTGGTGTCCGCCATCGTGTTCGTCGCCTTCCTCGTCGCCCTCAAACAGTACGAGGAGACCCAGGAGCGGGCCGACCTCTAGGTGGCGGAGCGACCCGCCCGCTCGGTGCTGCACGCGGGGTATTTCGACGCCGGGCTCACCGAGATCGACCCGGAGCTGGCGGCCGCCCTCGGTGGGGAGCTGGGACGCCTCCAAGACCAGATCGAGCTGATCGCCTCCGAGAACCTCGTGTCTCGGGCGTCCCTCGAGGCGATGGGTTCGGTCATCGTCAACAAGACCGTCGAAGGCTATCCGGGGAAGCGGTACTACGGAGGAGCCGAGTTCGCCGACGCGGTGGAGCGTCTCGCCATCGAACGGGCCAAGAGCCTGTTCGGTGCCGCCCACGTCAACGTCCAACCGCATTCGGGCAGTCAGGCGAACCTGGCGGTCTTCGCCGCCTTCCTCGAACCGGGGGACCGCATCGTCTCCATGGACCTGTCGATGGGAGGCCACCTCAGTCACGGCTCGGCGGTCAACATCTCCGGCCGGTGGATGCAGGCCCACCACTACGGCGTCGATCCCGACACCGGACGCATCGACCTCGACGCCGTCGCCGACCTGGTTCGACGGGTCCGTCCCAAGCTGGTCATCTGCGGAGGGTCGGCGTATCCCCGTGCCATCGACTTCGCCGCCTTCCGGGACGTGGCCGACCAGGTGGGGGCGGTGCTCCTCGCCGACATCGCCCACTTCGCCGGCCTCGTCGTCGCCGGGCTCCATCCCGACCCCCTCCCTCATGCCCATGTGACCACGACGACGACCTACAAGAACCTGCGGGGGGTTCGAGGAGGTGTGATCCTCACCGGGGATCCCGAACTGGGCCGGCGGATCGACTCGGCGGTGTTCCCGGGGGTGCAGGGAAGCGTGATCCTCAACGCGGTGGCCGCGAAGGCGGTCTGTTTCGGGGAGGCGGCCCGGCCCGAGTTCGCAGCCTGGGCGGCGTCGGTGCTCACCAACGCCCGGGCGATGGCCCGGGTGCTCGCCGAGCGGGGATTCGACGTGGTCACCGGCGGCACCGACACGCCGATCGTCCTCGTGGACCTACGGTCGGTCGGGATCTCCGGCAGGGACGCCCAGGCCCTGTTGGAAGGGGCCGGGTTCACGGTGAACAAGAACACCGTTCCGGGAGACACGAGACCTCCCTGGGTCGCGTCGGGGATCCGTCTGGGCTCTTCGGCGGGGACGACCCGAGGGTTCGGGGAGGACGAGTTCGTCTGGATCGCCGAACGGGTCGCCGACGTCCTCGAGGCGCAGACGGAGCGGGTCGTCGACGAGACCCGTCAGGCCGTGTCGGAGCTGTGTGCCCGGTTCCCGATCTATCCGGGACGGCGCTTCTGAGTCCGTGCCTGTGTGGCGCCGGCCTCTCGGCGGGTCCGCAGGTAGAAGGCGAGGATCTGCAGCTCGGTGGCCAGGTCGACCTGGCGGACCGTGGCCCAGGCGGGGACGTTGATCACCGTCGGGGCGAAGTTCAAGATCCCCGGGATCCCGGCGCCGGTGAGCCGGTCGGCGACCCCTTGGGCCTCCGAGGCGGGTGTGGCGATGATCCCGATGTCGGCGGCGGTCTGCCGAAGGTCCTCTTCGAGATGGTCGAGGTGGCGGATCTCGATCCCTGCGATCCGCTTCCCGACCCGTTTCGGGTCGATGTCGTAGACCGAGACGATGTGGAACCCGCGGTTGTCGAACCCTTTGTACCGGGCGAGGGCGCTGCCCAGATTCCCGGCCCCGACGAGGACCACCGTCAAGTCGGTGCTGAGGCCGAGCTTGCGGAGGATCAGGGCACGCAGCTCCTCCACGTCGTAGCCCACACCCCGCACCCCGGCCGCGCCGATGTAGGAGAGGTCCTTTCGGACCTTCGCCGCGTTGACGCCGGAGGCGCTCGCCAGGTCGGACGACTGCACGGTCTGGCGTCCGGGTCCAAGGGAGTCGAGATACCGGAGGTAGGCGGGCAGGCGCGCCACGGTGGCCCGGGGGATCCGTCGTGTCATGGAGGGCGACGATAGGGACGGGGAGGGGCTGTGACCAAGCCGGAGCCGGGGATTCCTCCTTCCCGGGCCGCGCCGGTAACGTCCGCCCCCATGGCTGATCGTCGGGTGTTGGTGGTCGGCGGGGGCCCTGCCGGGTCGGCGGCGGCGTATTGGCTGGCCCGGGCGGGTCACCCCGTCACCCTGGTGGAGAAGAAGGCCTATCCCCGTGAGAAGACCTGCGGTGACGGGCTCACCCCGCGGGCGATCCACCAGCTCGACGCGATGGGTTTCGACTTCTCGACGGACGGCTTCTGGCGGATCGACGGTCTGCGGTCCTACGCCGGGGACGAGCTGATGCTCGAGATGCCGTGGCCGTCCCATTCCCGATACCCGAACTGGGGTGGGGTGATCCGTCGCCGTGACCTCGACGCCCGGGTCGCCGAGCTGGTGGCCGCCCAGGGGGCCTCGGTCCGCCAGCGGACCGAGGCGCGGCCGGTCCTCGAAGGCGGTGCGCTCGTCGCCGTCGACCTCGTCACCGAAGGGGAGACCGAGCGGGTGTTCCCTCCGGTGGTGATCGTCGCCGACGGCTCCCTCGACCGGTTCGGACGGAGGCTGGGCACCTCCCGTCGCAAGGACTACCCGATGGGCTTGGCCGCCCGCGGGTACTACGCCAGCCCCCGGTCCCGGGACCGGTATCTGGAGAGCCAGCTCGATCTGCGGGACGAGACCGGGGCGTCCATGCCTGGCTACGGCTGGGTGTTCCCGCTGGGAGACGGCACGGTCAACGTCGGGGTCGGGTTGCTGTCGACCTTCAAGCGCTGGAAACACACGAACACGACGAAGATGATGGACGACTACGTCCGCACCGCCCCCGACTACTGGGGTCTGTCCGAAGAAACCAAGCTCGACGACCCGAAGGGCGGCAAGCTGACGATGGCGTTCTCGAAGGGGCCCCTCGTCGGACCGAACTGGGTGGTCGTCGGCGACGCCGCCGGGGCCATCAACCCCTGGAACGGGGAAGGGATCTCCTACGCCTACGAGACCGGTCGGATCGCCGCCCGGGTCGTCTCCGAGGCGATCGCCGCCGACGATCTGACACTCCTCGCCCGATACCCCCGGATCCTGGACGACGAGTACGGCCTCTACTACAAGATGGCGCGGATCTTCGTGAAGCTCATCGGCAATCCGGCGGTGATGCGGACCCTGGCGCACACCGGCCTCCGGAACCGTCCCCTCATGGAATGGACGTTGAAGGTGATGGCGAACCTGTTGGACGAAGACGAGGGCGGTGTCGGCGAGCAGGCCTACCGTGCCTTGGCCGCCATGGTCCGTCCGCTCCCGGTAGCCTGAAGGCTCCCCCGGGCGTGGGGAGGGACGATGTTGCATCCCCGGTTCGAAGCGTTGTATGCGGATCTGGTGGCGGCGTGGCGGCGCCACCACGACCTGAGACAGGAACGAGCCCCGCTCCCCGAGCTCGCCGAGTCTCGTCGGCGCCTCGACCGGCTCCGCAACGACATCTGGCGCCTCCGCCTAGCCCTCAGCCCGGACCCACGGGAAGTCCGGGAGATGGCGTTCTCAGCCTGGTGCTCCACATTGGACGAGACCGTGTGGATCCGGTGGTCCGACATAGAAGGCGACCGGTACCGGTGCGTCTGCGGCGAGACGGCGGCGCGGCCGGTGACGGGATGAAGGTCCTTTTGTCGGCCGGGCCGAGGCGTCTGTATCCTCGCAGGCGCCGATGACACTCGCAGACTACCTCCCGATCGCGGTCATGGCGGTCCTCGCCGCCGGGTTCGTCGGGGTGTCGATGGTGGTCAGTCGGCTGTTCTCGCCCCATCGTCCCACCCCGGAGAAGCTCGAGCCCTACGAATGCGGCATCGTTCCCGAACAGGAGCCGTCCCAGCGTTTCCCGGTCAAGTTCTATCTGGTGGCGATGCTGTTCGTGATCTTCGACGTGGAGATCATCTTCCTGTTCGCCTGGGCGTCCCGCTTCGACGACCTCGCCTGGTACGGCATCGCCGCGGTCGGGATCTTCACGTTCTTCGTCTTGGAGACGCTCTTCTATGTGTGGAAGCGAGGCGCCCTCGACTGGAACGTCCACCGTCGCCGCCGGTACGTGCCCGCCGAGGTCACCGAGGAGGCCGCCTGATGGCTGCCCTGTCGTTCCCGTCGAACTTCCTCACCACCACGATCGACAAGGCGGCCCGTTGGGCCCGAACCCAGTCGATGTGGCCGGCGACCTTCGGGTTGGCCTGCTGCGCCATCGAGATGATGGCGACGGGCGCCGCCCACAACGACCTGGCCCGTTTCGGGATGGAGGTGTTCCGGGCGTCACCGCGTCAGGCCGACCTCATGATCGTCGCAGGTCGCGTCTCCCAGAAGATGGCGCCGGTGCTCCGACAGGTCTACGACCAGATGCCCGACCCGAAATGGGTCATCTCGATGGGAGCCTGCGCGTCGTCGGGCGGCATGTTCAACAACTACGCCCTCGTGCAGGGCGTGGACGAGGTCGTCCCGGTGGACGTGTACGTCCCCGGCTGCCCACCCGGACCCCAGAGCCTCATGCACGGGATCCTCACCCTCCAGCGGATGATCGTCGAAGGCAAGGTCGCCTCATGACCGACGAGCACCAGGTCACCGACGAAGGAGCGGCCGAGGGGCCGTCGCCCGCCGAGATCCCCGACGTGCTCGCCGAACTGGTGGCCCGGTTCCCGGAAGCCGTGTACGCCCCGTCGGCGGGCCAACACACCCTGACGGTGAGCAGGGACGACTACTACCCCCTGGCGGAGGCGGCCCGGGACGCCGGTTTCGAGGTGTGCGCCGACGTGACGTGCGTCGACTGGTTCCGGCGGCGACCCGTACGGTTCGAGCTCGTCGTCAACCTGCTCTCGCATCGTCACCGCCTGCGGCTACGGCTCCTCGTTCCGGTCCCCGCCGACGATCCGGTCGTTCCCTCCCTGACCGGTCTGTGGCCGGGCGCCAACTTCCCGGAACGGGAGGTGTTCGACATGTTCGGTATCGTGTTCGAAGGTCATCCCGACCTGACCAGGATCCTCATGCCCGACGACTGGGAGGGTCACCCGCTCCGCAAGGACTTCGCGGTCGGGTCGGTTCCGGTCCAGTTCAAGGCTTCCCACAAGGCGACGTGATGAGCGACGAGACCACCACCCCCACGGTCGACGACGCCCCCGAGGTCGTCGACATCTGGCTGTCGGGGACCGAGGTCCCACCCACCGATGAAGGCGCCCAGGAGATGGCCGAGTCGGAGACGGAACCGCGGTTGCGTGAACAGCTCGGCTCGGTGGTCGCCGACGACTACGTCGACGACGAGGTCGCCCCCGAAGACGAACGGATGATCATCAACATGGGCCCCCAGCATCCGTCGACCCACGGGGTGCTGCGGCTCCAGCTGGAGCTCGAAGGCGAGATCATCCGGCGGTCGAAACCCATCATCGGATACCTGCACACCGGGATGGAGAAGACGGCGGAAGGCCTGACGTTCGCGCAGGGGCCGACGAACGTCACCCGGATGGACTACCTGGCGCCGCTGCACAACGAACTCGCCTACTCCCTGGCGGTGGAGCAGCTCCTCGGGATCGAGGTCCCGCCCCGGGCCCAGGCCATCCGAGTCCTCATGACCGAACTCAACCGGGTGTCGTCGCATCTCGTCGCCCTCGCCACCAACGGCATGGACATCGGCGCCCTGTCGATGATGCTGTACGGGTTCCGGGAGAGGGAGCTGATCCTCGACTTCTTCGAGAAGACGACGGGGCTGCGGATGAACCACAACTACATCCGCCCGGGAGGCGTCGCCGTCGACCTCCCGCCCGGATGGCGCCAGGACGTCGCTCGGATCGTCGAGACCATCCCGGCCCGTCTCCAGGACTACGAGGACCTGCTGGCGGAGAACCCGATCTGGCTGTCCCGCACCAAAGGGGTGGGGGTGATCACCGCCGAGGAATGCCTGGCCTACGGGATCACCGGGCCCATCCTCCGGTCCACCGGAGTCGACTGGGATCTGCGCAAGGCGTTCCCCTACAGCGGCATCGACCAGTACGAATTCGACGTCCCGACCGGGACCAACGGCGACGTGTACGACCGGTTCGTGATCCGTATGGAGGAGATCCGCCAGTCGATCCGGATCATCGGCCAGGTGGCCGAGACGATGCCCAAGGGGGACTACCGGGTGGACGACCGCAAGGTCACGCCGCCGCCCCGGGCCCGCATCGACGAGTCGATGGAGGCCCTCATCCACCACTTCAAGATCTTCACCGAAGGTTTTCGGGTCCCGCCGGGCGAGACGTACGTGGCGGTCGAATCCCCCCGGGGTGAGCTCGGCTGCTATCTGGTGTCCGACGGCGGAGGCAAACCCTGGCGGATGCACATCCGGGCGCCGTCGTTCTACAACCTCCAGGCGTTGCCGGTGATGATGGCCGACACCCTCGTTGCCGACACCATCGCCACGATCGCCTCCCTGGACCCGGTCATGGGCGACGTGGACCGGTAGGGCTACAGACTCCTTCCGGTTGGTCGATAGGGGGAGTACCGTGCAGCCCGTGGACGACGGTCATCCGCCCAACGAGGCGAACCCGCTCCTCGCCGAGGTCTTGCGGATCGTCGGTGAACGCATCGACCCTCCGAGAGCAGAGCTCGTCGCCGAGTTCGCCCGCTCCTACCTCCGTCGGGTCCCCGGGGACATCCTGGTGGGGTTGGACCCCGACGCCACCTTCCACCATGTCCTCGGCATCTTCGAGTTCATCGAACGCCGGGAGGAACCGATCAAGGTTCGGGCGTTCAACCCGACCCCGACCGAACACGGATACGAGACGAAGGGGACCGTCGTCGAGCTGGTCACCGACGACTCGCCGTTCCTCCACGACTCGGTCACCAACGAATTGGAGGCCCACGGTCTGCGGGTCGAGCTGGTGCTGCATCCGGTGATCGGCACCGAACGGAGCCCGGACGGCACCCTCCGCCACATCCGCAACGCCCGGTACACGACCAGCCGAGAGTCGGTCCAGCACTACGAACTCGACCGGAAACTGTTCGCCGCCGACCTCCCCGCCCTCGAACGTGCCCTCAGGTCGGTGCTGGAGGACGTCCGGCAGGTCGTGCGGGACTTCCACCCGATGATGGGACGGATCGACCGGATGGCCGACCTGGTGAGGGTCGCCGTCGGTCACTTCCCCGACGTCACGATCACCGAAGGCGTGAACTTCCTCCAGTGGCTGCGGGACGGCAACTTCGTGTTCCTCGGCTACCGGGAGTACCGGGTGATCGACACGCCCGCCGGCAGAGCGGTGGAGGTCGTCCCCGACAGCGGCCTCGGCATCCTCTCCGACGAACGCCAGTCGTCGATGGCCGAACCGGTGCTGCTCGAAGACCTCCCACCGGACCTGGCCCGCCGCTACGAGACCGGCGATCTGGTCGTGATCACGAAGACGAACCGATATTCGACGGTGCATCGGCGGGCGAAGATGGACTACGTCGGGGTGCGGATGGTCGGTCCCGAGGGTGAGACGATCGGGGAGGCACGGCTGTTGGGCCTGTTCACGTCGAAGGCGTACATGCAGCCGGCCAGCCAGATCCCCATCCTCCGGGCCAAGCTGGCCGACATCGTCGCCGCCGAGGACCTCATCGAAGGCAGCCACGATCACAAGAAGATCGTCGAGCTGTTCGACGGATTCTCGAAACACGACCTGTTCTCGGCCGACACCGAGGACCTCCGGCGGGAACTGAGGGAGCTCCTCGACCTGGAAGAGCGCCACCAGGTCAGGCTGTTCGTGCGTCGGGACCTGTTGGAACGCAGCGTGTCGATCCTGGTGGCGTTGCCGAGGGACCGGTTCAACGCCGATCTCCGCCGCCAGCTCCAGGAGATGTTCATGGAACGGTTCCGGGGGACGGCGGTCGAATACCACCTGAGCCTGGGCGAATCGGACCCGGCCCAGATCCACTTCACCGTGTGGGTGGAGTGGGGGACCGTCCCCGAGGTCGACTTGGCGTCCCTCGAAGCCGACGTCGTGGCGTTGATGCGCTCCTGGGGGGAACGGGTCGCCGACGTGCTGGTGAAGTGGCGGGGCGAAGACGAAGGCCGCCGACTGGCCGAGGCCTGGTGTGAACGGTTCCCCGAGTACTACACGAGTTCGGTCTCCACCGAGGTGGCGGCCGCCGACATCCTCGCCCTCGACGAGTTGGCGTCCTCCGGACGGCCCTTCGTGGTGGGGCTCCGCAACGTCGCCCAGGCCGGTGAGGAGCTCACCCGGGTGGTCCTGTATCGCAGCGACGGCAAGCGGCCCCTGTCGGAGCTGGTCCCCACCCTCGAGCACATGGGGATGCAGGTGGTGGAGGAGGTCCCCACCAGGATCGAGGCGCCGGGGTCGTTCTTCATCCACGACTTCGGGGTGCGCGGACCCGACGGCGGCGCCCTCGACCTCGACGACGTTGGAGATCGGGTCGCCGCCGCCCTCACCGCCGTCTGGGACGGAGAGGCCGAATCCGACCGGCTCAATCGCCTGGTCGTCACCGCCGGCCTCGACCACGACCAGGTGGCGATCCTGCGGGCCTACCGGACCTACTGGCGGAGGGTGGCGCCGGTGTTCACCGTCGCCTACGTCAACGACACCCTCCTCGCCCATCCGGCGATCGCCGCCAACCTCGTCCGGCTGTTCGAGCTGCGCTTCGACCCCGACGCCGACCGGGACGCCTACCCGGCGCTGGCGGGCCTCGTCTCCGAACAGCTCGACGCCGTGCCCTCCCGGGACGAAGACCGCATCCTCCGCAGCTTCCTCCGCCTCATCGAGGCGACGACCCGGACGAGTGCCTTCCGGCAGGGACGTCGCAGCCTGGCGTTCAAGTTCCGGTCCGCCGACGTGCCCGACGCCCCCCGGCCCCATCCCATGTGCGAGATCTTCGTCGTCTCCGCCGACATGGAAGGGGTCCACCTCCGAGGCGGACCGGTCGCCCGGGGCGGAATCCGCTGGTCGGACCGGCGGGAGGACTACCGGACGGAGGTCCTCGGACTGTTGAAAGCCCAGATGACGAAGAACGCGGTGATCGTCCCCACCGGCGCCAAAGGCGGGTTCGTCCTTCGTTACCCGCCGTCGGAACCGGCGGCGCTCGCCGACGAGGTCCGTCGCCGCTACGAGGTGTTCATCCGGGGTCTCCTCGACCTCACCGACAACCGGGTGGAGGGACGGGTCGTCCATCCGGAACGGGTGGTGGTCCACGACGGCGACGACCCGTACCTGGTCGTCGCCGCCGACCGGGGGACCGCCACCTTCTCGGACCTGGCCAACGAGATCGCCCGGGAGTATCGCTTCTGGCTGGACGACGCCTTCGCTTCGGGAGGATCCACCGGGTACGACCACAAGAAGCTCGGCATCACCGCCCGGGGCGCCTGGAAGTCGCTGGAGCGACACTTCGCCGAGATCGGGATCGACCCGCACACGGATCCGTTCACCGTCGTCGGCATCGGCGACATGTCGGGCGATGTCTTCGGGAACGGGATGCTGTGCTCCGACAGGATCAAGCTGGTCGCCGCCTTCGACCACCGGCACATCTTCCTCGATCCCGACCCCGACCCCGCACGGTCGTACGCGGAGCGGCGGCGGCTGTTCGACATGGCGGGTTCGAGCTGGGACGACTACGACCGTGAGGTCATCAGCGAAGGTGGCGGCGTGTGGCCCCGCAGCGCCAAGAAGATCCCGATCTCTCCTCAGGTTCGGGACGTCCTCGGGATCTCCGAGCAGGTCCTGTCGCCACCCGACCTCGTCAAGGCGATCCTCACCGCCCCGGTGGATCTCATCTGGAACGGCGGCATCGGCACCTACGTGAAAGCCCGCGACGAGACCCACGAGGAGGTCGGCGACCGGGGCAACGACGCCGTACGAGTGAACGGAGCCGACCTCAGGGCGCGGGTGGTGGTGGAGGGAGGCAACCTGGGGTTCACCCAGCGGGGCCGGATCGAATACGCACGGCGGGGGGGACGGATCAACACCGACTTCATCGACAACTCCGGGGGGGTCGACTGCTCCGACCGGGAGGTGAACCTGAAGATCCTCCTCGGCCTCGCCGAGGAACGGGGCCTGGTCGACCGGGAGGAACGAAACCGTCTCGTCGAGGAGGCCGCCGACGCGGTGGTGGAGCGAATCCTCTACGACAACTTCCAACAGGTCCAGATGATCTCCCAGGAAGAGCTCGCCTCACCCCATCGGATGGAGGCGTACGACGACCTGATGTCCACCCTGGAAGACCAAGGCATCGTCGACCGCGACATCGATTTCCTCCCCACCTCCGAAGAGATCGCCGAACGGGTCCGGGCGGGCGAAGGGATGACCCGCCCCGAGCTGGCGGTCCTCCTCGCCGATGCCAAACGGAGCCTCGAGGAGTCGCTCGTGGACTCCGACCTGCCCGATGACCCCTACTTCCTCACCGACCTCCACCGGTACTTCCCCGAGAACGTCGTCGAGCGCTTCGGGGACCTCGTCGAACACCACCCGCTCCGGCGGGAACTGGTCGCCACCATCATCGCCAACGACGTGGTCAACTCCGAGGGAGTGACCTTCGTCGATCGTCTCTGCCGCCAGACCGGCGCCGACCCCTCTGAGGTGGTGCGGGCCTACCGGGTGGCCCGGGACGTGGCGGGGGCGGTTCGCCGCTGGGAGGTGATCGAGTCGCTGTTCGGACGGTTGGACGCGGACATCTGGAACTTCCTCATGGGCCGGGTCGACCGCCTCGTCGCCGTGCTCACCCGCTGGTACCTGGCCCACCTCAACGGTGCCGAGATGGGCGCGGTGGTGGCCACCCACGCTCCCGCCTTCCGGAAGGTGGAGTCGACCCTGCCCGAGGCGGGCCCTCCGGAATGGCGGAAGGAGCGGGAGGAGGAGGCGGACCGTCTCCGCCAGGCAGGGGTCCCCGACGCCACCGCCCGGTGGCACGCCTACATGCCCGGTCTCGTCCACGCCCCCGACATCATCGAGGTGGCGGAGCGGTTCGGACGGTCGGTGGCCGACGTCACCCGGGCGTTCTTCCTGATCGGACAGGCGGTGCGTCTCGACCGGCTGGAGGAGATGGTGGTCTCCCTCCCCGCCGACTCCCCGTGGGAGCGCTGGGCCACCCAGACCATGGAGGACGAACTCCTCGCCCTCCGGCGTGCCCTCGTCGAACAGGTCCTGGCGGAGGCAGGCGAGCGGTCGGCGACCGAAGCCGTCGACCACTACCTGGCCGAACACGCCCGGGCGGTGGCCCGGCTGGTCCGATTCATGCGGGGCCTCGACGCCCAGGCGGTGGAGGATCTCGCCCCCATCCTCGTCGGTATCCGTCAGGTGCGGACTCTCACCGGTTGAATCCGTCGGCGCCTCCTGTCCGGTGCGAACGACGGGGCTGTCGCAGGCGCCGACGACGGGGTTCGCCTGTCGGTGGCGGTGCCGTTTGCGTCCCGTGTTCGCCTCGCCGATTCTGGCGAGACCGGACCGGGAATCTATGCTCCCGCGCACGATGAGCCGCTGGAGTCCGGAGACCCGAGAACGAGCCCGGAGGATCCTCGCCCGCTATCCCGAGAAGCGGTCGGCCGTGATGCCCCTCCTCTACCTGGCGGCGGCCGAAGACGGGCACCTCACCCCAGAGGGGATGGAGGAGGTCGCCCGGTGGGTGGGCCTCACCCCCGCCCAGGTGCAGTCGGTGGCCTCCTTCTACACGATGTACAAGCGGGAACGGACCGGCCGGTACCTGGTGTCGTGCTGCACGTCGATCTCCTGCATGCTGCTCGGTGCCGACGAGGTGCTGGCCGCCGTCGAAGACGAGGCCGGGGTGCCGGCCGGGGAGACCGACGACGAGGGGGTCATCACCGTCGAACACGTCGAATGCATCGGTGCCTGCGGTGGCGCTCCGGCGCTGCAGGTGAACTACGAACTGGTGGAAGGGGTGACGCCCGACACCGCCCGGGAGCTGATCCGCTGGCTGCGGAGCGCCTCCCCGGAGGCGGTCCACACCGACGAGATGCAGGAGCTGTTCGGAACCCGACGGAGCTTCGACTGGGCGGTCCCGGAACGGGTCGGCGCGGTCGGTCCGTTCCCGGCGTTCGAGCCCTACGGCACCACGGACGGGAACCCATGACGGACCAGCTCCGCGTCATCACTCGACGAATGGTCGAGCACCCCGCCGACTCCCACACGTTGGCTCGGTACGAGGCGACCGGCGGATACCGCCAGGCCCGACGAGCCCTCGACATGGGCCGCGACGAGCTCGTCGAGCTCGTCAAAGAGTCCGGACTGTTGGGCCGTGGCGGCGCCGCCTTCCCCGCCGGCCTGAAATGGTCGTTCCTGGCTCCGGCCCGACCCGCCTACCTGGTCGTGAACGCCGACGAATCCGAGCCGGGCACCTTCAAGGACCGCCAACTCCTCGAGCGTGACCCCCACCAGCTGGTGGAGGGGATGATCATCGCCGCCGTCGCCAACGAGGTCCACCACGCTTTCGTCTACGTGCGGGGCGAATATCCCAAACCTGCTCGCCGCCTCCAGCGGGCCGTCGACGAGGCGTACACGGCCGGATACCTCGGCGAGGGGATCTTCGGATCGGACTACGACCTGGAGGTCACCGTCCACCTCGGGGCCGGCGCCTACATCTGTGGGGAGGAGACGGCACTCATCAACAGTCTGGAGGGCCGTCGCGGCGAACCCCGCCTCAAACCCCCCTACTTCCCCGCCGCCAAAGGCCTGTACATGATGCCGACGATCGTCAACAACGTCGAGACCGTCTCCAACCTGCCCCACATCCTCGAAATGGGGCCCGAGGCCTACAAGGCCCTCGGTCACGAGGCCGACACCGGCAGCTTCCTCTTCTCGGTGTCGGGCCACGTCAACCGTCCCGGCAACTACGAGCTCCCCCACGGCCTCACCTGGCGTGAGCTCATCTACGACGTGGCCGGAGGCATTCGGGACGGCAACGAACTCAAGACCTGGATCCCCGGGGGAGCGTCGGCCCCCTGGTTCGTTCCCTCCGACCACCTCGACCTGCCGATCACCAAGGACGCCACCGCCAAGGCCGGCTCGATGCTCGGTTCGGGGGCCGTCGTGGTGATGGACGACACCACCTGCGTCGTCCGGGCGGCGGAACGGATCGTCCGTTTCTTCGCCCACGAATCCTGCGGCCAGTGCACCCCGTGCCGGGAGGGGACGACGTGGCTGGAGATGATCCTCCGCCGCATCGAGTCGGGGGCGGGTCGGGAGGTGGACGTCGACCTGCTGCTCGAGGTCGGCGGCAACATCTCCGTCGGACTGGCATGGCCTCCCCGGATGACCACCATCTGTCCCCTCGGGCCGTCGGCGGTGTCGCCGATCATCTCGATCACCAAGTACTTCAAAGACGAGGTGTTGGCCCACATCCACGGGAACGGCTGTCCCCTGCGAGGTGCGCAACGATGAGCGACCACGTCACCGTCACGATCGACGGCCGGAAACTGGAGGTCCCGGCGGGGGAGCTGCTCATCGAAGCCGCCCAAGAGCACGGCACCTACATCCCCCGTTTCTGCTGGCATCCCCGCATGAAGCCGGTGGGTATGTGCCGCATGTGCCTGGTCGAGCTGGAGACCCCGCGGGGCCCGGCGATCGTCACCGCCTGCACGACGCCCGTGTCGGACGGGATGGTCGTCCACACCCGAAACGAGACGGTGCAGCGGATGCAGGAAGGTGTCTTGGAGTTCCTCCTCATCAACCATCCCCTGGACTGTCCGGTCTGCGACCGCGGAGGCGAATGCCCCCTGCAGGACCATGTGATGGCGTACGGGCCGGGGGAGAGCAGGTTCGTCGAGGAGAAGCGGCATTTCGAAAAGCCCATTCCCATCTCCGAGCTCGTCCTGTTGGACCGGGAACGCTGCATCCTCTGCGCACGGTGCACCCGGTTCTCCGAGGAGATCTCCGGCGACCCCCTGATCGAGTTCACCGACCGGGGCAACGGCGTGCACATCGCCACCTTCCCCGACCTCCCGTTCTCGTCGTACTTCTCCGGCAACACCGTCCAGATCTGCCCCGTCGGTGCCCTCACCGCCACCGCCTACCGGTTCCGGGCCCGTCCGTGGGACCTCGAAGCCGTCGAATCCACCTGTATGCACTGCACCGCCGGTGACCGGATCAACCTCCAGGCCTCCCACAACGAGGTGGTGCGGATCCTCGGCGTCGATGTCGAACCCACCAACCAGGGCTGGCTGTCGGATCGTTGCCGCTTCGGGTTCCAGTACGTCGGTTCCCCCGACCGTCTCACCGTGCCGCTGATCCGCGACGCCGAACAGGGCCACACCGAGGTCACCTGGTCCGAGGCCCTCGACCTGGCCGCCACCCGGATCGGTGAGGTGCTGGCCGGCTCCGGCGGGCAGTCGGTGGCGGTCCTCGGCGGAGCCCGGCTCACCAACGAGGACGCCTACGCCCTCTCCAAGTTCGCCCGGGTGGTTCTCGGGACCAACCACGTGGACGCCCAGATGGACGACGGCCTCGACCCCCAGTTCCTCGCCGCCACCGTGGATCGGGCTCTCATCTCCGACCTGGACTCCGCCAAAGCGATCCTCGTGTGGGGTCCCGACCTGAAAGAGGAACACCCCACCCTCTACCTCCGGGTGCGCCGCGCCGCCCAGGAGCTGGGAGCCGCCCTCGTCGTGGTGCATCCCCGCCGCACCGGCCTCGACGATCGGGCCACCCACAAGCTGACCTACCGTCCCGGGGAGGGTGCCGACCTCCTCACCGAGCTGGTGGCCGGGTCCGGACGGGCTTCCCAGGCCCGTCAGGCCCTGGCGGAAGGCCCGGTCGTCGGTCTGGTCGGACGCACCGGCTACGGCGAAGACCCGCGGCTGGCGGAGGCGGTGGCGGCGTTCGTCCGTACGCTGCCGGACGCCCGAATCCTGCCCCTCGCCCGCCGCGCCAACATCTACGGCGCCCTCGACATGGGCCTCGCCCCGACGCTGCTGCCCGGCCGGGTCTCGGTCGGCGGGGAGGGTGCCCGCTCCATCGCCGAAGCCTGGGGTGGCCTGGCCGAGCATCCGGGGCTCGACACCCGAGGGATCCTGGAAGCGGCCGCAGCCGGAGACATCGAAGTGCTGTTCCTTGTCGGGGCCGACCCTCTCCGGGACGTCCCCGACGGCGCCTTGGCCCGCCGGGCCCTGGAACGGGTGCCCTTCGTCGTCGCCATCGACCAGTTCCTCACCGACTCGTCCCGCCTCGCCGACGTCGTGTTCTGCGCCGACGGGTTCGCCGAGAAGGAGGGGACGGTCACCAACCTCGAAGGCCGGGTCCAGAAGGTCAATCGGATCGTTCCCGGCCCCGGCCAGACCCGGCCGGACTGGTCGATCCTCGACGACCTCGCCCGTCGGCTCGGTGTCGAGCTTGGTTTCGGTTCCGCCGAGGCGATCTCCAAGGAGATCGCCGACGTGGCGCCCGCCTACCGAGGGGTCACCTGGGACCGCCTCGACTGGGAGGAACGGGACGGGATCGTCGTGCCCGACGGGGGTGAGGCACCCCTGCGGTTCGTTCCCGCCGACACGCCCGGGACCCGGGCGGGTGGCGACCTGGTGCTCCATCTGGCCCGCGTCATGTACGACGACGGGGTGACGGTCCGTCACAGCCCGTCCCTCGCCGGTCTGGCACCCGGCGCCGCCGTCCATCTGCATCCCGACGACGCCGCACGGTTGGGGCTCGCATCGGCAGAGACGGCGCGGGTCGTCACCGAACAGGGGGAGGCGACCCTGCCGATCCGTCTCGACGACACCCTGCACCGCGGTGTCGTGTACGTCCCGTTCAACCAGCCCGGGATGCCGCCCCTCGGGCCCGGCCCGGCGGTGACGGTCACTCCGGCCTGAGGTTCACGGTCGACCCCGATCCGGTGTCGTCACGAGCTCGATCGGCTCCATACCCCCGACACTCTGCAGAGGCCTCCCACGTTTACCGGGGTCGGGTCCGGGCGGTGTCGCGGGACGCCCTCTCATCGTAGGTGGCGTCCGCCGAGTCTCCGGGATCGGGCAGATGGGCCCTTCCTCCGTCCGTTCCCGCTCGCCTCCCTCGGTTTGTCCCGGTTCGTGGCCGGTTCCTATGCTCGGTCCGCCGTGAGTTTCGCCACCTGCCGGGTCAAGGACTGATGGACGCCATCGACCTCCTCATCGTCGTCGCACGGGTGGTGGTGGTGTTCGCACTGCTCCTCGTCGTCACCCTGCTCAACGTGTGGCTGGAGCGGAAGATCGTCGCCGACATGCAGAACCGGATCGGGCCCGACCGGGCCGGGCCCTTCGGGATCCTCCAGACCCTCGCCGACGGGATGAAGCTGTTCTTCAAAGAGCAGGTGACTCCCCGCAAAGTGGAGCTCGGCGTCTACCTGCTGGCCCCCTTCCTGGCGGTCATCCCGGCGCTTCTGACCTTCATGGTCGTGCCGTGGGGACGACCGATCGAGATCGCGGGCCGGGTGGTTCCGCTCCAGGGCACCGACCTCAACATCGGCCTGCTGTTCATCCTCGCCATGTCGTCGGTCGGCGTGTACGCGGTGGTCATGGCCGGTTGGTCTTCGGGGTCGAAATACCCGCTGCTGGGAGGTGTGCGGGCTACCGCCCAGGCGATCTCCTACGAGGCGGCGATGGGACTGTCCATGGTGGCGGTCGTCATGTTCACGGCCACCGCCGGGGACGGCGGCACCCTGTCCCTCGCCGAGATCGTCGCCCGCCAGCAGGGAAGCTGGGGAGACGCTTTGGGGATCCCCGCCCTGGGTTGGATCCCCCGATGGAACCTGTTCCCCGAGTTGGTGGCGTTCGGGATCTTCCTCATCGCCGCCGTCGCCGAGACCAACCGGGCGCCCTTCGACCTGGTCGAAGCCGAACAGGAGCTGGTCGGCGGGTTCCACACCGAGTACTCGGGGATCCGGTTCGCCATGTTCTTCCTCGCCGAGTACATCAACATCTTCACGATGTCGGCGATCGCCACCACCCTCTTCCTCGGAGGGTGGAACGGGCCGACCTGGGAGGGGACGGTGCCGGCGGTGGTGTCGGCCGTCCTGCCGACGGTGTGGTTCCTCGTGAAGACGTACGCCATCATCCTCGTGTTCTTCTGGGTCCGGGCGACGCTGCCGCGTCTCCGCTACGACCAGCTCATGCAGCTCGGATGGAAGCGTCTCATCCCCGGGGCGTTCGTCTGGTTGATCCTCTCGACCGTGGTGATCGGGATCCGTCAGTTCGGTTGGCCGTGGACGTGAGGTGAGTCGATGGGAGTGATGTCCGAACTCTGGAAAGGTCTGCGGGTCACCGGCCGTATCGGGCTGCGGAGCCTGGTCGGCAGAGGGATCGTCACCACCGAATACCCCAAGGAGTTCCGCACCAAGCCGCAGCGGTTCCACGGTCGCCACGTCCTCAACCGCTACCCGGACGGGATGGAGAAGTGCATCGGCTGTGAGCTGTGCGCGGGCGCCTGTCCGGCTCAATGCATCTACGTCCGGGGCGCCGACAACGCCCCCGACGACCCGAACAGTCCCGGGGAACGGTTCGGATACGTCTACGAGATCAACATGCTGCGTTGCATCTTCTGCGCCCTGTGCGTGGAGGCGTGCCCGACGGAGGCGATCACGATGACCCACCTCTTCGAGATGTCGGTCACCTCCCGGGAAGAGGCGATCTACACGAAAGAGGAGCTCCTCATGCGCCCCGACGGGACGGTGCCCCACCCCCGACCCGACGACCCCTATGCCGACCTCTCGGAGTTGGAGGTCGCCGACGGCTGGGTGCGGGCGACGGCACCTTCTGGTTCCGCCGCCTACGAAGGCGTCAAGATGTGGCAGGACACGGCCGGTCCGGCGTCGTGGGATCCCGAACCCGATCAGGAGACGAGGGACGCCTGATGGTGGAGCTCGTGCTGTTCGTCATCACCGCCGTCGCCGCCCTCGCCGGCGCCGTCACCGTGGTGACGGCGCGCAACCCGGTCCACTCGGCGATGGGTTTGTTCGGGACGCTGTTCTCCCTGGCGGTCATCTACGTCGTCAACCTCGCCCACCTGGTGGCGGCCGTGCAGGTGATCGTCTACGCGGGGGCGGTGATGACGCTGTTCCTGTTCGTGATCATGCTGATCGGGGTGGACAAGGCGGAAGACACCTCCGAGCACCTGCCCCGTCAACGAACCCTCGTCGCGGTGCTGGGGGCGGCGGTCGGGTTGGTGGTGGTGGCGCTGATCGTCTCCGGGCGGTTCGTCTGGGTGCCGGCCGGTGGCGGCGACGTGGAGATCCCCAACGGCACGGTGCAGGCGGTCGCCGAGCCGCTGTTCACCACGTGGATCCTCGCCTTCGAGGTGACGGCCCTGCTGCTGACCATCGCCGCCGCCGGGGCGATCGCCCTCGCCTACTTCAAACGGGGTCTGATCCGGGAGGAGCACGAATGACGGTGGGCCCGGGCTGGTACATGACCCTTGCCGCCGCGCTCTTCTCGATCGGGGCGATCGGGATGCTGGTGCGCCGCAACGCCCTCGTCATGTTCATGTCGATCGAACTCATGCTCAACGCCGTCAACCTCACCTTCGTGGCGGCGGGGCGTGCCTTGGGGACCCTCGACGGTCAAGTGTCGGTGTTCTTCGTGCTGGTGGTCGCCGCCGCCGAAGTGGTGGTGGGTCTGGCGATCATCGTGGCGGTTTTCCGGACCCGGGCGACGGCGTCGGTGGACGAGCTGTCGGAGCTGAAGGGATGACCGACCTCCTCTGGCTCGTCATCGTCCTGCCCCTGTTCGGGTCGGTGTTCCTCCATTTCTTCGGTCGCCGCCTCGGCGAGCCCGTAGCCGGATGGGTCGCCACCTTGGCCATGGCGGGGTCCTTCGTGGTCGCCTTCGGCGCCGCCCTGCCCTTCTTCCGGGGCACCGGAGAGAACCTCCAGGTCGTCCTGTGGGAGTGGATGCCGGCGGTGGGGGCCACCTTCGAGCTGACCTGGGATCCCCTCGCCGCCCTCATGACGCTGATCGTCACCGGCGTCGGGTCCCTCATCCATCTCTACTCGATCGGGTACATGTCCGGCGATGAACGGTTCTCCCGGTTCTTCGTCTACCTGAACCTGTTCGCCGCCTCGATGCTCACCCTGGTTCTGGCCGGCAACTACGCCATGCTGTTCCTGGGTTGGGAGCTGGTGGGCCTGTGCTCCTACCTCCTGATCTCGTTCTGGTTCACGAAGCCGTCGGCCGCCGCCGCCGGCAAGAAGGCCTTCGTGGTGAACCGCATCGGCGACTTCGGATTCATGGTCGGCCTGATGCTGATCTTCACGTCGTTCGGGACCCTGTCGTACGCCGGGATCTTCGAACGGGCGCCCGAGGTGTTGGACACTGGTGTGGCGACCGCCATCGGGTTGCTGCTGCTGGTCGGGGCGATCGGCAAGTCGGCGCAGATCCCGCTGTACGTGTGGCTCCCCGACGCCATGGAAGGCCCGACCCCGGTGTCTGCCCTCATCCATGCAGCCACCATGGTCACCGCCGGGGTGTACGTGGTGGCGCGGTCGGCGCCGATCTACCAGCTCGCCCCCTTCGCCGCCGGGACGGTGGCCACCATCGGAGCCCTCACCGCCCTGTGGGCGGCTTCGATCGCCCTCGCCCAGAACGACATCAAGAAGGTGCTGGCCTACTCGACGATCAGCCAGCTCGGCTACATGTTCCTCGGGGTCGGCGCCGCCGCCTACGTCGCCGGTGTCTTCCACCTGATGACCCACGCCTTCTTCAAGGCCCTGCTGTTCCTCGGCGCCGGGTCGGTGATCCACGGCATGGCCGACGAGCAGGACATGAGGAAGATGGGCGGGCTCGCCCGCCACATGCCGATCACGGCGATCACCATGGGCGTCGCCACCCTCGCCATCGCCGGGATCCCCCCCTTCTCGGGGTTCTGGTCGAAAGACGAGATCCTCGGGGTGGCCTTCGAGGCGGGCGGCTGGTTCGTGGTGCTGTGGGTCGTCGGTGTCGTCACCGCCATGCTCACCGCCTTCTACATGACCCGGCAGTTCGTCATGGTGTTCCTCGGCGAACCGCGCTGGGACGAGGGCGTGCATCCCCACGAGTCGCCGCGGACCATGACCGTCCCCCTCCTGGTGCTGGCCCTCCTCGCCTTCGGGGGTGGGTTCGTCAACACCCCGTGGCGTACCGGCCTCGAACACTTCCTGGAACCTGCGTTCGAAGGGGTCGCCGTCGCCCAGCCGCCGAAGGAGCTGTCCACCTTCTTCCTGCTCGGCGGTGTGTCGGTGGTGGCCGGCGTCCTCGGCATCGTCGCCGCCTACCTCGCCTACCGTCGCCCCGCCGAGGCGTGGCGGCGGTTCCAGGAGTCGCTGGGGGCGCCGTGGCGGTGGTGGGAGCAGGCCTATCGGGTGGACGACCTCTACGGCGCCCTCGTCGTCGCCCCGGGGAAGGCCCTCGCCGAGCGTGCCGCCTTCTCCTTCGACCTACGCATCGTGGACGGGGCGGTGAACGGTGTCGCCTGGGTGGTGCGGCGGGTCGGGACGGCCCTCAGGCCCCTCCAGACGGGGTTCGTCCGCAACTACGGGGTGGTGTTCGTCGCCGGGACGGTGGCGGTGGTGGCGTGGCTCCTCGTCGTAGGGAGAGGCATATGACGACGGTGGCGGACCGATGCTGACCTGGCTCATCCTCACCCCGGTCGTCGGGGCGGCCGTCGTCGCCCTGCTGCCGCGTCGACGCCCTGAGCTCTACCTGCCCGTCGGGGTGGCCCTGTCCCTCATCCCCCTCGCCCTCGCCGGGGTGCTGTTCTTCGAGTTCGAGACCGGCGAGGCGGGCTTTCAGTTCCTCCAGCAGGCCCTGTGGTACGAACCCCTCGGCATCTCCTACCGGGTCGGGGTCGACGGGATCTCCCTGGGGCTGATCGTCCTCACCGCCGTCCTCGTTCCCATCTCCCTCGCCGCTTCGACGTCGATCGACCGGCGGGTGAAGGAGTTCGTCGTCTACATCCTGTTGCTCGAAGCGGGACTGTTCGGGGTGTTCGTCGCGCTCGACCTGTTCCTGTTCTTCGTCTTCTTCGAGGCGATCCTCGTCCCCATGTACTTCATCATCGGCATCTGGGGCGGGGAGCGCCGGATCTACGCGGCGGTGAAGTTCTTCCTGTACACGGCCGTCGGCTCCGCCCTGATGCTGGCGGCCATCATCGCCCTGGCGGTGATGCACGCCCGCCAGACTGGCGCCCCATCCTTCGATTTCGCCGACCTTCTCGCCCTCGACCTCTCCCCTTCGACGCAGCGCTGGCTGTTCGCCGCCTTCGGACTGGCCTTCGCCATCAAGGTGCCGATCTTCCCGCTCCACACCTGGCTCCCCGACGCCCACGTGGAGGCACCCACCGCCGGGTCGGTGCTGCTGGCCGGTGTCCTCCTGAAGCTGGGGACCTACGGCTTCCTCCGGTTCAACCTCACCCTCTTCCCCCAGGCCACCGTCGACCTGGTCACGGTGTTGGCGGTGCTCGCCGTCGTCGGCATCATCTACGGTGGTCTCGTCGCCATCGTCCAGCCGGACCTGAAGAAGCTGGTCGCCTACTCGTCGGTGAGTCACCTCGGGTTCATCGTGTTGGGCACCTTCGCCCTCACCTCGGGAGGTCTGCAGGGCGGCGTCATCCAGATGATCAACCACGGCCTCACCACCGGGGCCCTGTTCCTCCTCGTCGGGATGATCTACGAACGGCGCCACACCAAGAAGATCGCCGATTTCGGCGGCCTGGCGAAGGTGATGCCCGTCTACGCCGGGTTCTTCCTGTTCATGGCGTTCGCCTCGATCGGGCTCCCCGGGCTCAACGGCTTCATCGGCGAGTTCCTCGTCCTCGTCGGGAGCTTCGCCACGCTCCCGGTGTACGCGGTGATCGCCGCCTTCGGGGTGATCCTGGCCGCCGTCTACCTCTTGTGGGCGTACGAGCGGGTGTTCACCGGGGTGCCGGACAAACCCGAGAACCAGCGGCTGGTCGACCTGTCTGGTCGGGAGATCGCCATCCTCGCCCCCCTCGTCGTCCTCGTCCTGGTCCTGGGTCTGTATCCGAAGGTGCTGTTGGACAAGGTGGCGCCGTCCACCGAGGCCATCCTCGACCGGATCGAGCAGACCACCGACTTCCAGGTCCCCGAGCCGGGGCGGTTGGCGGACGTCTTCGTGGCCGAAGGAGAGGGCCGATGATCTTTCCCGACGTGTCGTGGGCGGCGATCGCCCCCGAGATCGCCCTGGTGGCCGGGGCGGTGGCGATCCTGTTGGTCGACGTCCAGTGGAAGCCCGAGCCCCGGGTGCTGGGCGGGATCGTCGCCCTGTCGGTCGTCGCCGCCGCCGTCCTGTCCGTCGGCCAGTGGTTCCGGCTCGACACCCCTTCGGACATCACCATCCCCTTCGGAGGCATGATCGCCTTCGACCGGGTCTCGGTGCTGGCCCGGTTCGTGCTGTTGGCCGTGACGGCGATGGGGGTTGCCGGAGGGTGGCGCCTGTTCGAACGTCTGGGGCGGCGCGCCGCCGAGGCCCTGGCCCTGGTGCTGCTGGCGACCGTCGGATTCTCCTTCATGGCATCGTCGATCCATCTGGTGATGATCTTCCTCGGTTTGGAGGTCGGCTCCATCTCCCTGTACGTGCTGGCGGGCATCACCCGGGAGCGGCCCGACTCCGACGAGGCGGCGATGAAGTACTTCCTGCTGGGGTCGTTCGCCTCGGCGGTGTTCATCTACGGCGTCGCCTTGCTGTTCGCCGGCACCGGACGTCTGGCGTTGCTGGGACAACGGGCCTTCCTCGACGCCAACATCGTGACCCGACCGGCGGTCCTGCTGATCGGGATGGCCCTCGTGATCGTCGGTCTGGGCTTCAAGGTGTCGGCGGCGCCGTTCCACACCTGGGCACCGGACGTCTACCAGGGGGCCCCCGCCGGCGTGGTCGGCTTCATGGCGGCCGGGGCGAAGATCGGTGGCTTCGCTGCCCTCACCAGGATCCTGTTCACCGGCTTCCCGCTCATGGCGGACGAGTGGGCGTCGGTGGTGGCGATCATCTCGGCGCTGTCGATGGGGATCGGGGTGGTCCTCGCCCTCGTCCAGGACGACGTCCGGCGCATGCTCGCCTATTCGGGCGTCGCCCACGCCGGATTCATCCTCACCGGTGTCGTGGCCGGAGCCGCCGCCGAGCCCGGCATCTGGTTCTACCTGGCCGCCTACACGATCCAGCTGGTGGCGGGCTTCGCCATCGTGGCGGCCGTCACCGGTTCTGCCGCCGGTCGGTCCGGGCTCGACGCCTTCGCCGGCCTCGCCGTCCGGTCCCCGTTCCTGGCGGCGGCGTTCACCGTCACCCTGTTGGGGATGGCGGGGATCCCCCTCACCTCCGGGTTCGTCGCCAAGTTCGGGGTGTTCGTGAGTGCATGGCAGGCGGGCTTCTCCTGGCTGGTGATCGTGGCGGTACTGGCGTCGGTGGTCGCCTTCGGTGTCTACCTTCGGGTGATCGTCGTCATGTACATGCGGGAACCCGGCGAGGCGGCGTCGCCGACCCCGTCGACTGCCGCCCGGTGGATGCTGGTCGCGGCCACGGTCTCGACGATCCTGTTCGGCGTGCTCCCCCAGCCGCTGCTGGACCTGGCGAGGAATGCGTTCTCGGTGTGACCGCCTGATCTGGGCAGTCACCCTCGGCGTCGTGCTGGTCGTCGGTCCGGCTCTGCCTGCCCGTGCCGAGCGGCTCCAGTCGGACTTCGTCTTCATCCGAGGCGAAGACGTCGTCTCCGAGGACCTCTACGCCGCCGCCAACCGGATCACCATCGCCGGGCGGGTGGAAGGAGACCTCCTCGCCGTCGCCTTCGAGGAGATCCTCATCGAAGGCACGGTGACGGGTTCGGTGACGGCGCTGGCGTCACGGGTCGTCGTCACCGGCGAGGTGGGGGGTTCGCTGCGTGTCGCCGCCCCGGTGGTCCGCGTCGAAGGAGCGGTCGGCGACGACGTCTTCGTCGCCGCCGACCGCCTGGACGTGACCGAGCAGGCGGTGGTCGGCCGGGACCTGCTGGCGTGGACACGCCGAGCGATGGTGGCGGGTTCGGTGGGCCGCAACCTGGAGGGTCGGGACCGGGACCTCACCCTTCGAGGCGACGTCGCCGGCGATGTCGAGGTGACGGTGAACAGCCTGGTGGTCGCCGGTGCACGCGTCGGAGGTGATCTCGCCTACCGGGCCGCCGATCCGGCGGAGGTGACGGACCTGGAGCTCGGCGGCAGCCTCCTCCATCGT
>WFOA01000011.1 GCA_015488325.1 Acidimicrobiia bacterium | reverse complement strand
GGGGTGGGGCCGGTGGGCGTCAAGGCGCACCTGGCCCCGTTCCTCCCCAACCATCCCCTCGTCCCCGAGGCGGGTCCGGCGACGGGGATCGGGCCGGTGGCGGCCGCCCCCTGGGGCTCCGCCGGCGTCCTCGCCATCTCCTGGGTCTACATCCGGTTGATGGGGGCAGAGGGTCTGCGCCGGGCGACCGAGGTGGCGATCCTCAACGCCAACTACGTCGCCGCCCGTCTCGGTGATGCCTTCGAGGTCCTCTACACGGGTCAGAACGGGCGGGTCGCCCACGAATGCATCCTCGACGTGCGCCCCCATCAACGCCGGACGGGCATCTCCGCCACCGACGTCGCGAAACGGCTGGCCGACTACGGGTTCCACGCCCCGACGCTGAGTTTCCCGGTGGCCGGGACCCTCATGGTGGAGCCCACCGAGTCCGAGTCGAAAGCAGAGCTGGACCGGTTCTGCGAGGCGATGCTGGCGATCCGGGAGGAGATCGGCAAGGTCGCCTCGGGCGAGTGGCCGACGGACGACAACCCGCTCCGGCGGGCTCCCCACACCGCCGAGGACGTCGTCGCGGATCGCTGGGATCGGCCCTATTCGCGGGAGGTCGCGGCCTACCCGGTCCCGTCCCTCCGCGGTGCCAAGTACTGGCCGCCGGTGGCTCGGATCGACGAGGCGTACGGCGACCGCAACCTGATGTGCGCCTGTCCGCCGGTCGAGTCGTACGCCGCGGCGGCGGCCGCCGGGTCTTGACTCCGGTGTCGGCGGATGGGATCGTGAGGGGGGCGATCCGACCAGTCCGCTCCGGTCGCGGATGTCGGAAGGTCGCGAACGTCGAGGGTTACGAGGGTACGAGTGGAATTCCGCGGACGGCTCAACACGCCGGACGGTCCCGGTGAAGGTATCGCTGTCGAGTTGCGCCTCACCGACGTCTTCTTGGAACTCGGCTCCGGTGACGGGGAGCTGGGACGGTGGCGCCTGGACGAGGTCGAGCTCACCCGGGTCGCAGGCGACGTCTTCGACCTGACCTTGGAGGGAGAGGCCTTCGTCTTCGTCGCCGACGACGCCCTCTCGTTCGCCTACGAGGGCCTCGGCTACGTGGAGGCGACCCGCACCAAGGTGAAGCGTCGCCGACGCCGCCGGGACGCCGGGCAGGCCGAAGCGCTGCGGATGCTGCTCGAGGGTGGGCCCGAACCGGCACCGGCGTCCCCGGGGGAGGCTCACCCCCTGGAACCGGAGGTCACCGAGATCCCCCCGATCACGGAGGAGCCGGTGTCTCCGGATCCGGTCGTTCCCGCCCGGGACTCCGGGCAACCGCCCTCCGCTCCGGTTCGCCCGCCGGATGTCGCCGACGGGATCCCGGTCGTCGTCGAGGCACCGGCCGTCACCTTCGTCGACACCCTCTCCACGGTCGTCGGTGAGCTCCCCGGCGATCCGTCCGGTTCCGTCTCCGCTCCGGCCCGTCCCCCGGTCAAGCCGCCGGTGTCCGAGCCGCCGCTTCCTGAGGAGCCGGTGTCCGAGCCGCCGCTTCCTGAGGAGCCGGTGTCCGAGCCGGAGGCGGCACCGCAGCCCGAACAGGCCGACCATGACGAGGGAGCCGGTCCCGTCGTCGAACCCTTCGGTGAGGCCGCCGACGCCAACGGCCAGGCAGGGTCCGTCCGGCGCCTCCTCGACCGTCTCGGGCGTAAACCCGACGACCACACCCACGTCTACGGCGAGGCCCACCGGACCGGCGTGATCACCCGCCGGGTCTGTGAGATCTGCGGGCATGTGACCTTCGACAGCGACCGGGTGTACCGGGACTGGTAGGGGCGTTACCCTCCGGCCCCCATGACCATCACCCTCCCCGACCCCACCGTCGACCCGACCGCCTACATCGCTCCCACCGCCGTGCTCCGTGGCCGGGTCAGCATCGGTCCACGAGCCGTCGTCATGTTCGGGGTCGTGGCCCGGGCCGAGTTCGACCGGATCGACGTCGGTGCCGAGACCAACCTGCAGGACAACGTGGTGCTCCACTGCGACGAAGGGATCCCCTGCGTCGTCGGCGACCGCGTGATCGTCGGCCACGCCGCCGTCATCCACGGTGCCGTCGTCGGCGACGACTGTCTGATCGGGATCGGAGCCCGGGTGCTCAACCGGGCCGTGGTGGGCGAAGGGGCCTGGGTGGCGGCGGGGGCCGTGGTCCCCGAAGGGCGGGAGATCCCCCCGTGGACCCTCGCCGCCGGGATACCGGCGAGGCCGTTGCGTGAACTCAGCGCCGAAGAGATCGAACGCCAGCGCCAGGGTGTACGCGACTACCAGGAGCTGGCGGCCGCCTACCGGGCGGCCTGGTGACGGCCGGTACGCTTGCGGGCATGGCGATCGTTCCCGTCCTCCTGAGCGGAGGCTCCGGTACCCGGCTCTGGCCGCTGTCTCGGGCGTCGGCGCCGAAACAGCTGCAGCGACTCCTCGGCGACGAGACGATGGTGCAGGCCACGATTCGCCGGCTGCAGGGTCTCAGAGACGTGCGACCCCCCCTCGTCGTCTGCAACCACGCCCACGTCGAACCCATCGTCACCCAACTCGCCGAGATCGGCGTCGAACCCACCCGGGTGCTCGCCGAACCAGAAGGTCGCAACACCGCCCCGGCGGTGGTGGCCGCGGCCCTGGTGGCCGACCCCGACGACGTGCTCCTGATCCTGCCCGCCGACCATGTGATCGTCGACGTCGAAGGATTCCACCGAGCCGTGGAGCGTGCGGTGTCGGCGGCCGCCGACGGGTCGCTGGTGACCTTCGGGATCAAACCGACCAGGCCCGAGACCGGATACGGATACATCCGGGCGGCGGGTCACGCCGACGAAGGGGTGACGGCGGTGGAGGCGTTCGTGGAGAAACCGGACCCGGAGACGGCAGCGGCGTATCTCGCATCGGGACGGTACCTGTGGAACAGCGGCATGTTCGTCTTTCAGGCCGACGCCCTCCTCGACGAAGCCCGTCGTCTGGCCCCCGAGATCGTCGGAGCGGTCGAGGCGGCCCTCGACGGCGACGGGGGGACGGTGACGACCCTCGGGCCCCGGTTCGGCGACGCCCCCTCCATCTCGATCGACTATGCGGTCATGGAACGCACCGACCGGGCGAAGGTCGTGCCGATGGACGTGGGATGGTCCGACGTCGGCTCGTGGAACGCGCTCTGGGAGATCGAGACGCGGGATCCGCAGGGCAACGTGGCCCGTGGAGACGTCGTCCTCCACGGTGTCGAACGTTCCTACGTTCGGGCGGAGTCGCGGCTCGTGGCCGTGGTGGGCCTCACCGACGTCGTCGTCGTGGAGACCGCCGACGCCGTGCTGGTGCTCGACCGCGAGGCGGCCCAGGACGTCCGGATGGTGGTGGAACGGCTGCGTGACGAAGGGCGCCCCGAAGTGGAACGGCCACCCGCCGCCTCACCCGAAGAGGGCGAAACGCCCCATGAGGCGTTCGGCGGGGGCGCCGGCGACTGACAGCTCGCACAGCGCCGGCGGCCAGGCCCTCCCGCCGGCGGTGAGCACGAAGGCCAGCCCCGACCCGACGATGGTTCCATCCGGCTCCTCGCCGGGTCCGACCCGCGTTCCCCGACCGTCCACCACGGCCCAGTCGCCGGTGACGCCACCGGGCCCTTTCAGCTCCAGGTGCAGCCGGGTCCCCTCGTCGAGGTGGGCCCGTTTCACCATCGCCCAACCCACCAGTTCGACGGCCCGGCCGACGATGACCGCCTCCGGCTCGGGATGACGGACCTTCTCCGGGTCGAGACCGAGGGCGTGGGCCAGGTCGAGGAGATGGACGTACACGTCGCCGACCCGCATCTGGGTCGAAAGCCGGAGTGTCCCCGGTCCGACCAGCGTCGTCGTGGGCCGGTCCCATTCCTCCCCGACGACCGTGCCCAGGCGGCCCCGTGTCGCCTCGGTCGCCGCCCGTAGCTCGGCGACGACCTGGTGACGGTCGAGTGCACGCCGTGCCGCCACACCGCTCTCGGTGAAACGGTGCAGCGGGTCGGGATGCTCCGGCTCGGACGGCGGCGGCTCCGGCTGGTCGAAGCCGTTGGTCAATCCCTCCAGATGTGCCAGGTGGGCGACCACGTCGCCGACCGTCCAGCCAGGCAACGGACTCGGAAGCTGCCAGGAACGGTCGTCGAGCTCCGAGGCCAGCTCCACGGCACGGGTGAGGGCGATGTCGAGGGCTCGTGCGAGGGGATCCATCGGCCCATCGTATCGTCTCGCAGGGGCCGCCTAGCATCCCGCCGGTGCGTGCCCGGTTGGCTCTGTTCCTCGTCCTCTCCCTGTTCGCCGCGTCCTGCACGGGCGTACCGGCGGAGGACGCCACCGGGGAAGAGATCTACCTGCAGCTCTGCGCCCGCTGCCACGCCCCCGACCTCTCCGGAGGCCTGGGGCCAGCCCTCGGCCCGGGTTCGGTCTCCGCCGAACGGCCCGACGCGTTCCTCCGTCTCGCCATCACCCGAGGCCGGGGACGGATGCCAGGGTTCGGTGGCGTCCTGAGCGACGAGCAGGTCGAGCGAGTCATCGCCTACCTGCGGGAGCAGCAATGACGTTGGACGGGCTCGAACTCCATCCGGTACGGGTGCCGATGACGGTGCGGTTCCGCCAGGTGGATCACCGCGACGTCGTGCTGGTCCGCGGCCCTGCAGGCTGGGGAGAGTTCTCACCGTTCCCCGAGTATCCACCGACGGTGACGGCCCGGTGGCTCGAAGCGACCCTGGAGGCGGCCCACCGACCGTGGCCCCCCGCCCGGCGGCGGGCGGTCCCGGTGAACGTGACCGTCCCCGCCGTGGGACCCGACCAGGCCGCCGACATCGTCAGGGCCTCGGGTTGTGGCACCGCCAAGGTGAAGGTGGCCGAACCCGGCGGTTCGTTCGAAGAGGATCGGGCCCGGGTGGCGGCGGTCCGTGAGGCGCTGGGCCCCGACGGACGTCTCCGCATCGACGTCAACGGTGCCTGGACGGTGGACGAGGCGACGAAGAACATCGACGCCTTGACGGTGTTCGACCTCGAATACGTCGAACAGCCCTGCGCCACCCTCGACGAGCTCGCCCGGCTGCGACCCCGCATCCCCGTACCGGTGGCGGTCGACGAAAGCATCCGGACCGCCGACGACCCCGCCGAGGTGGTGGCGAGGGCGGCCGCCGACGTCCTGGTCCTGAAGGTGCAGCCCCTGGGCGGGGTCGCCTCGGTGTTGAAGCTGGCGGCCGAATCCGGTGTGCCGGTGGTGATCTCCTCCGCCCTCGAGACCTCGGTGGGACTCGCCGCCGGGTTGGCGGCGGCGGCGGCGATGCCCGAGCTTCGGTTCGCCTGCGGGCTCGCCACCGCGTCGCTGCTGGCCGTCGACGTGGTCTCCGACCCGCTCCTACCCTCCGGGGGGATGATCGAGCTGCGACGACCAGAACCCGACCCCGACCGTCTCGCGGCGCTGCGTCCCCCCTCCGACGTCGCCGAAGCGCTGCTGAGGCGGATCCGGGAGGCGGCGGCGGTCCTGGAGCGTCGATGAGCCACCCCAACCCCTCCACCGCCCTCGCCGCCGTGGTGGTGGACGAGCTGGTTCGCAACGGTGTCGTCCGTTTCGTGGTCGCGCCGGGGTCACGGTCGGCGCCCCTGGCGTTGGCGGTCGCCGCCCACGCCGACGCCGAACTCCACGTCGAGGTCGACGAACGGTCGGCAGGCTTCTTCGCGCTCGGGATCGGCCGGGAGACGGGCCGCCCGGCGGCGGTTCTGACCACGTCGGGGACGGCGGCGGTGAATCTGCATCCGGCGATCGTCGAAGCCGATTCGGGCAGGGTGCCGCTCGTGGCGTTGACCGCCGACCGCCCACCCGAACTCCACGACGTGGGGGCGAATCAGACGATCGACCAGCGGTGGTTGTTCGGGAGGTCGGTGCGGTGGTCCACCGTCCTCGGGCCGGCCGAGGACCGGCCCGAAGCGAACGCCTGGTGGCGGTCGGCCATCTGCAGGGCAGTCGCCGAGACGACGGGCTCCCTTCCCGGCCCCGTCCACCTCGACCTCGCCTTCCGGGAACCTCTGGTGCCGCTCACCGACGACGGACGGACCGTGGCCGAGGTGTTCTCTTCGCCGACGGCGGGCAGGGCGGACGGCCGGCCCTGGACCGCCCACGCGTCGCCGCCGATCCCCGTCGTCGCCCTCCCTCGGGAGTTCGTCGCCGTCGACCGGGGCCTCGTGGTGGTAGGCGACCTCGGTCCGGTCCCCGGAGCGGCGACGGTCGTCGACGAGGTCGCCGCCCGCCTCGGTTGGCCGCTCGTCGCCGAACCGACCCTGGGGGCCCGTCCGGCACAGACCATCACGACGGCGTCCCATCTCCTCGCTCACCCCGGTTTCGTCGAAACTCACCGGCCCGAGGCGGTGCTGGTCGTCGGCCGGGCCGTCCTCGACCGGCATGTCGCCGCGGTGATGGCGCAGAGTGAGGTGGTGGTCGCCGACCCTTGGGGATGGCCCGATCCCGGCCGTCGTGCCGTCCGGATGGTGACCGGGCTCCCGGAGGTGGCCCTCCCGGTGCCTCCCCGTCGGGGTGGGTGGCGGCGCAGTTGGCTGGAGGCGGAGCGGGTGGTCCGCCGCAGTCTCGACGCCGCCTTGGACACCTTCGACCGGCCGACCGAACCGCGGGTCGCCCGCGACGTCGGCGCTTCCCTGGGGGGAGGGGACCGGCTGGTGGTGGCGTCGTCGATGCCGGTGCGGGACCTCGACCGGTTCATGGTGCCGGGCCCGGTGCGGATCCACGCCAACCGGGGTGCTTCGGGCATCGACGGGTTCGTGTCGACCGTGTTGGGGGTGGCCGCGGCTCACGAGGGACGCACCGTGGGGCTGGCCGGTGACCTGGCGATGCTCCACGACGCCTCCGGGTTCCTCGTCGAGCCCCGACCGGCCGCCGTCTTCGTCGTCGTCAACAACGACGGAGGTGGGATCTTCTCGTTCCTCCCACAGGCCCGCTTCCCGGAGCATTTCGAGGAGCTGTTCGGGACGCCCCACGGCCGCTCCTTCCGCGTCCTGGCCCACCTGTACGGGCTCGGCCACCGTTCAATCGACGCCCCGGGAGCCACCGTCGAGGCGGTGGAAGCCGCCTTCGCGGAAGGCGGGACCCAGATCGTCGAGGTGGTCACCGACCGTCGAAGCAACGTCGAGGTCCACCTCCAACTCGAGGCGGTGGCCCGGGAGGCGTTGGACCGGTGGCTGGAGGACCGTCTCAGGGCTCCAGGGCGCCCATCATCGCCCGAAGCTTGAGCCGGGTCTCCTCCAGCTCGGACTCGGGCAGGGAGCCGGCGACGATCCCGGCGCCGGCGAACAGTCGGGCCCTCGCCCCGGACAGCTCCGCGCAGCGGAGGGCGATCGCCCATTCTCCGTCACCGTGGGCGTCCACCCAGCCGACAGGTCCGGCGTAGCGTCCTCGGTCCATTCCCTCCAGGCGTCGGATCAGGTCCACGGCCACGTCGGTGGGAGTGCCACCGACGGCCGCGGTGGGGTGGAGGCGCCCGGCGATCCGCAGCGAGGAGATCCATCCGGTGAGACGGCCTTCGAACCGGGTGGCGAGATGACGGACGTTCGCCAGTTCCAGGAGCCAAGGTTCGACGTCACGATGCAGGGTCGCGCAGAGCTCCCCCAGGACCCGGCCGACCGAGGCGGCGGCGGCTTCGTGTTCTCGTCGGTTCTTGTCGGAGCCGATGAGTTCCTTGCCGAGCAGCTCGTCGGCGTCGGGGTCGTCGGCCCGCGGGGCCGACCCGGCGAGGGGGACCGATTCGACGGTCAGGCCGCGGCGACGGACCAGCAGCTCGGGGCTGGCCCCCACCAGACCGTCGACCAGAAAGGTGAAACAGGACGGGAAACGCCGGTGGAGCCGTTCGATGAGCAGGCGCGGATCGAAGGGGACCTTCGACCAGACCGCCAGGTCCCGAGCCAAGACCACCTTCTCCACCTCCCCGGCTCCGATCCTCTCGATCGCTTCGGCCACGGCCTCGATCCAGAGCAGATCCGGCATCGAAGAGCCGGCGTACCGGGGCCGGTCGAGGGGCCGCGGCGTCGTGGGGGAAGGGTGCAGGTAGCGGTCGGCCGGGACGCCGTCGATCTCGGTGACCCACCATCGGTCGCCCTGGCGGCCGACGGTCACCTCGGGGACGAGCAGGCTGGACCCTCCCGACGACGGGTCGAAGCTGAAGCTCCCGAACGCCACCAGCCCCGTCCCCTCCAGGCCGACACGGTCGTCCACGTCGGCCGCGGCCACGACCTCGTCCCACCTGTCGGCTGCCGTGTCGAACCGGTCGTCGCCCCGTCCCGGATCGATGCGGAGCGCCTCGCCGAACCCCACCATGGCTCGGTCCTCGGTCATCCACACGACCGACGGCACGTGGTCGAGGAGGGGGACGGGACAGTCGATGGGGCGGGTCACCACTCGGAGGATCGTCATCGTTCCTCACCCGCCAGGCGGCGGTGGGCCTCGGCGACCAGCAACGTACGGAAATGGTGGCCGACCAGCCGGCCGGTCGCCGGCAGCATCCGGCGGAAGGCCTCCACGAGCCGACGGGCCGCCTCCTCCTCCGAGGAGGCCGTCGCCTCCACCGAGTCGCGGACGAACCGGGCGAACACCTCCACCGCCTGGGCGGCGATGGGCCGCATGGCTTCGTCGGTGCGGCGGGCGAGGTCGAGGAGTTCGGCGAGGGGCAGCCCGGCTTCGACGAGCTCGAAACCGGCGGCGACGGCGTCGGCATCCGCGGGGTCGTACCGCGGTTCGGGATCCTGGGATCGGGCGACGAGGAACCCTTCCCGGGCGAGCATCTCGAGGAGCACCGGGGAGATTCCGGTACGTTCTGCCAGCTCGTCCAAGGTCAGAGGGTCGCCGGGCCGGTCGTCGTCGACGAAGGGCTGGTCGAGGGCGTCGAGCAGCGCCCGGTCCCAAGGGTCGAGGGGTCGGTCGTCGGTCACGGGTCGGAGGGTACCGGGCCCAGGGGGGGTCCCACCCGGACCCCTTCGACGTCGATCCGCCACCCGGTGAGCCGCTCCACCAGTTCGGCGACGCCGGTCGGGGCGCCTGTCACCTGGAATCGGAGGGCGCGGCCGCGGCCCACCTCGGGGCCGAGGCCGCCGGCGACGCGGGCCACCTGCCGGGCGACGGCGTCGGCCGGGTCGACGATCTCGATGTCGGGTCCGGCGATCCGTCGGATCACCGGCGCCAAGAAGGGGTAGTGGGTGCAGCCGAGGACGATCGTGTCGACCCGGTGGGCGAGGAGGGGGACGACGTGCTCACCGACCATCGCCTCCACCTCGGGTCCGTCGAGGTGTCCCTCTTCCACCGCCGCCGCCCAGCCGCGGCATGCCCGGGCGATCACCGCGACGTTCGTCCCGAAACGGTCGACCACCGAGGCGAACAGCTCGCTCTGAAAGGTCGCTTCGGTGGCCAGGACGCCGACCCGCCGTTTCCGGCTGGCGGCCGCCGCAGGCTTGAGGGCCGGCTCCATCCCGACGAAGGCGACGTCGGGATGTCGGGCCCGGAGGGTCGTCAAGGCGGCGGCCGACGCGGTGTGACAGGCCACGACGACCATCCGGGCGCCCTGGGAGATGAGATGGGAGGCGACCAGGTCGACCCGCGCCCGGACATCCTCCAGGCTTCGCTCGCCGTACGGTCCCCAGCCCCGGTCGGCGAGGTACAGGATGTCGGCGTCGCCGAGGAGTCGCCGGACGGGCATGAGCACCGACAGACCACCGATTCCCGAGTCGAAGACGCCGATCATCGGCCCCAGTATGGCCTGGTAGCGTGCCCACACCAGGATCGAGGAGGCAGAAACGTGGATCTGGCAGGTGTTTCGGCGATCGTCACCGGCGGTGCCTCGGGGTTGGGGGCGGCCACCGTCCGGCGTCTCGCGGCCGAAGGCGCACGGGTGGTGATCGTGGATCTGGCGGACGACAAAGGCGAGGCGGTCGCCGCCGAAGTCGACGGAGCCTACGTGCATGCCGACGTCACCGACGCCGACCAGGTCGCGGTGGCGGTGGCGGCGGCGGTCGAGATGGGACCGCTGCGGGCCCTGGTGAACTGCGCCGGGATCGGCCCACCGGCCCGGACCCTCTCCCGGGACGGGACACCCCACGACCTCGGCCACTACGAGACCGTCATCCGGGTGAACCTCACCGGGACCTTCAACTGCATCCGGCTGGCGGCGGCGGAGATGGCGAAGACCGAACCCGTCGACCCCGACGGCAGCCGGGGCGCGATCGTCAACACCGCCTCGGTGGCGGCGTTCGACGGCCAGATCGGCCAGGCGGCCTACTCGGCGTCGAAGGCCGGGATCGTGGGGATGACGCTGCCCATCGCCCGGGATCTCGCCTCGGTGGGCATCCGGGTGAACACGATCGCTCCAGGCATCATCGACACGCCGCTGCTCGCCGGCCTCCCCGAGCCTGCCCGCCAGTCCCTGGGCGGCCAGGTCCTGTTCCCCCGCCGTCTCGGCCGTCCCGACGAGTACGCGGAGCTCGCCTGTCTGCTGCTCACCCACGACTACATGAACGCCGAGACCATCAGGATGGACGGCGGGATCAGGATGCAACCCAAGTAGGGGCGAGTTCAGAACCGGTGGCGGGACCGCCGCCGGGGCCGCGGAGACACCGCCGGGCGCCGCCCTCTGCGAGTACCACGCAGGGCCAGGCCGACACCGGCGATGGCCGCCCCGATCGCCACCAGCATCCAGTTCGAGGAGGTCGAGTCCAAACCGACGGTGACGGTGATCGTGTCGGCGTAGACCGGGGGAGGGGTGGAGGCGCGGTCGGGGAGGGCGACGATCAGCCACTCTCCCGGACGCGGGAACGTCACGACCCCTTCGAAACGGCGGGCCCCCGCCCGGGTCCATTCGATCCCGAGCCTCGGTGTCGCCTCGTCGAGGGGGCGTCCCCGGTAGTCGCCGGCCCACACGATGGCGAGGGCCTCCTCGACGTCGTCCGCGGGGACGTCTTCGGCGAAGACGACCACCACGGTGGCGGGCCGACCGGCGACGGGATGGGCCGACATGCCGAGGTCGAAGGGCGGTACCGCCGGGTCGGCGGCGAGGAGGGCCACCAGGGCGGCGAGGAGGATCGTCCCCATCGGTCAGGCCTCGGCCAGGGCGTCGAGGCTCTGAGGGTTCTCGAGACTGGACAGGTCGCCGGGGTCTTCGCCGAGGGCGACCGCTCTCACCACCCGCCGCATGATCTTGGCGGAGCGGGTCCGCGGAAGGTCGGGGACGAACCGGACCAGCTTCGGTCGGAACGCCTTTCCGAGGGTCTCGGCTACCCGGTCGGAGACCCTCCGGGCTAGTTCGTCGTCGCCGACGACACCGGGAGCCGGCACGCAGAACAGCAGCACGACCTCGCCTTTCACCTCGTCGGGAACGCCGACGGCGGCGGCGGCGGTGATCTCCGCCAGCTCGACGGCGGCGGATTCGATCTCGGCCGGCCCGATCCGCTTCCCGGCGATGTTGAGGGTGTCGTCGGAACGCCCGTGCAGATACCAGAACCCGTCGTCGTCGACGGATGCCCAGTCGCCGTGTACCCACACGTCCGGCCACCGGGACCAGTAGGTGCGGAGGTAGCGCTCCGGCTCGCCCCAGAAGCCGCGGGTCATCGCCGGCCAGGGCTCGGTGACCACCAGCTCACCGACGGTACCGCGGACGGGTTTGCCCGAGTCGTCGAACACGTCGGCGGCCATCCCCAGCGCCGGACCGCCGAGGGATGTGGGCTTGATGCCCTGCAGCAGGTTCACCGACAGGATGCACGCTCCGATCTCGGTGCCGCCGGAGATGTTGACGATCGGGATCCGTTCACGGCCGACGTCCCGGAACAGCCACCACCAAGGATCCGGGTTCCAGGGCTCCCCGGTCGATCCGAACCCCCGCAGTGTCGACAGGTCGTGGCGGGTGGCGAGTTCGGCTCCGTGGGGTTGGAGGGCACGGACGAGAGTGGGGGAGATGCCCAGGAACGTGATGCCGAGCTTGTCGACCAGCTCCCAGAGCCGGTCCGGTCCGGGATGGTCGGGCGCGCCGTCGAAGGTGACGATCGCCGCCCCGTTGGCGAGGCCCGCCACCACCATCCACGGACCCATGATCCATCCCATGTCGGTGGTCCACATGAGCACGTCGTCGGGACGCAGATCCGACTGGAAGGCCCCCTCCTGGGCCAGCTTCACCGTCAAGCCGCCATGGACGTGGACAGCCCCTTTGGGACGGCCCGTCGTCCCCGACGTGTAGGCGATCAGGACGGGATCTTCTGCCTCGGTGGCGACGGCGGCGACCGGGTCGGCGGCGGCGATGGCCTGTTCCCATTCGACGTCCCTTCCCTCGACCCACGGGGTGTCGTCCCGTCCCGCATAGGCGACCACGAGGAGATGGTCGACCCCTCCGGCTTCGGCTGCGGCCCGGTCGGCGACCTCTTTCATGTCGACCCGCCGGCCCCGGCGCATGAACCCGTCGGCGGTGATGAGCACCTTGGGTTTCGGGTCGGTGAGGCGGGTGGCGACGGCTTCGTGTCCGTACCCGCTGAAGATGGGGATGAACACCGCCCCCAGCCGGGCGATCGCCAGGAACGACACCACCGCCTCCGCCGACATGGGGAGGTAGACGGCGACGGCGTCGCCGCGGGCGACCCCCAGGTTCCGGAGGGCGCCGGCCAAGCGGGAGACCCGATCCGACAACTCCGCGAAGGAGAGCCGTGTCGGCTCGCCCCCCTCTTCCCGCTCGGCCACCAGCGCCACCCGGTCGGGGTCGGAGGCGGCCCACCGGTCCACACACGCCTCGGAGAGGTTGATGTGTCCGTCGACGAACCACCGGGCCCAGGGCTTGCCCCGGGAGAGATCGACGACGCGGGTGTACGGCGTACGGAAGGGGATTCCGAGGAACTCGACGACGGCGTCCCAGAACCATTCGGGGTCGGCGATGGAGCGGTCCACCAGCTCCGGATAGGTGGCGATCCCGTGGATCTCCATGAACCGCTGGGTGTTCGACCTGGCCCTCCGTTCTGCGTCTGGTGTCCACACGACGGCGTCCACGGAACCTCCCATGCTCGGCGGAGCCGAGGATACGCCGTCGACGGCGGCGGCGATGGTCGATCCGGGGGATCCCGCCGGGTACGCTGGAACAGGTGACGTCCCAGTCGCCACCTGACCGAGCCCCACCCTGGCTGCCGCGGGCCGTGCTCTCGATCGTCGGGGTCCTCCTCGGAGTGGGTGCGTTCCTGTGGATCCTCGTCCGGATCCGGACCCTGGTGTTCATGCTGTTCGTGTCGCTGTTCGTCGCGGTCGCCCTCGAGCCGGCCGTGCAACGTCTCGCTCGGCGCGGCTGGAGACGGGGGGTGGCGACGGGCCTCGTGTTCGTGGTCGCGTTCCTGTTGGGGGTGGGTTTCGTGGCGGCGCTGGTTCCCCTCTTCGTCAACCAGGCCTCCCAGCTCGTCTCCAACATCCCCTCCTACCTGGAGAACCTCCAGAAGCTCGTCGACCGCTTCGGCGACGTCGAGCTGGTCAACCCGGAGGCGGTCTCGGAGTTCCAGGATCTCGGCTCCCTGGTGGGGAGGCTCGGAGGGGACGTCGCCGGGGGTGTTTTCGCCGTGGGGAACACCATCCTCGGATTGGTGTTCCGTCTCGTCACCATCGGACTGTTCTCCTTCTACATGGTCGCCGAAGGTCCGAAGATGCGGCGGATCCTGCTGGCGTTCCTGCCGCCCGCCCGCCAGCGGGTCGCCCTCCGCATCTGGGAGATCTCGGTGGACAAGACCGGCGGCTACATCTACTCGAGGGCGGTTCTGGCGGCGGTCGCCGCCGTGTTCACCACCGGCGTGCTCACCTTCCTCGACGTCCCGTTCGCCATCGCCTTGGGGATGTGGGTGGGGGTGTTGAGCCAGTTCGTGCCCGTCGTCGGCACCTACATCGCTCTGGTGCTCCCGGCCCTCGTGGCCCTCGTCCAGAGCCCGGGGACGGCCCTGTGGGTCGTCGTGGCGCTCGTCGCCTATCAGCAGGTGGAGAACTACCTGATCGCGCCGCGGGTCACCGAGCGGACCATGTCGTTGCATCCGGCGGTGTCGGTCGGTGCGGTGATCGCCGGGGCGTCGATCCTCGGCGGCATCGGCGCCGTGTTGGCGTTGCCGGTGGCGGCGATCCTCCAGGCCCTCGCCTCGACGACCCTGCACCGCCACGAGCTCGTCGACGAGCTTCGCGAACCGCCTTCAGGCGAGCCGGGTACGGACGAAGGCGTGCATCCGGAGCAGAGCCGAACGTCCCAGGTCGGTGGGGAAGGCGTCGAAGGCGTGGGCTCCACCCGGGTAGACGGCTAGCACCGCCTGGTTGCCGGCGGCGGTCCAGCGGGCCGCCATGAACAGGGTGTCGTCCAGGAGGGGGTCTTCGGTCCCGACGGTGAACAGGGCCGGCGGGAGGCCGGTGAGGTCGGCCAGCAGCGGGGAGACGTCGGGGTCGTCCCGCAGTTCGGGCGGGACGAAGTGGTCGACGAACCACCGCATCGACGGGGTGTTCAGCACGAGGGGCCGGTCGCCCCACCGCCGGGCAGACGGGGTGAGCCGGAGGTCGTAGACACCGTAGGTGAGGTTGGCGCCGACGAAGGGAACGTCGCCGTGGCGGTCCCGGAGCCGCAGCAGGGTGACCGCCGCCAGGTGGGCGCCTGCCGACTCCCCGCCGATGAGGAGGGTGTCCGTCCCGAACTCGTCTGCGGCGTGTTCGACCAGCCACACGGCGGCGGCTTCGCAGTCGTCCGGCGCGGCCGGGTAGGGATGTTCGGGGGCGAGGCGGTAGTCGACCGAAACCACCGCCACCTCGCAGGTGTCCGCCAGCAGCTCCAGGCGTGGGTCCTGATGGTGCGCCCCTCCCAGCACCCATCCTCCGCCGTGGACGTGGAGGTAGACCCCCCGGGGTTCGGGAGGGAGGAACATGCGGAGGCCGAGGGCGCCGCCGGGGCCCGGGATCGTCCGGACGGTCGCCCGGTCGGAGAGCTGGAGGGGGCCGAAGGCCGACCGGCCTTCCTCCCGTGCCCGCCGCGCCTCGGCCGGGTCGCTCTCCCACAGGGGAGGGAACGACGCGAGCAGGTCCTCGAGTTCGGCGTTGAACGCTGCGGTCTCGGGGTCGATGGCGGCGGCTGTGAAGAGCTGGGGGTCGACCCGGGGAAGGTCGCTCATAGGGTCAAGCCCCCGTCGGCGACGACGATGCTGCCGGTGGTGTAGGGGGCGAAGACCAGGCCCAGGATCGCGGCGGCGATGTCGTCGGGGGTCCCCGATCGACGCAGAGGCGCGGTGGCGCGCACCTGGGCACGGACCTCGTCCCAGTCGGCGGTCCAGGGGGTGTCGACGAGGCCGGGGGCGACGGCGTTCACCCGGATCTCGGGCCCCAGCGCGTGGGCGAGTTGGCGGGTCAGATGGTTGAGCGCCGCTTTCGAGACGCCATAGGGGATCGACGAGCCGAGCGCTCGGAGCCCGGCGATCGAGGTGACGTTGATCACGCATCCCCGGTGGGCCCGGAGTGCGGGCACGGCGGCGCGGGTCACATACCAGGTGCCGAGGAGGTTGACCCCGAGGATCCGTTCCCAGTCCTCGTCGGTGACGGCGTCGAGGTCGGTGAAGGGGATCACCCGGGTGGTGCCGGCGTTGTTCACCAGTACGTCGAGGCGCCCACAGAACTCGACGGCTTCGTTGACGAGGCGGAGGGCGTCCGCCTCGAGGGAGACGTCGGCCTGGATGTAGTAGCCCCCCACCTCGTCGGCGAGGGCCATCCCTTCGGCGACGGAGTGCACCGAGTTCACCACCACCTTCGCCCCTTCGGCGGCGAGAGCCCTCGCCGCCGCCGCCCCGATCCCGCTGGCGGAGCCGGTGACGAGGGCGGCCTTCCCGTCGAGACGTCCCATGCTCCGAGACGGTAGTCATCCCGGCGGGGGAGGATCTACCCTGCGGCCCGATGTCAGGACCTCTCTCCGGTATCCGGATCGTCGAGCTCGCCGGCATCGGGCCGGGGCCGTTCTGTGGGATGGTCCTCGCCGACCACGGCGCCGAGGTGATCCAGGTGGAACGGCCCGGTCCGGGATCCCTGCCGATGCCCCGTCTCACCGCCCGCGGCCGCAGGTCCATCGCGGTCGACCTGAAACGGCCCGAAGGCATCGGCATCGTCCTCGACCTGGTCGCCACCGCCGACGGGCTGATCGAAGGCTTTCGCCCCGGGGTGGCCGAACGTCTCGGGGTCGGTCCCGACGTCTGTCTGGAGCGCAATCCCCGCCTCGTGTATGGACGGATGACGGGCTGGGGCCAAGAGGGCCCCCTCGCGTCGGCGGCGGGCCACGACATCGACTACGTCGCCCTCACCGGCGCCCTCGGCGCCATCGGCCGTGAACGACCGGTTCCTCCCCTCAACCTGGTGGGCGACTACGGAGGCGGGGGCATGCTCCTCGCGTTCGGCATGGTCGCCGCCCTGTTGGAGGTGTCCCGCACCGGCCGTGGTCGGGTGGTGGACGCGGCGATGGTGGACGGTGCGTCGCTGTTGATGACACCGATCTACGAACTGTTCGGCCTCGGATTCTGGCGGGACGCCCGGGGAGCCAACCTGTTGGACGGTGGGGCACCCTTCTACGACACCTACGAGACCGCCGACGGCGGCTACGTGGCGGTGGGGGCGTTGGAGCCCCAGTTCTACGCCGAGCTGCTCGACGGTCTCGGCCTGGCCGCCGAAGAGCTCCCCGCCCAATACGACGTCGCCGGTTGGCCGACGCTGCGCCGACGGTTCGCGGAGGTGTTCCGTTCCCGCACCCGGGACGAGTGGGAGTCGGTGTTCTCGGGGACCGACGCCTGCGTCGCCCCGGTGCTGAGCCTCGCCGAAGCTCCCAAACATCCCCATCTCCGGGCCCGAGGGACCTTCGTCGAGGTCGGGGGGGTCCTCCAGCCCGGACCGGCTCCCCGGTTCTCCGGGGACGACGGCCGGGCCCCCCGTCCAGGCCCCGAACCCGGAGCCGACACCGACGACCTCCTCACCGAGCTGGGATGGGACCGGGAGGGGATCGAGGATCTTCGGGCCCGTGGGGTCGTCTCCTGAGGTATGTTGGAGCCGTCATCCCGGGAGAGACAGGAGCCATGCAGGAGTTCACCACACCGTCCCTCGCCGAGGTCGATCCGGGCGAGAATCTGACGACCCGAGTCTGGGAGAACGAGCGTCTCCACCCCCAGCGAGCGGCCCTCGCCTACCGGGATGGCGACACCTTCGTCGACATCACCAGTGCCGAGTTCGCCGAGAGGGTGCGGCGGCTCGCCGCCGGGTTCATCGGGTTGGGAATCGAACCGGGGAGCCGGATCTGCATCTTCTCGCCGACGCGGGTCGAGTTCACCCTCCTCGACTACGCCATCTGGGCGGCGGGCTGCGCCACCGTCACCATCTACGAGACGTCGTCGCCCGACCAGGTGGAGTGGATCGTCGGCAACTCGGAGGCGACGGCCATCATCTGCGCCACCGACGAACTCTTGAAGGTATACGAGTCCCAGGCCGCCAAGCTGGGCTCCTGCAAACACGCCTTCACCATGGATGGGGGAGGGCTCGACCGTCTCATCGCCGCCGGCGAGTCGGTCACCGACGAACAGGTATTGGAACGGGCTCGGGCCGTCACCCAGGACGATCTCGCCACCCTCGTCTACACGTCCGGCACGACGGGACGACCCAAGGGTTGTGTGATCACCCACGGGAACTTCGTCCACACCATGCACCAGGTGATCGCCGCCCTGAGCGACGTGATGAAGCCGGGCGAGAGCAACCTGATGTTCCTCCCCCTCGCCCACATCTTCGCCCGTATCGTCCAGGTCGGATGCGTCGCACGGGGGATGAGGATCGCCTACTCGACCGGGATCCCCAACCTGGTGGAGGAGCTGGCCATGGTGCGCCCGTGGTTCGTGTTCAGCGTCCCCCGGGTGTTCGAGAAGATCTACAACTCGGCCCGTCAGCGGGCCGAGGAGGACGGCAAGGCGAAGATCTTCGACCTGGCCGCCGACGTGGCGATCGACTTCTCCCGCCAGCGCCAGGCCGGCCGTGTGTCGTTGAAGACGAAGGTGCTCCACGGCATCTTCGACAAGCTCGTCTACGGAAAGCTCCGTTCTGTGTTCGGCGGCCACCTCCGGTATGCCATCTCGGGTGGAGCCGCCCTCGGTGAACGGCTCGGGCATTTCTTCTCCGGGATCGGGCTCACCGTGCTGGAGGGCTACGGGCTGACCGAGACGACCGCGGTGCTGACCGTGAACACCCCCGGGTCCCTCAAGATCGGTACGGTGGGCCGGCCCGCCCCCGGCTACACGATCCGCATCGCCGACGACGGCGAGGTCCTCGCCAAGGGCCCGGGCATCTTCCAGGGCTACTGGGCGAACCCCGACGCCACCGCCGAAGTCCTCGACGACGAAGGCTGGTTCCACACCGGAGACCTCGGGGAGCTGGACGACGACGGTTTCCTGCGCATCACCGGCCGCAAGAAGGAGATCATCGTCACCGCCGGCGGGAAGAACGTCGCACCCCTCGTGCTGGAGGACGCCATCCGGGCCCATCCCCTGGTCAGCCAGGCGATGGTGGTGGGGGACGGGCGTCCCTTCATCGCCGCCCTGGTGACGATCGACCCTGAGTTCTTCGAGGCCTGGGCGAAACAGCACGGAAAGGAGGGGACGATCGCCGAACTGGTGGACGACCCCGACCTCCAGGCCGAGATCCAACAGGCGATCGACGCCGCCAACGCCCTCGTCTCCAAGGCGGAGGCGGTCAAGGCGTTCCGGATCCTCCCCGTGGACTTCACCATCGAGGGCGGGGAGCTGACCCCGACGTTGAAGGTGAAACGGCGGGTCGTCTCCGACCGGTACGCCGACGCCATCGCCTCGATCTACGGGACCTGAGTCAGGCCGTCTCCCCGGCCCGGTAGATCCGGACGTCGACCCGTTCGAGGGTGACCAACCCGTCGACGATCATCGTGTCGAGGCGGGGAAGGATCTCCTCGATCCGCTCCGAGCGGTCCACGCATTCGATGACGATGGGCAGGTCGGACGAGAGCCGAAGGACGTGACCGGTGTGGAGCACGCTCGACTTGCCGAATCCTTCGATTCCCCGGAGCACCGTCGCCCCGGCGAGGCCGGCCGCCCGGAGCTCTTCGACGATCGCCTGGTACAGGGGTTTGCCGTCGTGCTCGTCGGACTCCCCGACGAAGATGCGCATCAGCGTGCCGTCTCTCGACTCCTCCAACATCGGCTCCTCCTCAGGTCGCCATCCCGTATCCAAGCGCGGCCGCCACCACCCCGAGCGCCAACGTCGCCGCCAGGTTCCCGAGGGCGAGGCGTCGTCCCCGGGTCCCGCCACCGGCGAGGGCCCACGACTCCACCATCCAGGTGCTGAACGTGGTGAACCCGCCGAGGAACCCGGCGGCGACCGTCGAGGCGAGGGCCTGGCCTCCCCGGGCGGCCACCGAGCCGAGGGCGAAGGCTCCGAGGAGGTTGACGACGAAGGTGCCGGTGGGGACGGTGGCGGTGGTGCGGCGCTGGATCCATCCGGACAGGGCGTAGCGGGCCACGGCGCCGACGGCCCCTGCCAGGGTGAGGATCAGCCAGGTCATCGTGTTTCACCCGTCCGGGTGCCCACCACCGCCGCCACCAGTCCGGCGCCCACCGACACCACGCCGTAGGTGCCGGCGAGCAGGGGACGTCCCGCCGTCGCCAGAGTCCACACTTCGACGGCGAAGGTGCTGAAGGTGGTGAAGGAGCCGAGGAGGCCGATGCCCCACAGCTCCACCGCCCACGGGGGCGCGGCGGTCTGGCGGAGGCGGGCGACGAGGAAGCCCAGAGCCGCTGCCCCGGCCACGTTCACGGTGAACGTCGGCCAGGGCCAGGTGCCGCCAACGGGCCACGACAGGGCGACGGCCGCCCGCAGGCCCGAGCCGACGAGCCCACCGACGGCGACGGCGGCGATTCGTTTCGCGGCGAGGGACATCGTCTCAGATCTCCAGGAGGGCGCCGATCTCGATCACCCGGTCCGGGGGGAGCCGGAAGTACCTGGCGGCCGGGCTCACGTTGCGGGACAAGAAGGCGAACAGATGCTCCCGCCAGGGGGCCATCTCCCCTTCTTTCACCACGATGAGGGTCTCCCGACCGAGGAAGTAGGCCGTGTCCAGAGGGTCGAACCCGAGCCCGGGGGAGACGAGCGCGGCCAAGGCCTGGGGGACGTCGGGTTCGTCCATGTAGCCGAAGTGGAGCACGAGCTGAAAGAACCCCTCCCCGAGGTCGACGACGTCGTACCGTTCGGCCGGGAGGACCCGGGGACGCTGCTCGTAGACGACGGTGAGCAGGACGACGGTTTCGTGGAGGACGTGGTTGAAGCGGAGGTTCTCGAGGAGGGTCGGCGGCGTCGCTCCTGCGGAGGCGAACATGAACACCCCGGTCCCGGGTACCCGCACGATGTCCCGGTCGGCGAGCTGCGCCACGAAGTCGGCGGCGGCGAGGCGTCCCCGACTCAGCTTGGCACGAACGATCGCTCGTCCGCGACGCCAGGTCGTCATGACCGTGAACACGCCGACCCCGACCACCAGGGGGAACCAACCACCGGCGGGGACCTTCAGGATGTTGGCTCCGAAGAACGCCAGGTCGACGACGAGGAACGCCGCCGCCAACGCCATCGCCTTCGCACGCGACCAACGCCACCGGGTCCGGGTGAGGGAGTAGAAGAGGACGGTCGTGATCACCATGGTGGTGGTCACCGCCACGCCGTAGGCGGCCGCCAGGTTGGACGACGAGCCGAACCCGAGGACGAGGCCGACGCAGGCAACCATCAGGGACCAGTTGGCCGCCCCGACGTACACCTGGCCGAACTCCCGCTCCGAGGTGTGGTCGACCCGGAGGCGGGGCAGGTAGCCGAGCTGGATCGCCTGCATGGTCAGGCTGAACACTCCCGAGATGAGGGCCTGGGAGGCGATCACCGTCGCGGCCGTCGCCAGAACCACGAGGGGGATCCGCACCGAGGCGGGCGCCATCAGGTAGAAGGGGCTCTCGATCGCCTCCGGCTGCGCGAGCAGCAGGGCCCCCTGCCCGAAATAGTTGAGCATGAGGCCGGGGAGCACGACGGTGAGCCAGCCGAGCCTGATCGGCCGCCGACCGAAGTGGCCCATGTCCGCGTAGAGGGCTTCGGCTCCGGTGACGACGAGGAACACCGAACCGAGGGCGAGGAACGCCCGGCCGGCGTTACGGGTGAAGAACGACACGGCGAATCGGGGGTCCACGGCGGCCAGCACCGACGGCTCGCGGAGGATCTGGAGGATGCCGAGGGTGGCGAGGGTGCCGAACCAGAGGATCATCACCGGCCCGAACACCGACCCGACGGTGGCGGTCCCCCGACGTTGGATCGTGAACAGGGCGACGAGGATGAGGATGGCGACGGGGATGACGAAGGGTTGGAGGTCGGGGGCGACGATCTCGAGGCCTTCGACGGCCGACAGCACCGAGATCGAGGGGGTGATCATCCCGTCCCCGTACAGGAGGGCCGTGCCGAACAGCCCGACGAGGATGAGCTTCCATCGACGGGATCGCCGGTCGGGGTCGCGTGGAGTGATGAGGGAGGTGAGGGCGAGGATGCCCCCTTCGCCGTGGTCGTCGGCCCGCATCACGAAGACGAGGTACTTGACGGTGATTACGACGATCAGCGACCAGAAGATGAGCGACACGACCCCGAGGACGTTCGCCCGGTCCACGACGATCCCGTAGGCCGAGCTCAACGACTCCCGGAAGGCGTAGAGGGGACTCGTGCCGATGTCCCCGTAGACGACCCCCAGGGCCCCCAAGGTGAGCAACGCCAGGTACCCGCCCCGAGCCTCTCTCCGCTCGCCACCGTGGTTCGACATGGCGTCCGATTCAAGCGCGGCGACGAGCGACCGCCGTATCCGGCGGGTTGTCCCCGCACCTCGGTAACGTGCCGAGGGCCGGTGGAGAGGAGTTCCCGGTGACGGTCAGCGTGATCTTCTTCGACGTCGGCGGCGTGCTTGGCACGAACGGTTGGGACCGTCACGCCCGGGCCGAGGCCGTCGCCCGATTCGAGCTCGACGCCGAGGATTTCGCCGAACGCCACGACGGCGTCGTGGCCGAGCTGGAGACCGGGAAGATGACCTTCGAGGAGTATCTGGATCGCACGGTCTTCTGTAGGGACCGTGGGTTCACCCGGGACGAGTTCAGGTCCTTCGTGCGGAGCCGGTCCGAGCCGTACCCCGACAGCCTCGCCCTCGTCGACCGTCTCGCCTCGACCGGAAGGTACCTGCTGGCCACCCTCAACAACGAGTCCCGAGAACTGAACGAGTACCGGATCTCCCGGTTCGGCCTCGGATCGCGGTTCCTCCTCTTCGTCAGCTCGTGTTACGTGGGGCTGCGCAAGCCCGAACGGGAGATCTACCGGCTCGCGGTCGACGTCGTGAACCGGTCCGCCGCCGACTGTCTCTTCGTCGACGACCGCCCCATCAACGTCGAGTGCGCCGAGGCGGTGGGGATGCAGGCCGTCCGGTTCGACGGCGACGTCGTCGCCTTGGAGCGGGAACTGGCGGCACGGGGGGTCGTGACTCGATGAAGGAGGACGGATGAGGATCGGAATGGTCGGACTCGGGAAGATGGGAGCCAACATGGCGGCCCGGCTGGTGGAGCACGGCCACGAAGTGGTCGGCTTCGACCTGGACCCCGACTCGGTGGTCCGGGCCGAAGCGGACGGGGTGGAAGGTGCATCGTCGGTGGACGACCTGGTGGCACGCCTCGAGCCTCCCCGGGTGGTGTGGTTGATGGTCCCCGCCGGGAAGCCCGTCGACTCCCTGATGTCTCAACTCCTCCCCATCCTCGCCCCCGGCGATGTGATCGTGGACGGAGGGAACTCCAACTACCGGGACACCCTGCGTCGATCCGAAGCCTGCGCCGCCGCCGGGTGCCATCTGGTCGACGTCGGCGTCTCCGGTGGCGTCTGGGGTCGCACCGAAGGGTATTCGCTCATGGTCGGCGGCGACGCGGACGTGGTGGCACGTCTGCGTCCCCTCTTCGAGGCCCTCGCCCCCCGCCCCGACGAAGGGTGGGGGCGTACGGGTCCGACCGGTTCGGGCCATTTCGTGAAGATGGTCCACAACGGGATCGAATACGGACTGATGCAGGCCTACGCGGAAGGGTTCGCGATCCTGGAGGCGAAAGAGGAGTTCGACCTCGACCTCGCTGGGGTGGCGGCGATCTGGCAGCGGGGGAGCGTCATCCGCTCCTGGCTGCTCGACCTCGCACGGCTCGCATTGGAGGAGAACCCCGACATGGAGGGCATCGCGCCCTACGTCCCGGATTCCGGTGAGGGACGATGGACCGTGTTCGAGGCGATCGAGCTCGACGTCGCCGCACCGGTCATCGCCCTCTCCCTCATGCAGCGGATCGAGTCCCGTGACGAGCTCGAGTTCTCGGACCGCCTCGTCGCCGCCCTCCGCCACCAGTTCGGCGGCCACGCCGTGAAGCGGGAGGGGTGAGCGGAGGCCGCCGACCGGGACGGTACCCTCGGTCTCAGACCCGACGAAGGAGGATCCATGTCCGACATCACCTTCGACGGCCGGGTGGCGATCGTCACCGGTGCCGGCGGTGGATTGGGGCGTGCCTACGCCCTGGAGCTGGCTCGGCGGGGTGCCCGGGTCGTCGTCAACGACCTCGGCTCGACCGTCGACGGGACGGGGGCTTCGACCAAGGCGGCCGACGTGGTGGTCGACGAGATCCGCGAAGCCGGCGGTGAAGCGGTCGCCAACTACGACTCGGTCTCTGCGCCCGAGGGCGGCGCCGGGATCGTCCAGACCGCCCTCGATGCCTTCGGGACGGTGGACATCGTGGTGAACAACGCCGGGATCCTGCGGGACCGCAGCTTCGCCAACATGACCTGGGAGGAGGTCCACGCCGTGCTCGACGTGCATCTCCGCGGAGCCTTCTACGTCTCCCAGCCCGCTTACCGGGTGATGAAGGAGAAGGGCTATGGCCGCTTCGTCTTCACCGCCTCCAACGCCGGGATCCTGGGGAATTTCGGCCAGACCAACTACGGGGCGGCGAAGATGGGTCTGGTGGGGCTCTCCAACGTCCTCGCCATCGAAGGCGCCAAGTACGGGATCAAGTCGAACGTGATCGCCCCGGTGGCCCGGACCCGCATGACCGAAGACCTGTTGGGCCCGTTCGCCGAGATGCTCGACCCCGAACAGGTGATGCCGATGGTCGTCTACCTGTGCTCCGAGGAGAACCCGTACACCCATGAGATCTTCTCGGCGGGTGGGGGACGCTTCGCCCGGTTCTTCGTCGGTGTGAACCGGGGCTGGTTCGCCGGTCCGAAGTCGCGGCCGAGCGTGGAGGACGTCCGGGACCATCTCGACGAGATCCGTGACATCTCCGAGTATCAGGTCCTCGGCAGCGCCACCGAAGAGCTGCAGATGCTCGGCGCGCTCCTGGCGGGGGACTCCTGATGCCCATCGACGTGGAGCGTGCCCTCGGAGCCGCCCTGCCGACCACCGAGTTCTCGTGGGACGAGGACCGCGTGATCCTCTACCACCTCGGGGTCGGGGCGGGGGACCCGCCGACCGATCCGGGGGAGCTGGAGTACTGCTACGAGGCGAATCTCAAGGTGCTGCCGTCCTTCGCCACGATCCCTCCCTTCGCGTCGATGATCAACGTAGGGGGCATCGAAGGGCTGGACATCAACCTGGCGATGGTCCTCCACGGGGAACAGGACCTGACCCTCGCCGGAGCGATGCCCACCGCGGCGACGGTGACCAACGAAGCCAAGATCGCCGCCATCTACGACAAGAAGAAGGCGGCGGTGGTGGTGGTCGAGGTCACGAGCCGGGACGCCGGGACGGGGCGGGAGCTGTTCACCAACCGGGCGTCGCTCTTCGTTCGCGGGGAAGGTGGATGGGGAGGAGACCCAGGACCGGCTTCCGAGGACGGGACACCCGACCGGGAGCCCGACGCGGTGTTCAGCTCCCCGACCCTGCCCCAGCAGGCGTTGCTGTATCGCCTCTCCGGCGACAAGAACCCGCTCCACGCCGATCCGAACTTCGCAGCCCTCGGCGGGTTCGACCGACCGATCCTGCACGGACTGTGCACCTACGGTGTCGTGTGCAAGGCGGTGGTGGACGGGATCTTCGGCGGGGACGTGGCCGCCGTTTCCCGGTACCGGGCGCGGTTCGCCGGGATCGTCTACCCGGGGGAGACGGTGGTCACCCGCGTGTGGGACGAAGGAGACCGGGTGGTCGTGGAGGCGTCGACCGAGGAGCGGGGCGCACCCGTGATCACCAACGCCGCGATCTGGAAGACCTGACCGCGTCACGAAACTCGTCGGCACGGCGGCCGACCTGGACAGCCAGGAGCGTCACCGTGCTGATCGACACCTACTTCGCACGCCAACCCATCCTGGATCGGCGCCGCCGGGTCCGTGCCTACGAGGTTCTGTACCGCGCCGGGCCCGCCACCGAGGCGCGGTTCACCGACGGCGCCGAGGCGACCGCCCAGGTCCTCGCCGGTGCGTTCGTCGATGTGGAGCTCCCCGACCTCCTGGCGGGCCTTCCGGGATGGGTGAACCTTCCCCGGGATCTCATCGTCGAGCGGGCGCTCCTCGCCTTCCCCCCCGACCGGGTGGGGGGCGAGATCCTCGAAGACGTCGAGGCCGACCCCGAGGTGCTGGCGGCGGTGAAGGAGCTGCGGGACCTCGGCTACCAGCTCGCCCTCGACGACTACCGACCGGGCCACGACCGGGACGCCTTCCTGCCGTTTGTGGACGTCGTCAAGGTCGACATCATGGGCCTCACCCCGCACGAGCTCCGCCAGGCGGTCCGCAAGCTGCGGGCGAGCGGGGTGACGTTGCTCGCCGAGAAGGTGGAGACCCAGGACGAGTTCGAGTTGTGCGAGGCGCTGGGCTTCGAGCTGTTCCAAGGCTACTTCTTCGCTCGACCCGAACTGGTCGCCGGCCGCCGGCTGGACGCCGGGAGGAGCCAGCTCGTGGCGTTGCTGGCCGAGCTGCACAGTGAGAAGGCGACGGTGGAGAGGATCGCCCGACAGATCGAGACTCACGCCACCGTCAGCTACCAGCTGCTGCGGATCCTCAACTCGGCGTCCGTCGGGCTGACCCGGCAGATCAGCTCGATCCGGGAGGCGGTGGTGATGTTGGGTACCCGCCGGATCGTCGAGCTGGTCTCGGTCCTCGTGCTCGCCGCCTTCGACCACAAGCCCCGGGAGTTGCTCAGCATCGGCCTCACCCGGGCGCGGATGTGTGAGCTCCTCGCCACCCGCATGGGCAAGCCCGATCCGGCGAGTTATTTCACGGTGGGCATCTTCTCGGTGCTGGATGCGCTCACCGATCAGCCCTTGCGTGACGTGGTCCGGACCCTTCCCCTCGCCGACGACGTCCAGGCGGCGTTGGTGGAGCGCCAGGGCCACAAGGGCCAGGTGTTGGACGCCGCCATCGCCTACGAGCGGGCGGCCTGGGCGAACCTGCCGGATCTGGGGGTCGAACCGAAGGCGATCGCCATGTCCTACATCGACGCCTTGGACTGGACCGAGAACACCCTGGGTTCGTTCGCCTGAGCCGTTTCCGGTTCGCCTAAGGTTGCCCGGTCCGGCGGAAGGTGTGGGCCATGTCGGAGCAACCGACGTTCGATCGGGTCGCATCGGTGTACGAGCGTCTCGCCAACTTCTGGTCTCTGGGCAAGGTCGGCCAGATGAAGCGGAGCCAGCTCGCCTACCTGGGGGCGGAGGAACGGGTGCTCTACGTAGGTGTCGGCCCCGGCGACGACGCCCTCGCCGCCGCCGCCCTCGGAGCCGACGTCACCTGTCTCGACCTGTCCCCGAAGATGGTCGACGGGGTGCGGCGGCGGTTCGAAGCCGAGGGGTTCTCCGGCGCGTTCGTGGTGTCCGACCTGTTCGACTACGAGCCCGAACGTCCCTTCGACGTGGTCGCCGCCAACTTCTTGTTCGGATGTTTCTCCGACGACCGCCGCGGTGCTGCGGTCGCCAAGGTCGCCGGGTTCCTCCGTCCGGGCGGACGCCTCCTCGTCGCCGACACCGGCGAGCCGCGGGGCTCGGTCCCGGCCCGGGCGTTCTGGTACGTCTACCACGGTCTCGCCTACGGGTTCAGCGCCATCCAGGGGCTGACCCCGTGGCTGCCCCGCTTCGACCTCGCGCCGGACCTGGCCGCCGCGGGATGCAGCATCGACGAACGACGTTTCGTTCGGCTGTGGCCGAGGGGCCCCATCGCCTTCGAGACGATCGTGGCGGTCCGTGACGGCTGACGTCCCCGGGCGTCCCCGGGACGTCGACCCGGTGGACCGTCCGATACCCTCGGGCCCGCGATGAACGTCCTCGTCACCCGCAGGCTGTTGCCGGGCGTGCTCGACCCCCTCCGGCGGTGGGCGGTGGACGTCTGGGAGGGGGAGGGACCGATGCCCCGCTCGGAGTTGACGAAGCGGGTCGCCGACGTCGACGGGCTGCTCTGCATGCTCACCGACCGGATCGACGCCGAGCTGTTGGCCGCCGCTCCACGGCTCCGGGTCGTCTCCCAGATGGCCGTCGGGGTGGACAACGTCGACCTCGGTGCCTGCACCGCCCGCGGCATCCCCGTGGGCCACACACCCGGGGTCCTCACCGAGACCACCGCCGACACGGCATGGGCGCTGCTGGCGGCGGCGACGAGGAGGATCCCGGAGGGTCACGACCACGTCCGGGGTGGCCACTGGGGCCCGTGGGATCCGGGGCTGCTGCTGGGAGGAGACCTGTGGGACACGACCCTGGGGATCGTCGGTCTGGGGAGGATCGGATCGGCGGTCGCTAGGCGTGCCCGCGGGTTCTCCATGCGGGTCCTCTATACGGGTCCCCGCCGCAAACCCCACCTCGAAGCCCGGCTCCGAGTCACCTATCGGGAACTCGACGACCTGTTGGCCGAATCCGACCACGTCGTGCTCACCGCGCCGCTCACGCCGGAGACCCGCCATCTGATCGGGCGCGACGCCCTCCGCCGCATGCGACCCGACGCCACGCTGGTCAACGTCGCCCGGGGCGGCCTCGTCGATCACGAGGCCCTCTACGAGGCCCTCATCGAAGGGTGGATCGGCCGTGCCGCCCTCGACGTGACCGAACCGGAGCCGATCCCCGGCGACCATCCGCTGGTGGGCCTCCCCAACTGTCTCATCATCCCCCACCTCGGCTCGGCGTCGGAACGCACCCGTCGGGCGATGGCCGAGTTGGCGGTCGCCAACCTGGAACGTGGGCTCCGGGGCGAGCCCCTCGTGCACTGTGCCAACCCGGAGGTGGAGCATCCCTGAGGGTGCGATCCCCTCAGGACGGAAGGGCGGCGGGTTTGATCGCCAGCAGGGTGCCCGACCGGATCCGGACGTTGGCGACGGGCCGGACGAACTCGTTGCTCACACCTCGGGTCGAACCGTAGGGGAGGTCTTCGTCGTCGAGGTGCCAACGCAGCCCGGTGGTGCTCACCCCCCGGACGGGGCCGCCGAAGGGGACGAGGGAGACGACGTCCCCGACCGACCCGTGGAGCTCGACGGCGTCGTGGACCACCCGGACCCGTGCCCGCCCGGCGACCCATTCGATGTCGAGGTGGGCGAAGCGGGGGGAGGAGAGCAACGTTGCGTTGGCGAGGAGGTGGTCGAGGCGGCCACCATGCCCGCCGACCACCACGATGCGCTGAGCGCCCGCCCGGTCGGCGGCTTGCAGGGCGAGGTCGAGGTCGGTGGCGTCTTTGTCCCTTGGGTGTTCCTCACGGGGGACGTGGGTGTACGCGGCCAACGCCGGGGGAGAGACCGAATCCAGGTCTCCGACGACGAGGTCGACCGCGAGGCCCAGCTCCATCGCCCGGTCCAGGCCCGAGTCGGCGGCGATGACGAGGGACGAGTCGGGGAGCTCCTCGAGGGTGTCGGGGTCGAGGGCGGCACCCCCGGCGATGACGACGGCGGTGTTCACGGTGACCCCTCGACGAATGACAAAACCGTCTTGGAGACCAGACGGCGCGTAAGACCCTCTAGCTCAAGTAGAGGTTGAGCCATTCCAGTACCTCGTCGTACCAGTGGATCGAGTTGGCAGGAGTGAGGATCCAGTGGTGTTCGTCGGGGTAGTACACGAGGCGGGCGGGGACCCCCTTGGCCTTGAGGACGCCGTACAGCTCCAGGCCCTGGCCGTCGGGGACCCGGTAGTCGCGACCCCCGTGGATCACCAGCGTCGGGGTGGAATACCCGGCGGCGTGGGCGTGGGGACTCCACCGCTCCACCCGGGCGGCGTCCTCCCATATCTCCGCCCCGTAGTTCCGGGCCCGACCCATGGTGATATCGGAGGCGTACATGCCGGGGAGGTCGGTGACGGCGGCGTGGGCGACGGCGCAGGCGTAGCGGTCGGTGTTGGCCGTGATCCAGGCCACCAGGTATCCGCCGTAGGAGCCTCCCGCGACGGCCATCCGCTCGGGGTCGACCATCCCCGCTCCGACGAGGTGGTCGGTGGCCGCTTCCACGTCGACCAGGGGCTGGTCGCCCCAGCGCCCGTGGATGGAGGCGGCGAAGTCCTGGCCGAACCCGGTGGAACCGTGGAAGTTCACCATGGCGACGAGGTAGCCGGGAGCGGCGAAGGCGGGGGCGGCCCAACGCCAGTGCCAGGCGTCACCGAACGAGCCGTGGGGGCCGCCGTGGATCAGGTGTACGAGGGGCGGTGGCTCCGTCAGGGGCTCCGGGGGGTGGACCAAGAAGACCTGGACCGGCTCGTCGTCGGCGCCCCGCACCTCGATCTCCTCGGTGCGACCGAGGTCGAGGTCCTCCATCGCCGCCGCGGTGAACGAGGTGACCGCCTCGACGCCGTCGTCGTCGATCCGGACGACCTCCGGGGGTCGTAACAGGCCGTGGCCCAGGGCGCAGAGGGTGCCGTCGTCGGTGAGGGTCGGTCCGGCCAACGTCCCGTCCTCGGCGATCCGTTCCGGATCTCCCCCTGCGAGGGGCAGCCTCCACAACGGGCGGCGTCCCCGATCTTCGGCGACGAAGAAGATGTCGGTGTCGTCGACGATCCACTCGGCCGCCGACCGATCCCAGTTCTCGGTGAGGACTCGGTGCTCGCCGCTCTGCAGGTCGAAGGCGACGAGTCGGATCCGATCGGCGTAGAAGTCGGGGATCGTCTGCATCCCGTAGATCAGGGTCTCGCCGTCGGGTGCGTACCGGGGGCGATGGGCGTGTCCGTCGAGGTCCGGGGTCACCGCCCGGGGCCGGCCTCCTCCCAGGGGGACGCGGTAGAGGGTCCAGCGGAGCTTCCGATGGGGCGGATCGGAGCGGTCGGCGACGAAGGCGACCTCGGAGCCGTCGGGGGAGACGTCGAAATCGGCGGTGGGATCGGAGGTGGCGGGCCAGCGCCACCACCGCTCCTCGTCGGGTGTCAGATCGGTGAGGGTGCCCGAGTCGAGGTCGAGGTGGAACAGGTGCGGCACCTCCCCGCCGTCGAGCCAGCGGTCCCAGTAGCGGTAGACGGCGTCTTCGGTGACGTGGGCCGAGACCTTCGAACGTCGGCGGCGTTCCAGTTCTTCGCGGGTGGCATCGGGGGTCAGGTGGCCTTTCAGCAGCGGAGCGACGAGCACGATCCCGGAACCGTCGGGGATCCAACGGGCGGCGAGGACGCCGAGGGGCAGGTCGGTGACGCCTTCGGCTTCCCCGCCGTCGAGGCTCAGCACGTGGAGCTGGGGGGTGCCGTCGACCTCACGGATGAAGGCGACGCGCCGTCCCCGTGCGTCGGCCGTCGGACGGGTGGCGTCGGTCCGGGGGGCGGTGAGGGGTCGACCCTCGCCGGTGCGGGGATCGACCAGGTGGAGCCGGGTCCAGCCGCGGTTGTCGGCCAGGTCGAAGGTGGTGACCGGGACGACGAGGCGTTCCCCGGCCGCCACGGGGACGCCGACACGGGGGATCCCCCACAGACGTTCGGCGGTGAGCACTGGCACGCCCCAACGCTATCAGCCCCCACCGCGGTCGGTCCGTCGGCCGCCGTCCGGGGGTATCTTCCGAGGGATGGAACGGATCGCCGTGTTGACCTCGGGAGGTGACGCCCCCGGCATGAACGCCGCCATCCGGGCGGTCGTCAAGGTGGCAGCCAGCCGAGGAGTCGAGGTGCTGGGTGTCCGCCGCGGGTACGACGGCCTCATCGACGGCGACGTGCAGCCCCTCACCCGTCGGCTCCCCGGTGGGGGGCGTCTCGCCCCCACCGCCGACGTCGAGACGATGGGGAGTCTGGGGGGCACCGTGCTGGGGTCGACCCGTTGTCCTCGCTTCCTCACCTCCGACGGGCGGCTCGAGGCGGCGCGGCGACTCCGGGACGCCGGGGCCGAAGGTCTCGTCGTCATCGGAGGCAACGGTTCGATGGCGGGTGCCCACGCCTTCGCCGTCGACACCGGGTTCCCGGTGATCGGGATCCCGGCTTCCATCGACAACGACATCGGGTTGACCCGGGAAGCCCTCGGTGTCGACACGGCCCTCAACACGATCATCGAGGCTACCGACCGGATCTCCGACACGGCCCGCTCCCACCACCGGGCCTTCATCGTCGAGGTGATGGGACGCCACTCGGGGTATCTGGCGATGGCGAGCGCCGTCGCCGCCGCCGCCGACGCCGTGCTCCTCCCCGAGCAGGGACGCTCCTACGACGAGGTGATCGCGGCGGTGGCGGACGCCATTCGCGCCTCCTTCGCCACGGCGCGGGACAAGAACCGCGTGCTGGTCATCAAGGCCGAAGGCGTCGACATCCCCACCCATCACCTGGTGAACGAGGTGTCGGCGGAGCTCGCCGACCTCCCCCAGGTGGAGGTGCGGGGTACCGTCCTCGGCCACCTCGTCCGGGGGGGCAGCCCGTCGTTCCGGGACCGTCTGCTCGCCGGGCGGTTCGGACTGACGGCGGTGGAGGGGCTGGTCGGCGGCGCCACCGACGTCATGGCCGGATGGACCTACGGGGGCGAACGGGGAGTCCCGACCTCGGATCCCTTCATCCGGCTCTTCGCCCTGGACGACGTCCTCGTCGAGACCGAGGCCCTCATGGACGGGACGTCGGCGGTGACGATGGACCGGGTGCGGCGGATGGAGGCCATTCAGGGCGTGCTCGCCCTCTGAGCGCTACCTTGCAGCCCATGCGGGTACTGGTGGTCGTCGGCGGCGTCGCGGTCGTCGCCTCGGTGGTGGTATCGGCGATCCGCACCGTCATCGTCCCCCGCAGCCAGCGGACCGCCATCGGGGCGTTCGTGTTCCGTACGTGGAGGAGGGTCTTCGCCCTCGTCGCCTCGGAGCGGCGGGGATACGAAGTCCGGGATCGGGTGATGGCGCTCTACGCCCCGGTGGCCCTGGTCAGCCTCGTCGTCGCCTGGTTGGCCCTCGTCCTGGCCGGATATGCGGCCATCTTCTGGGCCCTCGGATACGGCGGCGGATCGGCCGCCGAAGCGCTTTGGGCGTCGGGGTCGTCGCTCTTGACGTTGGGGACCGCCGAGCTGCCCACGACGGGGACACGGGTCGTCGCCTTCACCGAGGCGGTGCTGGGCCTGGGCTTGGTGGCGTTGATGATCTCGTTTCTCCCCGCCATGTACGCTGCGTTCTCGCGGCGCGAGCAGCTCGTGGCCCTCCTCGAGGTGAGGGCGGGGTCGCCGCCGTCGGCTCCGAACTGGCTGGTGCGGTTCCATCGGATCGGATGGACCGCCGACCTCGGTGAGGAGTGGGCCCGGTGGGAGACCTGGTTCGTCGACATCGACGAGACCCACACCACCTACCCCGCCCTGGTCTGGTTCCGCTCCCCGCAACCGGAACGGTCCTGGGTGGTGGCGGCGGGGACGGTCCTCGACGCCGCCGCCCTGTGGCTGGCGGCCGTGGACCATCCACCAGATCCGCGGGCCGGACTGTGCATCCGGGCTGGGTACGTGGCTTTGAGGCGCATCGCCGACTTCTTCGGGATCGCCTACGACCCCGACCCCCGACCCGACCATCCGATCTCGATCGCCCGGGCCGAATTCGACGTGGCGGTCGATCACATGGCCGACGCCGGAATCCCCATCCGGGACGACCGGGACCAGGCCTGGCAGGACTTCGTCGGGTGGCGGGTCAACTACGACACCGTGCTGCTCCGGCTCGCCGAGCTCACCCTCGCCCCGTATGCACCGTGGAGCTCCGACCGGTCGGCGGTCGACCACGCGCGGCCACGACTCTCCCGCTGGGGTCGCTGAATCGGTCAGTCGATCTCGACGACCAGATGGGAGGCGGCCTCCCGGAGGGACCGCTCCACCGTGGCCGGGTCGTCGGCCCGGGCGAAGAGGAACCCGAGGTACCGGTCCCCTTCGGGGGGTGGGGCGATCCTGGTCCCCGGGGTGACGGTCACCTGGAGGTCGGTGACGCCGCTCGTCGCCAGCGCCCGCTCGCGACCTTCGAGGCGGCGGAACACACCGGCCCGGGGAACGGGCAGCATCATCGCCCCGGCCGCTCGGGTCTCCCGACGCAGCTCGGGTTTGGGTCGGCCGACGGCGTGGCGCAGCAGCAGGACCTCCAGCGTCGTGCCCATGAGGCCGAACCGGAGCGCCCGGCTGCACAGGCCGCCGATCGAACGGGCCGCCACCTCGACGATCCACGGCTTCGCGTCGGTCACCCGCAGCTCGATGTGGACCGGGCCTTCCATGAGCCCGAGGGTCCGGACGGCCCGACGGGCCACCACGAGGGCTTCGTCGAGGACCTCGGGATGCAGGCGTGACGGGGTGATGAGGATCGTCTCTTCGAAGGCGGGGCCGTCGAGGGGTTCGGGTTTGTCGAAGACGGCGAGAACGTCGAGCTCCCCGCCGTACAGGATCCCCTCCACCGCGATCTCCGGACCCGGCTGGAACCGTTCGACCAACAGAGGTTGGTTGGGGTCGACACCGGCGGTGGCGAGGATCCGGCGGATCCGTTCCTCGGCGGCGGCGGCTTCGGCGGCGTCGTCCGCGCGGATCACCCCCTGGCTGGCGGAGAGGGAGAGCGGCTTGATCACCACCGGGTAGCCGACCTGGTCGGCGACCCCGACCGTGCCGTCGACCCCGGCGAGTCCGAAACGGGGCTGGGGCACTTCCCCCCGGGCGAGGGCTCGTCGGAGCATCGCCTTGTTGCGGGTGGCGGCGGCCGCGTCGGGAGGGTTGTGGGGGAGGCCGAGCCGGCGGGCGGCGAGGGCGGCGATGAGTACTCCCCGGTCGTCGACGGGGACGATGGCATCGATGGGCCGTGACACCGCGAAGGCGGCGACCCGCTCCGCCGACTCCTCGGGATGGGCGCAGTCGATCTCCACGAAACGGTCCGAGTCGACCAGCGGCACCGCCTCTTCCGACGCCACCGACAGCTCCAGTCCGAGGGCCTCGGCCGCCTCGAGGAAATCGGCCGCCCGGTAGGTCGACGTCGGGAGGATGAGGAGCACGTGCGCCACGGCCCCGATCATGGCACCGGCCGACGGCTATCGGTGAAGCGGCCCGGTCCGGTATGCTCGGGTCCCTGATGACCGATACACCCGTCCTGACCATCACCGAAGACGCCCTCTCCATGATCATCTCCCTCCGGGACCAGGAGCCCGGGGACGACGAATACGGCCTGTCGATCGAAGTGACGGGGATGCGGGGGATGGAGTTCAACTACGAGCTCGCCTTCGTCCCGGTCGCCGACCTGAAACAGGGTTGGGTCCTGGAACGTCACGGCGACCTCGCCGTGATGTTCCCCGAATCCGACATCCCCAAACTCCAGGGGGCTTCCCTCACGCTCACCGATCAGGGTCTGGCGATGAACAACCCCAACACTCCCTCCTCACCGGAGATGGGCCCGCCCCCCGGCGACCTCGAAGGCCCGCTGGCCGAGCGGGTGCAGACGGTGATCGACACGAGGGTGAACCCGGCCATCGCCGCCCACGGCGGGGGAGCGGAGCTGGTCTCGGTGGACGGGACGGTCGTCTACCTGAGACTGCAGGGGGGGTGTGTCGGATGTGGTCTGGCCACCGTCACCCTCAAACAGGGGATCGAGCGGATCCTGGTGGAGGCCATCCCCGAGATCACCGAGGTGGTGGACGTCACCGACCACACCGCGGGCACCGACCCGTACTATCAGTCCTCGAAGAAGTGAGCCGCCTCCAACTCCGGATCTACGACGTCGTCCCCTCCAAGATGGACGAGTTCGTCGAGGTGTTCGCCCAGGTGGTCGAGGCACGGGCCCGGTTCGGGTTCGCGGTGGAGGGAGCCTGGGTGACCGAAGAGGGCGACCAGTTCGTGTGGATCGCACGCTACGACGGGCCGGACTCCTTCGAGGAGGCTTCGCGGCGGTACTACGAGAGCGACGCCCGCAAGGCGATCGTCCCCGACCCGGCATCGTTCCTCACCCGGGTCGAGACCCGGATGCTCGTCCCGGTCGACTGAGGCGTGGAGACCAGCCCCCACCAGGTCCTCTACGCCCTCGTCGCCCTCGGCGTGCATCTGGTGGCGGCGATCCTCCTGATCGGCGCGGTTCGACTGGTGCCGGGGTGGTGGACGGTCACGGCCGGGGTGCTCTGGCTCGGGGTCGGGTTGGCGGCGTGGGGGCGTTGGCGGAGGACCGGCACCGTGCTCGCCCTCACCGTCGGCTTCTTCCTCGTCTGGGTGGCCGTCACCCTGGCGGTCCGCTGACCCGGACGCCCCCTCGGTCATCCCGGGCGGGGGCGTCGGGGGAGACGCCCTGTCAGGAGAACCAGAATTCGTCGCAGTGGGAGGCGCCGCCGGAGGCGACGAGGAGGGGGAAGACGGCGAGCGGTGTCCGCCGGTGTCGGGTCGTGCGGTGTCCGGGAGTCGGTGTTCTCTCGGAGCCGACGTTCACGCTCTCCGTCGACGTCGCCGAATCGTCACAGGTCCGACGGGGGTGGCGCGGCGTTTGACACCGGCGCTGGAAGCGCTTTCAATCGACGTCTGGAGGTGGAGACATGGGCCGGGTGACGATCGACGACGTGGCGCGGCGTGCCCGTGTCTCGGTGGCGACGGTGAGCAGGGCACTGCGGGGTCTCCCCAACGTCTCACCGCACACCCGGGAGCGGGTCCTCACCGCCGCCCGCGAGCTCGACTACCACCCCGATCCCAACGCCAGTCGCCTCGCCGCCGGCAAGACCCGGACCGTGGCGATGGCCGTCCCCTCTCCGTCGTTGTGGTACTCCGGTCAGGTGGTGGCAGGAGCCGAGGCGGTGCTCTCGGCTTCGGGCTACGACCTCATGCTCTTCGTCGTGGCCGACGCGGCGTCCCGACGCCGGCTGCTGGCGGGCCCCGACCGTCTCGGGAAGCGGGTCGATGGCCTCATCATGGTCGACTGTGCCCCCGACGTCCCCACGGACTTCCCCCTGGTCACGGTCGGCGCCGAGATCGACGGTCACTCCTGCGCGGTGATCGACAACCGGGCGGCGGGTGCGATGGCGGCGCGGCACCTGCTCGAGCTGGGGCACCGTGAGATCGGCCTCATCGGCGGGGACCCCGACGTCGATCCCGCCAGTACCCAGGGCCTGCGGCGGACCGGTTTCCTCGACGCCCTCGTCCAGGGAGGGGTGTCGGTTCCTCGCCGGTGGGACCGCGACGGAGGTTTCTCGGTGGTGGGCGGCTACGAGGCGATGGCAGAGATGCTGGCCGGCCCCGACCGTCCCACCGCGGTGTTCGCCATGTCCGACGACATGGCGTTCGGGGCGTTGCGGGCGGCCGCCGAGGCCGGAGTCTCCGTCCCGGACGAACTGTCGCTGATCGGCTTCGACGACCACGCCATCGCCTTCACGGTGGGCCTCACCACCGTCCGCCAGGACCCCGAAGCCCTGGGGGCCGGTGGGGCCCACCTCCTCGTCGAGCTGCTCGAAGACCCCGCCACCCCGCCCCGGCGGGTGGAGGAGCCGACCGAGCTCGTGCCGCGGGAATCGACGGCTCCGAGACCGCGAAAGATGACCTTGCACCTGGCCGAGGATCGCGGGGCCGGGGAGTCTAGGGTGGAAGGGGTGTAAACGCTTTCATCACGACGATGCGTTTCGACATGCGTTCATCCCGGATGGGTTTCATCGTACGGATCGCATCCCGACTCCGGTCGGGAGATGTCAGGGCCCATAGGGCCTCACGACAACAGGGAGGAGAGAAATGATGAGACGCTCACGGGGCCTGTTCGCCCTCCTGGCCGCCCTGGCACTGGTGGCGGCGGCCTGCTCGGGCGACGTCGGAGCCCCCGAAACGACCGCCGCGCCGGCCGACGAGACGACGTCGACCACGCAGGCGCAACCCGGGACCACCGAGGCGGCGCCGGCGCCGGAAGAAGAAGGCGAACCCGACCTGGCCGGAACGAAGGTCACGGTGTTCGGGCCCGAGTCGTCCGACGAAGAAGCAGGCTCGCTCCAGGACGCCCTGGACGTGTTCGCCGCCGAGACCGGCATCGAGATCGTCTACACCGGCGCTCGGGACTTCTCGGACCAGATCAACGCCCAGGCGGCAGGCGGCAACCCGCCGGACATCGCCGTCTTCCCCCAGCCCGGGAAGCTGGCCGACTTCGCCCGTCAGGGGCTGATCCTGCCGCTCCCCGACGACGTCAACGCCGCCGTCCAGGCCAACTGGCCCGCGGCGTGGAACGCCTTCGGGAACGTCGACGGCACCCAGTACGGGATCCCGACCAAGGCCGACCTGAAGTCCCTCGTCTGGTACAACGTCCAGGGCTTCGCCGACGGCGGCTATGAGATCCCCCAGACCTGGGACGAACTCAAAGCCCTCACCAACCAGATGATCGCCGACGGGGTCACCCCCTGGTGCGTGGGGATCGAGTCGGGTCCGGCGACGGGATGGCCCTTCACCGACTGGGTGGAGGACCTGACCCTCCGCTTCCAGGGTCCCGACTTCTACGACCAGTGGGTCGCCCACGAGATCCCCTTCAACACGCCCGAGATGGAGGCCATCTGGACCGAGATCCTCGACCTGTGGAACACGCCGGGTGCGGTCTTCGCCGCCGGCGGGTCGATCGCTGCCACCCCCTTCGGTGACAACGGCGTCCCCCTCGTCGAAGGTGACTGCATGATGCACCGTCAGGCGTCGTTCTTCGCCGCCTTCCTGCCCGAAGGGACCACCACCGGCCCCGACGGTCAGATCAACACCTTCTACTTCCCGGCGGTGGACCCGAACACCAAGCCGGTGCTCGGTGCCGGCACCCTGGTGGCGGCCTTCCGGGACGCTCCCGAGGTGTGGGCGGTCATGGAGTACTTCTCGACCCCCGAGTACGCCACCAACCGCCAGAAGGCTCAGGCCGCCCGCAAGGGAGGGGGACTGAGCGGCTTCTTGTCCGCGGCGAACGGCCAGGACATGAGCGCCTACCAGCCCCTGGAGCAGGGCTTCATCGAGATCCTGCTCACCGCCGACGTGGTGCGGTTCGACGGTTCCGACCTGATGCCGGCCGCCGTCGGTGCCGGGACCTTCTGGACCGAGGCGACCAGTGTCGTCAACGGTGAGAAGACGGTGAAGGAGGCCCTCGACGCCATCGAGGAGTCGTGGCCTTCGTGACCTGACGAGCATCCGGGTGGAGCGCCGAGTAGCGTCGGCGCTCCACCCGTCGTCGGAGGAGGGAGGTAGACGCTGGGCGCGGTGCTCGACTGGCTGTGGGCGGTCCTCCTCACCGGGGGAGGTGTGGCCCTCACCCTCTACGGGGTGCGCAACCGGATGGATCCCACCCGGACCATCCGGAGAGTGGTCGCCGCCGCCGCCGGCATCGGCACCTCGGTGGCCCTCGGGTGGGGTGCCCTCGTCGACGAGAAGCTGCGGGGAACCGCAGCGGGGGTGACCGTCGCGGTCGTCGTCAGCGGCGTGCTGTTCGTCGGCGCCAACCTGTGGTTCGACCAGGCGGAGCGTCGATGGCGCCGGTTCGGTGCCATCACCGGGGCCGTGGTCGGTCTCGCCGTCGGGGCGGTCCTCGTCGGCAACCGGGTGCTGGCGTGGAAACCCACCCCCGACCTCGACCTCACCCCGTGGCTCATCGTCGTCGCCACCGTCGCCGGTGCCGTGTTCGGCCACGTCTTCACCGGGATGGAGGGCCGCCGGGCACGGTTGGTGACGGCCGCGGTCTTCGGGGTGACATACGGAGCACTGGTCGGGGTCTTCATCCGACCCGACGTCTTCCCGGCGATGAAGATCGTGCCGCTGCTGGCCTGGCCGGCGGCGGGGGCGGCGATCCTCGGGGGGCTCTCGGCCCGACGCCGCCGCCACGTCGCCCGGAGGGCGGTCCTCGGCGCCACCTCGGGGTGGCTGGTGGGGGCGTGGCTGATCCCCGTCCTCGGAGCCGGGACGCGTGCCGAGGCGATGAGCGGCACCACCTTCCTCGTCCTCGGCTTCATGGTCTGGCTGGCGTTGGCGCCGCCGGCAGGGCCGGAACGGCAGCGGATCGTGGCGGAGCGCTCTCGGGCGGTGATCTTCCTCGCCCCGGCCCTCGTCTTCGTCGGCGCCACCCTGGTGATCCCGACGATCCGCACCCTGTATCTGTCGTTCCTCGGCCCCCGCGGCGAAGAGTTCATCGGGCTCGCCAACTACGTCGACATCTTCACCGACGACGAGATCGTCAAGCTCGACAAGTGGCGGGGCATCTTCACGTCCAGCCTGTTGTACTGGGGGGTCGGGCTGACCCTGGCCGGGATCGTGATCGGTCGGGTCCTCGGGAGGAGGACCGGACGGACCTTCGAGCCGTCCGGAGGGTCGATCACGCCGATCTCGGTCGGTGTCTTCCTGTTCGTCTGGGCGATCTTCGCCTACCTGCGCGGCACCATCTTCAACAACCTGTGGTGGGTGTTCACCGTCACCATCGTCTCCACCGCCGCCGGGTTGGCGATCGCCGTCCTCGCCGACCGCGCCAGGTACGAGTCGGTGGCCAAGTCGATCATCTTCATGCCGATGGCCATCTCCTTCGTCGGGGCGGGGATCATCTGGCGGTTCATGTACATCGCCCGTCCCCCCAGCAAGGATCAGACCGGGGTGCTGAACGCCCTCTGGGTGGGGCTCGGCCGTCTCTCCAACTCGGGGACGCCGAAGCTGTGGGCGGCGGCTCTCCTCGTGGCCCTCGTCACCGCGCTCGGATGGATGGCGTGGCGGGGCTGGCGGGGAG
>WFOA01000010.1 GCA_015488325.1 Acidimicrobiia bacterium | reverse complement strand
GTGTATAAGAGACAGGCGGCGGCGGGCTACGCCGCCGCCGTCGACGTGGTGGACGAGGGCGGGATCGCCGCCATCGCCGAGACGGTGCTGGACCGGGCCACCCGGGTGGAGGAGGTCCTGCGACGGGTCGGGGCGACGGTCCGGGCTCCGTGGCGGCACGACGGGGAGCGAGCGGGGATCGTCACGTTCCGGATGCCCGGGGAAGAGGCGGCGGCGACGGTCGCCCGTCTCGGCGGTGCGGGCTTCACGGTCTCCGACCGTGCCGGATGGGTCCGGGTGGCGGTGCACGCCACCACCCGACCGGAGGCGATCGAAGAGCTCGGCCGTGTCCTCGGGGGCTGAGGTCGAGCTCGCAGCCGAGACCGTCGAGTTCGGGGAGCTTGGTCGTGTCCCCGGGGCCTGAAGTCACCGAAGCCCGGGTCTGCTGGGGGACGGCCGCGGCGTGGAGGCGTGGGAGGCTTCGGCTTCCTCGCCGGGGGCGCTCAAGGTTTTCGACGTCGGGGCCGATGTGGACCGGGAGACCGGTCCGAGCCAGGGAGCGACCTGCGGGGTCGCGGGATGCGGTCCAACTCGTCGCCGGGGACGCGTGCCGTCCCCGGCGACTTTGATCTCTCCTCCCCCCCGGGCTAGCTTGCCGGTCCGGACATTCGTCCCGTCGTCCCCATCACGAGGAGTGGTCGTGCCGCGCCGCATCATCGTCATCGTCCTCGCCCTGGCCGGGATCCTGCCGGCGACACCGGCCGTCGCCGGCACGGCGGTGCCCGACACCGGGGTGGAGATCCCGGAGCTGGTCCTCGTCTTCCCCCAAGATCAGGCGGTGACCCGTTTCCGGTCCACCTTCGGTGACCCCCGGCACAACCATCGTCACCAAGGCAACGACCTGTTCGCCCCGAAGATGACACCGGTCTACGCGGCCGCCGACGGCGTGGTGACGAGGATCCGGACGTCGGGGAACGCCGGGAGGTATCTGGTCGTCACCCACGCCGGCGGGTGGGAGACCTGGTATCTGCACCTCAACAACGACACCCCCGGCACCGACGACGGGGCCGCCGACTACCGATACACATACGCCCCGGGGATCGAAGTGGGCGCCTTCGTCCGGGCAGGCGACGTGATCGCCTACGTCGGGGATTCGGGGAACACCGAGGATTCGTCTCCGCACACCCACTTCGAGCTTCGCTACCGGGGCGAGGCGGTGGACCCCTACCCCTATCTCGCCCCGGCCTACGAGCGGGCCGCCCTCGCCGCCCGGCTCGCCTGGCTGGCGACGATCCCCCTCGACTGAGGTCAACCCTCGGCGGGGTCCGGTCGCCCGGTTCAGAGCTCGACGGCGTCGTCGAGCTCGGCGACCCGCCGTGCCAGCTCGTCGAGGGCGAGACCCGGATCCACCCGAGCCGACTCGGGGGCGGCACCTGCGGGGGGTTCGACGCTGGAAACCCAGATCACCCTCCGCACCGAAGCGTCGGATGCGGCCTCCGCCCAGGCTTCGAACACGGCGGCCCGGTCCGCGGCGAAGGCCCGGTCCCGGCCGTCGGTGGCGGCGGCCTCGATGAACACGACGCTGAAACAGTTGAGGGCGGCACCGGCGAGGTGGGAGGCGTCGGAGACGTCGCCGAGGGCCACCTTCACCCCGGCCTTCTTCAGTCGGAGGGCCGCGCCGGGGTCGGATACGAACGCCCGGACCTCACGTCCGGGGGCGAGGAGGGCGCCGATGACGGCCTCCCCGGCGGGGGTGTCGGCTCCGACGACGATGACGGGCATGGGCTGTTCAGGGTACCCGGCGGGTTTGGGCACCGTCGTCACCAGGTAAGATCGCCGTTCCGCCGACCGGGGAGTGCCCACCCATGCCCAGGCCGGAGAGGACCCTCCCGTTCCTCGACCCGTCGTTCGAGCACGACGCCTGTGGCGTCGGGTTCATCGCGGCGCGCGACCTCCGGGCCTCCTTTCGTCTGACCAGGCTGGCGGTGGAATGCCTCGTCCGCCTCGACCACCGGGGTGCCAAAGCCGCCGACGGCACCGGCGACGGCGCCGGGATCCTCACCGAGATCCCCTACCGCCTGTTCGCCCGGGAGGTGTGCGGGTGGGGGCTCGAGGCACCGTCCCCCGAACGGCTCGGCGTGGTGATGGTGTTCCTCCCGCCCGACAACGTGGCGGAGGGTGAACGGCTGGTGGAGGACGCCTTGGCCCGGGAAGGCATCCGTCTGCTCGGCTGGAGGAGCGTCCCGGTGGACCCGGCGGTCCTCAGCGTCCGAGCCCGGGAGTCGATGCCGGTGATCCGACAGGCCGTGGTGGAGGGCCCCCACGGGAAGGACGCCGAAGCGTTCGAACGTCTCCTCTTCCTCGCCCGCAAGCGCATGGAGCGGGGCGGCCGGGTCTTCGACGGGTTCTCCGTCCCGTCGGCCAGCGGCCGGACGATCGTCTACAAGGGGCTGTTCACCGCAGCCCGGATCGCCGACTTCTACTGGGACCTCTCCGATCCGGACTTCGAGACCTCGTTCGCCATCTTCCATCAGCGCTACTCGACGAACACGTTCCCGTCGTGGGCCATCGCCCAGCCGTTCCGCACTCTCGCCCACAACGGCGAGATCAACACGATCCGCTCCAACCGCTCCTGGATGCAGGCCCGGGAACGGGGGGCGGCTTCACCCGTCTGGGGTGACCGCCTCGAAGACCTCATGCCGTTCCTCGACGACGGCCAGTCCGACTCGGGGAGCCTCGACAACGTCTTCGAGCTCCTCCTGCGGACCGGCAGAGACCTCGCCCACACGAAGGAGCTCCTCATCCCCCCGGCGTGGGAGAACGTCGCCGATCTCGACCCGGAGCTCCGTTCCTTCTACGAGTACCACGCCTTCCTCACCGAACCCTGGGACGGCCCGGCGGCGATCGTGGCGACCGACGGCGTGTCGCTGTTGGCGGGGATGGACCGCAACGGTCTCCGTCCGGCGCGGTGGGCGCTGACACCCAACGTGGTGTTGGTCGCCTCCGAAGCCGGGGTCTGTCCGGAGGAGGAAGCCCAGGCGCTGCGGACCGGCCAGCTCGGCCCCGGGGACCTGATCCTCTTCGACCGGACCGAAGGCAGGGTGGCGTTCGGCCGGGAGGTGCGTCAGGCGTTGGCGCGTCGGCGTCCCTACGGGGAGTGGATCAACACCGAGACCGTCTACGTCCAACAGCCCTTCGACCCCTACGCCGACGACCGGTTCGACCCGGCGAAGATGTGTCGCGCCTTCGGATACACCGAGGAGGAGCGCCGGCTGCTGCTGGCTCCGATGGCGGAGGGCAAGACGCCGGTCGGTTCGATGGGCGACGACACGGCGCTGGCGGCCCTCGCCACCGAACCCCGCCGGTTGACCCACTACTTCACCCAGGCGTTCGCCCAGGTCACCAACCCGCCGATGGACCCGATCCGGGAACATCTGGTGATGTCGTTGCGCACCTACCTGGGGGCGAGGGGTTCGCTCCTCGAAGAGACTCCCCAGCAGGCGCACCTCATCGAGCTGTCGTCACCGATCCTCTCCGACGCCGAGTTGGAGGCGATCGTCCGCAGCGGCGACCCCCGGTTCTTCTCCCATTGGATCCCGGTGGTGTGGCCGATCGCCGAAGGCCCGTCGGGGATGCGAAGACGCATCGAACAGATCTGCAAGCAGGCGGGCGACGCCGTCGAGTCGGGTGCGTCGATCATCGTGCTCTCCGACCGCGAGACCGACGCCGAACACGCTCCCATCCCGATGGTGCTGGCGGTGGGGGCGGTCCATCATCACCTCATCGACCGGGGGATCCGTCTCCGGGCGTCGATCGTGGCCGTCACCGGTGAGATGCGCGACTCCCACGACCTCGCCTGCCTCCTCGGCTACGGGGCGTCGGCCGTCAACCCGTACCTGGCGATCGACCAGGTACGGGAACTGGCCGAACGGGGGATCGTCAACGTCGATCCCGTCGTCGCCCAGGAGAACTACCGTTCGGCGCTCCAGTCGGGGCTGCTCAAGATCATGTCGAAGATGGGCATCTGCACCGTCTCGGCGTACCGGGGGAGTGAGCTGTTCGAGGCGATCGGGCTCGACCGGGACGTCTGTGAGCTGGCGTTCCGGAACACGCCGAGGCGGATGGCGGGCCGGAGCCTCGAAGACATCGCCCGGCGGGTGCTCGAGCTCCACGCCGAGTTCGAAGACGGCGAGGAGATGGTGGGGGGATACTTCAAACAGCGCCGGGGCGGACCCCATCACGTCACCAGTCCAGCGGTGGTGCTGGCACTGCAGCGGGCTGTCAGGTCGGGGGACCCGGCCGACTGGGAGGCGTATCTCGAAGCGATCAACGACCGTCCCCCCATCGCCGTACGGGACCTGTTGACCTTCGTCGACCGGAGACCGGTCCCCTTGGAGGAGGTGGAACCCGCCGAACACATCATGCGGCGGTTCGTCACCTCGGCGATGTCCCACGGGGCGTTGTCGGCGGAGGTCCACGAAGCCCTCGCCGAGGCGATGAACCAGATCGGGGGGCTGTCGAACTCGGGTGAAGGCGGAGAGGACCCAGACCGGTACGGAACCCCTCGGAACTCGGCGATCAAGCAGGTGGCGAGTGGCCGGTTCGGTGTCACCCCCGCCTACCTGATGTCGGCGGAGGAACTCCAGATCAAGATGGCCCAGGGTTCGAAACCGGGCGAAGGCGGCCAGCTCCCCGGACACAAGGTGACCGCCGAGATCGCCCGGCTCGGTGTGCCGGAGCCGGGCGTGAGCCTGATCTCGCCTCCGCCGCACCACGACATCTATTCGATCGAAGACCTCGCCCAGCTCATCTACGACCTCAAGGCGTTCAAACCGACCGCCAGGGTGTCGGTGAAGCTGGTATCCGAGCCGGGGGTGGGGACGGTGGCGGTGGGGGTCGCCAAGGCGCGGGCCGACGCCATCCTCATCTCGGGCGGCGAAGGAGGGACCGGGGCCTCCCCCCTCGAGTCGATCAAACATGCCGGGTCCCCCTGGGAGCTGGGACTGGCCGAAGCCCACCAGGTCCTCGTCGCCAACGGGCTCCGTTCCCAACTCGCGTTGGAGACCGACGGGGGTCTGCGTACCGGTCGGGACGTGGTCGTGGCGACGCTGCTCGGCGCCGAACGGTTCGGATTCGGGACGCTGCCCCTCCTCGCCCTCGGCTGCAAGATGGTTCGGCGCTGTCACCTCAACACCTGTCCGGTTGGGGTTGCGACCCAACGTGAGGACCTGCGGGCCAAGTTCACCGGCGCCGCCGAACAGGTCATCATCCTGTTCCGGCTCCTCGCCGAAGAGGTCCGCCGCCACCTCGCCTCCCTCGGCGCCCGCACCGTCGGGGAGCTGATCGGCCGGGCGGACCTGCTCCGACCCACCGATCATCCGTTGGCCGAAGGCCTCAGCCATCTCCTCGTCCGCGCCGAAGGCAGGCTCCGGCATCCGGGCTTTCGGCGGATGGAGCTGTCACCGTTGAGCGACCGGTTGGTGGCCGACGCCGCGCCTGCCTTGGACCACGGCCATCCGGTGAGACTGTCGTATCCGATCAGCAACGTCGACCGCACCATCGGCGCCCGGCTGTCGGGTGAGGTGACGGCGCGCCGGGGAGCGGCCGGCCTGCCCGACGGGACGATCCGTGTCCGGCTGTCGGGAACGGCGGGCCAGAGTTTCGGTGCTTGGCTGACGTCGGGGATCGAGCTGCGGCTGGCGGGGACGGCCAACGACTACGTCGGCAAAGGCATGGGGGGCGGTCGGATCGTGGTCGTGCCCCGGCGCGGGGACGCCTCGCGGGTGCCCCACGCTGCCGGAAACGCCGTCCTCTACGGCGCGACCGGTGGGATCGCCCTGTTGGCGGGGACGGTCGGTCAGCGGTTCGCCGTGAGGAACTCGGGGGCGATCGCCGTGGTGGAGGGATGTTCGGACCACGGGTGCGAGTACATGACCGGAGGGGTGGCGGTGATCCTGGGGCCGGTGGGGCGGAACTTCGCCGCGGGGATGACCGGCGGCGTCGCCTACGTGTGGGACCCGGAGATGACCCTCAACCGGCACGTCGCCGACACCTCCCCGGCGATGCGGCGGCTCAACGAGGTGGAGGAGGCGGAGCTGAAGGCCCTGGTCGAACAGTTCGCCGCCGAGACCGCCAGCCCGGTGGCAACCCGCATCTTGGAGGACTGGGGGCGTCAGCTCGGCCGCTTCTGGGTGCTCCGTTCCGGAAGGCCCCAACGCCGACCCGAGGTCGCCGAGCTCCGGGAGCCGGCGGTCTCGGCCGAGGCCGAACATGTCGGTCGCTGAACCCGCCCGAGTCCTATACACTATCTGCGTAGTAGAAATTCGCTTCGTCGAGACCCTCGAGGAGACGCCGCATGGCAACCGTTGACATCGACCTGGGTGCCTACAAGCTGGGCTGGAAGGACTCCGAGGAGGAGTACGTCTTCAAGCCCCAGAAGGGGCTGTCCGAGGACATCATCCGCCAGATGTCGGACATGAAGGGCGAGCCCGCCTGGATGCTCGACTTCCGTCTGCGCGCCTATCAGCGTTTCCTTCGCAAGCCGATGCCCACCTGGGGCGGCGGTGGGCTCCTCGACACCATCGACTTCGACGACATCTACTACTACATCAAACCCACCGAGGGTCAGGCCAAGTCCTGGGACATGGTGCCCGAGGAGATCAAAGAGACCTACGAGAAGCTCGGGATCCCGGAGGCGGAACGGAAATATCTGGCCGGGGTGACCGCCCAATACGAATCCGAGGTGGTGTACCACCGCAACCGGGAGGAGCTCGAAGCCCAAGGGGTGCTGTTCACCGACATGGACACCGCCCTGCGGGAGTACGAAGAGCTGGTTCGCCAGTACTTCGGGACGGTGATCCCGCCCAACGACAACAAGTTCGCCGCCCTCAACTCGGCGGTCTGGTCGGGAGGGTCCTTCATCTACGTGCCCCCCGGGGTCCACGTCGAACAGCCCCTCCAGGCCTACTTCCGGATCAACTCGGAGAACATGGGTCAGTTCGAACGGACCCTCATCATCGTGGACGAGGGCGCCTACGTGCACTACGTCGAAGGGTGTTCGGCTCCGATCTACTCGACCGACTCTCTCCACGCCGCCGTCGTCGAGATCGTCGTCAAGCGGGGCGGACGCTGCCGCTACTCGACCATCCAGAACTGGTCGTCGAACGTGTTCAACCTCGTGACGAAACGGGCGATGGCCTACGCCGACGCCACCATGGAGTGGGTCGACGGCAACCTCGGTTCCCGCCTGACGATGAAATACCCGGCCGTGTGGCTCATGGAGCCCGGGGCCCACGGCGAAGTGCTGTCGATCGCCTTCGCCGGGAAAGGCCAACACCAGGACACCGGGGCGAAGATGGTGCATGCCGCCCCCCACACCACGTCGACGATCGTCTCCAAGTCGATCTCGAAGGACGGAGGTCGGGCCGGGTACCGGGGTCTGGTCCGGGTCGAGCCGGACGCCGAGGATTCGCGCAGCTTCGTCCGCTGCGACGCCCTGATCCTCGACGAGAAGAGCCGGTCGGACACCTACCCCTACATGGAGATCGAAGAGAACGACGCCGAGATCGGCCACGAGGCGACCGTCTCGAAGGTCGGGGAGGAGCAGCTCTTCTACCTGATGAGTCGCGGCCTCACCGAAGACCAGGCGACCTCGATGATCGTGGCCGGGTTCATCGAACCGATCGTGAAGGAGCTCCCGATGGAGTACGCGGTCGAGATGAACCGGCTCATCGAGCTGAACATGGCGGAGGCCGGCGCCGTCGGCTGAGGTCGGAACCGACCGCCTTCGGGTTCAGCGTCGCCCGCCGACGAGGTTGAGCAGGGCGACGAACAGGGCCGCGCCCACCACCGCCCAGATCACCGGGAAGCCCCGGACCGTCCAGAGGAGGGGCAGGTCGAGGGTGCGGGCCAGCCACGACCCGAAGAGGGATCCGATGAACCCCAACACGATGGACGACAGGCACCCGAGGGGTTCGTCACGGCCCGCCAGACGGGCTCCCAGCCACCCGGCGAAGGCGGCGACGACCAGCGAGAACAGGAACCCGAACACCCCGGGGACTCTACCGGGCCGCTCAGAAGGTGAAGTGTTTGATCGGCTCGCCTTCCCGGGCGATCTGGCTCATCGCCTCGATACCGATGTCGAGGTGGGTGTCCGACCATTGGGCGGTGACCCGCGCGTCACTCTCCTCGGTCTTGATCCCCTGGGGATGAAAGGGCACGTCGGAGACCAACAGCAGCGCCCCGCGGCTGATCCGGTTGGCGTGCCCGACGATGAACAGGGTGGCGGTCTCCATGTCGATGCCGATCGCGGTGAGCCGGCGGAGCCGGGCCAGGAACTCCTGATCGTGTTCCCACACCCGGCGGTTGGTCGTGTAGACCACGCCGGTGCGGTATTCGAGGCCCCGGGCGACGATGCGGTCGGAGACGAACTTGTGGAGCTTGAAGGAGGGGAGGGCGGGGACTTCGGGCGGGAAGTAGTCGTTGGAGGTGCCCTCTCCCCGGATGGCGGCGATCGGGAGGATGAAATGCCCGATCTCGGTCGAATGCTTGAGCCCGCCGCATTTGCCGAGGAACAGGACCCCGGCGGGCCGGCGGGCGGTGAGCAGGTCCATGATCGTGGCGGCGTTGGCGGTGCCGATCCCGAAGTTGACGATGGTGAGGCCGTCGTCGTTGGTGGCCGCCTGCATGGGGCGGTCGGTGCCGGTGATCGGGCAGTCGAAACGCTCGGCGAACCGCTCCACGTAGTAGCCGAAGTTCGTCAGCAGGATGTAGTCGCCGAAATCCTCGACCGGCATACCCGTGTACCGGGGCAGCCAGTCCCGGGCGATGTCGAGCTTGGTGACTCCGGAGCGGGGCAGGTCAGCGATTGGAGGCTCCCACGACGAACGCCAGGATGAAACCACCGACGAAGCCGTAGACCAGTCCGAATCCTTCGCCGGCGTTCATGATGGCGGGCACCCCGGCGATCCGGAGGATCGCCGAAGCCGAGATCCCGCCGATGATTCCCAACAGGATCGAGCCGATCAGGTTCTTCCCCCGACCTCCGATGAACCCTCCGAAGAGGCCTCCGATGCCGCCGGCGACGGCGATCCGGATGAACGCGTCGACGATTTCGCTGCTGATGGCTTCCATCGGAGGGTCAGGCTACAGCAGGGTTCGCCGATGGCCAGGGTCTCGACCCCGAAGGGCCGTTACAGGAGCGACTCCAGTTGGACGGCGGCCGAGGGATGGCGGAGCTTGGCGAGGGCCCGACTCTCGATCTGGCGGACCCGTTCCCGGGTCATGCCCAACAGCTTGCCCACCGCCGACAGCGTCCACGAGTCGCGGCCGTCGAGCCCGAACCGGAGGGTGAGGACGACCCGCTCTTCCCGGCTGAGCATCGAGAGCGCCCGTTGGATCTCGGCGTCCCGCATCCGTTCGACGGCGGTGGTGAAGGGGTCGGGGGTGTCGTCGTCGCAGATGAATTCGTGGAGTTCGGCGTCGCCGTCGTCACCGACGGGCCGGTCGAGGGAGACGGTGTCGGTGGGGGCCGACAGGGCTGCTTCGACACGGTCGGGGTCGAGCCCGGAGACGGCGGCGATCTCGTCCACCGTCGGTGCCCGGTGGAACTCTTCGGCGAGCTGCTGGTGGGTGTCGTGGACGGTGCGGACGACGTCGACCATGTGCACCGGGAGGCGGATCGTCCGGGCGTTGTTCCCCAGTCCCCGGGTGATGGCCTGACGGATCCACCAGGTGGCGTACGTGGAGAACTTGAAGCCTTTCCGCCAGTCGAACTTCTCCACCGCCCGGATCAACCCGAGGTTGCCCTCCTGGATGAGGTCGAGGAGGTCGAGGCCGCGGCCCGTGTACCGCTTGGCGATCGAGATGACGAGCCGCAGGTTGCACCGGATGAAGGTGAGTTTGGCGTCGTGGCCTTCTTCTACGAGCTGTTCCAGACGAGCCCGTTCGGCGGGATCGAGTTCGGTGTCACCGTCGAGACGGCTCTGGGCGCGTCGTCCCTGTTCGATCGCCCTGGCCAGCCGAACCTCGTCCTCGGCGGTGAGCAGATAGTGATCCGCCACCTCGTCGAGGTAGAGGCCTACGGCATCCGCCACCGATGCACCGGACCCGCGGTGCTCTGCCACCTCATCACCTCTGTCCCCTTGGAAGGCAACGCTATCACCACCCACGGACAACCACAATGGAAAATCCTGGGATGGTCGCCGGGGTGCGCACCCCCGGGCGGTCGGTATCCTCCACGTCGGTGTCCCGACCCAGACAGCTCCGGCTGCTCCTCTTCGTCACCCTCCTGTGGGCGGCACTCGCCGGATGGCGGGTGGCGGCCGGCAGCGCCGACGTCGCCGTGCTGGTCGTAGACGAGGAGGGAGTCCCGGTGGTCGGTGTCGAGGTCCTGGCCGACGGCGACTCCCTGGGGGTGACCGACCCGGAGGGAACCGTGCTGCTCGCGTGGCGACCGCCGGGGACCCAGCTCACCTTCGACGCCCCCGGGTACCTGCCCCGGACCATGTCGATCCCTCGACGTCCCGACGGGCCGGTGCGTTTCCGGGTCCAGGCCCGGATGCTCCGGGGCGAGGTACGTGACCCCGAAGGCCGGCCGGTGGGGGCGGTACGGATCACGGCTGGTGGTGCTTCGACGGTCACCGACGAGACAGGACGGTTCCTGCTGCGGCGAGCGGAGGCGGGGCCGGTGGACGTCTGGCGCCCGGCATGGGAGAACACCGCCTTCGACTGGGACGGAGGCCCCGGGTTCCGCCAGATCGAAGTGGTCCCCCGGGTGGTGAAGGCCGTGCACATCGGCGGTGAGGTCCTCGCCGACGAATCCCGCCGCCAGGAATACCTCCGCATGGCGGAGACGACCGAGCTCAACGCTCTGATGATCGACCTGAAAGACGACGACGGCCTCATCTGGTACGACTCGAACGTCGCCACGGCGCTGCGGCTCGGGACCATCGTCGCGGAGCCGTACTCGCTGGACGAGGTGGTTCGCCAGGCCGACGCCGCCGGCCTCTACGTGGTGGCCAGGATCGTCACCTTCCAGGATCCCATCGCCGCCCGCCGTGCCCCGGAGATGGCGGTGTGGGACACGGCCCGGGGGGCCCCGTACCGCAAGGGCGGGCAGTGGTTCCTCGACCCCACCGATCCCGCCGCCCAGGACTACGCACTCCAGATCGCCCGGGAGGCCTGTACCCGGGGCGTCGACGAGATCCAGTTCGACTACGTGCGTTATCCGGACGGCTTCGGGCCGTCGACCGTGTTCGACGAGGGATCCGACCCCCAGACCCGTGTACGGACCATCGTCGGGTTCCTCGGCCGCGCCCGGGACCAGCTCCATCCCCTCGGATGCGCGGTGGCCGCCGACGTGTTCGGGTTCACCACTACCGCCCTGGACGACGGCGGGATCGGCCAGCTCTGGCCGGCCGTCGCCGAAGTCGTCGACGTGATCTCCCCGATGCTGTACCCGAGCCACTACGGCCGCGGGTGGTTCGGGTTCGACAACCCCAACGACTACCCGGCCGAGGTGGTCTCCCGGGCCCTCGCCGACGGCGTGGAGCGGCTCGACTCGGGGACGGTCATCCGTCCCTGGCTCCAGGATTTCGGCTACGACCCCCAACAGGTCCGAGCACAGATCGACGCCGCCGAAGGGTTCGGGTTCGGATGGATGCTGTGGAACGCACTGTCGAACGTGACGGTGGAGGCCCTGGATCCGGCGGGTCGGGAGTGAGGCTCGCCGACCTCCAAGCCGAGATCGTCGAGTGCCGGCGATGTCCCCGTCTGGTGCAGTGGCGGGAGGAGGTCGCTCGGACCAAACGGGCGGCTTACCGGGACGAGACCTATTGGGGGCGCCCCGTACCCGGATTCGGAGACCCGGATGCCCGGATGGTGGTGGTGGGCCTCGCCCCCGCCGCCCACGGCGCCAACCGTACGGGGCGCATGTTCACCGGAGACCGGTCCGGCGACTGGCTGTACCGGGCGCTGCACCGGGCCGGGTTCGCCGACCGGCCGGAGTCGGTCGGCCGTGACGACGGTCTCGTGCTCACCGACTGCTGGATCACCGCCGTGGCCCGCTGCGCGCCGCCCCAGAACCGCCTGGTCGGGGCCGAGGAGGCGGCATGTCGCCCGTTCCTCGCCGAAGAACTCGAACTCCTCGACCCTTCCGTGGTCGTCGCCCTGGGCGGTGTCGCCTTCCGGGGGGTGCTGCGGGTGTTGAGCGACCTGGGGCGGGAGGTCCCCCGTCCCCGTCCCCGCTTCGGCCACGGGGTCGAGGTCCGGGTGGGGGCCGCCACCCTCCTCGCCTCCTACCATCCGTCCCAGCAGAACACCTTCACAGGGCGTCTCACCGAGGCCATGCTCGACGCCGTGTTCGAGCGGGCGCGGTCGCTGCTCGACGAATTTCCAATACGGCGGTAGTGAGAATACGATTCGGGCCGTCCCTGCCTGCGGAGAGACCGTGCTCGCCCTGAACGCCACGACCGTCGAGGTCCTGAATCGCGACGCCCCCGAGCCCCTCGCTCGGCGGCGACTCGAAGCCTTCGACCTCTACCGCGAGATCCCCCCTCCGTCCGACACCGACGAGGCCTGGAGATACGTCGACCTCGACGTCGACTTCGACACCCTCGCCCTCCCCGAAGAACCCGGACAACCGCTGAAGCCCGGCCCCTTCGTGTCGGCGATCGGCGACGCTGCCGGCCGGGTCGTGGTCGTGGACGGGTACACGGTGTCGGTGGACGGTGGGGACACCGTGCGAATCGGCCGGGGGGCGGAACGGTGGGAGCGGGGAGCGGTCCCATCCCTCGTCGACCCCTCGGTGGACAAGTTCGCCGCCGCCGGGTTCGCCTTCGGCGGCGACGGGGTGTTCGTCGGCGTCCCGGCCGGTGCGGTCGAGGTCCGTCCGGTGGTGGTCGAACTCCAAGCCACCGCCGGCGGCACGATCTCGTTCCCGGAAGTGACGGTGGAGGTCGGTGAGAACGCCGAGGCGAACGTGGTGGTCGTCTACCGCAGCCCCGACGGCGTCGACGCCGTCGTCGCTCCGCTGCTCGGACTCGACGTCGCCCAGGGGGCCCGGCTGCGGTTCACCACCGTCCAGCTCCTCGGCGACGCCACCGTCCTCGTCGCCCACGAGCGGGCTCGACTCGCCCGGGACGCCACCCTGCGGGTCGGGGAGGCGGGCCTCGGGGGGTCGACGGCCCGGCTCGACCTCGGGGTGCGCCTCGAAGGCGACGGTAGCTCCGCCGAGGTCGTCGGGTTGTACTTCGGTGAAGGCACCCAGGTCCTCGACTACCGGATGGTGATCGACCACGTGGGCCGCTCCACCAGCTCCGACGTCCTCCTCAAAGGCGCGGTGGAAGATCACGCCCAGTCGGTGTTCACCGGTCTGTTGCGGATCGCTCCCACCGCCGCCCGCACATCGGCGTTCGAGACCAACCGCAACCTGGTCCTCTCCGACGGGGCGAAGGCCCATTCGGTCCCCAACCTCGAGATCCTCTGTGACGACGTGGTCTGCGGGCACGGCTCCAGCGTCGGGCCCCTCGACGCCGAACATCTGTACTACCTGATGAGCCGGGGTCTCTCCCGTGACCGGGCCGAACGCCTCCTGGTGCACGGGTTCTTCGAAGAGGTCATCGAACGCCTCCCGTCGGACGCCATGGCCGATCCGCTCCGGCGGGAAGTGGACGAACGGTTCGGTGCCGCTCAGGCCGCAGGGAGGTTGGGATGAGCTGGGTGAAGGTGACGTCGATGGACGATCTGGTCCCGGGCGCCCCGGTGCGGGTCGACCTTCCCGGGCACCGGATCGCCCTCGTCCGGGTCGGAGACGACGTCTACGCCCTCGGTGATCGATGCAGTCACGCCGAGGCGTCCCTCGCCGAAGGAGAGGTCGTGGACCACGAGATCGAATGTCCCCGCCATGGCGCCGTCTTCGACCTCAAGACGGGCAAACCCCTCACCCTTCCGGCGACCCGGCCGGTGCCCACCTACCGGGTGAAGGTGGAAGACGGCGACGTCTACCTGTCCGTGGAGCCGTCATGAGCCTCGCCCTCCAGATCCGCGACCTCCACGCCTCGGTTGGTTCCGTCGAGATCCTGCGTGGCGTGGACCTCGACATCGGTTTCGGCGAGGTCCACGCCGTGATGGGCCCGAACGGTTCGGGCAAGTCGACCCTCTGTCATGTGCTCACCGGAAAAGACGGCTACGAGGTCTCGGGATCCGCCCTCCTCGACGGGACGGAGGTGTTGGGCCTCGAGGTGGACGAGCGGGCCCGGTTGGGGCTCCTGCAGGCCTTCCAGTATCCCGTGGAGATCCCCGGGGTGAAACTGTCCGAGCTGCTCCGAGAGGCGGCGGAAGAGTGGGGAGCCGACCCGGAGGCGACACTGACCCGGGCCCGGGAGCTCGCCGAACGCCTCGGCGCCACCGAATTCTTGGACCGGTCGGTCAACGACGACCTCTCCGGCGGGGAGAAGAAGCGTTCCGAGATCCTCCAGATGGCCGTACTCCGTCCGAAGGCGGCGCTGCTCGACGAGATCGACTCCGGACTCGACATCGACGCCGTCCGGGAGGTGGCGGCCGCCGTGGAGGAGATGCGAGGCCCCGACCTCGGGGTGCTGCTCATCACCCACTACTCCCGCATCCTCCGCTACCTGCGGGCCGACCGGATCCACGTGATGATGGACGGCAGGATCGTGTGTTCGGGAGGACCCGAGCTGGCCGACGAGCTGGAGGCAGAAGGATACGAAGGCCTGCGGGAGCGTCTCGGTCTCCAGCCCGAACCCACCCCGTCGGAACGCCGGCCGTCGGACTTCTTCACCGACACTCCCTTCGACTTCTGACGGATGGACTTTCAGCGGTCGCGGCCGGGGCGGCCGGGGCGTACGCTGGAGCTGTCGACGAAGGAGCACCATCGTGGAGTACCGCACCGAGAGAGACTCGATGGGCGAGGTCCGGGTCCCGGCCGACGCCCTCTACGGAGCTTCGACGCAACGGGCGATCGAGAACTTCCCGATCTCGGGGATCCGTTTCCCCCGTCGGTTCATCTGGGCCCTCGGCGTCATCAAAGGGGCGGTGGCCGCCGTCGCAGGACCCGAAGGGTACGTCGACGCCGAGAAGGCGAAGGCGATCGAGCAGGCCGCCGCCGAAGTGGCGAGGGGCGACTTCGACGAGCACTTCCCGGTCGACATCTTCCAGACCGGATCGGGGACGTCGACGAACACCAACGCCAACGAGGTGATCGCCAACCGCGCTTCGCAGGTCCTGGGTGGAGCCCTGGGGTCCAAACTCGTACATCCCAACGACCACGTCAACTTCGGTCAGTCGTCGAACGACGTGATCCCCACGGCGATCCACGTCGCCGCCGCCGCCGAGGTGCGGGAAGTGCTGATCCCGGGACTGTCGGCGCTGGCCCTCGCCTTGGAGGAGAAGTCCCGGGAGTTCGAACGGGTCGTGAAGTCGGGACGGACCCACCTCATGGACGCCACGCCGGTCACCCTCGGCCAGGAGTTCTCCGGCTACGCCACCCAGGTCCGCAAGGGGATCGAACGGGTCGAGAAGGTCCTCCCCGAACTCGAGGAGCTCCCCCTCGGGGGAACCGCCGTAGGGACCGGGATCAACTGTCCGGAAGGCTTCGCCGCGAAGGTGATCGACGTCATCTCCGAGCGGACCGGGATCCCGTTCCGGGAAGCCACGAACCACTTCGAGGCGCAGGCGGCGAAGGACGCCACGGTGCAGGCGGCCGGCACCCTCAAGACCGTCGCCACGTCACTGTTCAAGATCGCCAACGACCTCCGCTGGCTGTCGAGCGGTCCGGTCACCGGGATCGGCGAGATCCGGCTTCCGGCACTCCAACCCGGCTCGTCGATCATGCCCGCCAAGGTGAACCCGGTCATCCCCGAGGCGGTGATGATGGTGGCGGCGCAGGTGATGGGCAACGACGCCGCCATCACCTGGGGGGGAGCCAACGGCAACTTCGAGCTCAACGTGATGATGCCGTTGATCGCCCACAACCTGTTGCAGGCGATCACGATCCTCGGCAACGCGTCGCGGGTGCTGGCCGAGAAGTGTGTCACCGGGATCGAGGCGAACGAAGAACGGGCCCGTGAACTCGTCGAGAAAAACGTCATCGTGGTAACGGCCCTCAACCCCCACATCGGCTACGACGCCGGAGCCGCCGTGGCGAAAGAGGCATTCGCCAGCGGGCGGACCGTGCGGGAGGTGGTCCTCGAGAAGGGGCTGATGAGCGCCGAAGAGGTCGACGCCGCCCTCGACATCAAGAAGATGACCGAGGGTGGCATCCTCTGAGGTTCAGCTTCGCTCCTCTTCGATGTCTTCGATGAGGACGCCGTTCTCGTAGCGGACCCGCACGTCGATCTTGACGGTGTCGTCGTTCGTCTCGAACTCGACATCCACTTCGGGTGGACCGGCGTTTTTGATCTCGACCACGAAGCCGGCGGCCGGAGTCGTCGACGTCAAGACGACTTCGTCGGGGCGGTGCTTGATGGTGAGGCTGCCTCCCGGCGTCACGATCGTCTTCGTCTGCCACTCGCCGGAGGGCTCCGTCGAGGTGGTCGTGGTGGTCGCGACGGTCGTGGTGGTGGTCGGGACGGTCGTCGTGGTGGTCACCAAGGTCGTGGTGGTGGTCGGGGCGGCGGTGGTGGGGACGGTGCCCCCTCCGGTGTTTCCCGTCGAGGCCACCGTGTCGTCGGTCTCGGCTCCGACCGTGGTCGTGGTCGGTTCGTCGCCGGTCGCCGGCGGCGGGGTCTCGGCCGACGGGTCCGTCACCGGAGGCAAGGTGGTGGTCGTGGTCTCGTCGACCGCCAAGGTGGTGGCGATGAGGGGGGTGAGGGGCCGGTCGCTGACCCGGTCCTCCACCGCGGAGACCACCGCCCAGGCGGTGGCGGTGACGATCACGGTGGCGCCCATCCAGGCGACGACGAGTACGAGCCGGCGCATACCGTCATTCTCCCCGAGATCCGCGCACTCGGAAGTCAAGGGGTAGTCAAGGTTTCGTCAAGGTCCGATCTCCGGGGTGGCACGGCCGATATGCTCGGGGCCGATGTCCCGTGTGATCGTCGTCGAGGACGACTTCGAGATCAGGCACCTGGTCGCCGAGACGCTGGCCCGCCAGGGTCACGACGTCGAATCGGCGGCCACCGCCATGGAGGGTCTCCGCCAGGTCGTCGGATCGTCGCCCGATCTGGTGATCCTCGACCTGGGCCTGCCCGACCTCGACGGCTCGGAGCTGCTCCGGATGATCCGAGCGGTGTCGCAGGTGCCCGTCGTGGTCATCACCGCCCGGGAAGGGGACGAGTCGGTGGTCCGTACCCTCGACGCCGGCGCCGACGACTACCTCGTGAAGCCCTTCTCGGTGGCCCAGCTCGAGGCGAGGGTGCGGGCGGTGCTTCGCCGGGCCGAGTCGGGTCGGCGGGACGGACCCATCGTCATCGGCGGCCTGGTGGTGGACCCGTCCTCCCGGGAAGCCTCCCTCGACGGTGAACCCCTGGACCTCAGTCCCAAGGAGTTCGACCTGTTGCGGGTGCTGGCGGAACGTGCAGGCGAAGTGGTGTCGAAGCGGGAGCTGATGGCCGAAGTCTGGCGGGAGCCGTACGGCGGCAGTGAGCGGTCCGTCGACGTGCACCTGTCGTGGCTTCGCAAGAAACTGGGCGAGTCTGCGCAGCAGCCCCGCTACCTGCGGACCGTTCACGGTGTGGGGGTGAAGCTGGTCGAACCCGAATCGTGAGACGCCGATTCGTCCTCGTCTCCGCCGCCGTGACGTCCCTGGTCGTCATCGCCTTCACCGTGCCCCTGGCCCTGTTGGTCCGCCACCAGGCGGAGACCCGAGCCCGGGTCGCCGCTGAACGGGACATTCAGGAGGTGGGGAGCCTCGTCGCCCTCGCCCTCGCCCAGGTGGACCGCCTCGACGTCGACGTCCTCGCCGACCTCCTCGGGCCCCTACCTCCCGGAGTGAGCGTCATCCTCCCCGACGGAGGGTTGATCGGGTCCGCCCTGCCCAGCGCGGTGACCCGCCTCGCCGCCGATGAGCAACGTGCGGTGGCCGACGAGGTCGACGGGGGCTGGCAGGTGGCGCTCCCGGTGGTGACCCGGGAAGGCCCGATCGTGGTCACGGCCTTCGTCACCGACGACCAGTTGCGGTCGGGTGTGGCCACCGCCTGGGTGTTCTTGGCGCTGCTCGGGTTGGGGATGATCGTCGCTGCCGTCCTGGTGGCCGACCGACTGGGAACGTCCCTCGTTCGTCCCGTCACTCGCCTGGCGACGGCCGCCCGCCGTCTCGGAGCCGGCGATCTGCAGGTTCGGGTTCCCCTGGAAGGTCCGGTCGAGATCGAGGAGGTCGCCCGGTCGTTCAACTGGCTCGCACGGCGGTTGGACGACCTCCTCGCCGCCGAGCGGGAATCGGTCGCCGACCTCTCCCATCGACTTCGCACCCCCCTCACCGCCCTCCGCTTGCGCGTCGAGCGGCTCGAAGCATCCCCCGAGCGGGAGTCCCTCCTCGCCCAGCTCGATCGCCTCCAGCGCCAAGTCGACCTGCTCATCGAAGAGGCCCGGTCCAGGCCCGACGACCGGCCCGCCTCCTGCGATCTGGGGACGGTGGTCCGAGACCGGATCGCCTTCTGGGCGGTCGCCGCCGAAGACCAGGACCGCGCCCTGGAGGTGAAGATCACCGACGATCCCACGCCGGTGCCGCTCCCTCCGGGCGACGTCGCAGCCGCCGTCGACGCCCTCGTCGGCAACGTCTTCGCCCACACCCCTCCGGGGACCGGGTTCACGGTGAAGGTCGATAGAGGCGCCGGTGGTGCCGTCCTGGAAGTCGCCGATGAGGGACCCGGGTTCCCCGACGGGGTCGATCCCCTGCGCCGGGGGGAGAGCGGGGCCGGGTCGACGGGTCTCGGACTCGACATCGTGGCCCGTACCGCCGCGCGGACGGGCGGCCACCTCGACGCGGAGAACCGCCCCGAGGGCGGGGCGGTTCTCCGGGTGGTGTTCGGGAAGGATTGACCGGTCAGGAACCCCGCTCGATCTTGATCCGGAGCTCCCCGTACTCGAGCTCGGCTTCGAACTTGACCTCGAGCTCTCCGTTCCTGAACTCGATCTCGATCTCTTTCGGACCGGCCTTCTCGACGTTGATCGTCCAGTCGGGGTTGGAGACGACGGCGATGAGGGTCAGGCCGTCGGCGTCCCGTTCCACGGTGACGGTGCCGATGCCGTCGACGTCGTAGACCTTGGTGCCGAAGTCGGCCGGATCGCCCTGCGCCACCGTGGTCGAGGTGGTGCGGTCGTCGTCATCGTCGTCGTACACCGTGGTCGAGGTGGTGTGGTCGTCGTCATCGTCGTCGTCGTACACCGTGGTCGAGGTGGTGCGGTCGTCGTCGATGGTGGTCGGCGACGTATCGTCGACCGTGGTGGACGGGCTGTCGTCGATGGTGGTCGACGTCACCGCCTCGGTGGTGGAGGGGCCGGCGGCCACCGAGGTGGAGGTGCTGTCCACCGTCGAGGACGTGGAATCGACGGTCGTCGTGGAGGAGGCACCGGCGTCCACGCGGACCTTCACCTTGATGCGAACCTGGCCGTTGTCGATCTCGGCCTCGAACTCGACCGTCCCGTCCATCGCTCGGAAGTCGACTTCGACCTCCCGGCCGGCGGCACGTTTCACGGTGTACTCCCAGCCGTCGGCCGGGCTCACCGACACGACCTCGAGGCCGGCGGCGACTTTCCGGAGGGTGACGGTGCCGGCGTCGGCTGCCGGGGCCACCAGCTCGTTCTCCACGGTCACGGTGGTGCTCGTCTCGGCGGCGCGGGGCAGCCCTGCCCAGGCGACGCCGGTCACGGCGAGAACGACGGTGAGCGCCGCCGCCGTGGTCCAGATCTTTCGTTCCATGTGAGACCTCCTACTGATCCCTCGGTTCTGTGGACATCGTGCCGGGATGCGACTCAGGGGCGCATCAGCAGGAGGTCAAGAAGAGCCTAAGAGGCGGAGAGCTGGTCGAGAGCCTGGGCGAGGGTGGTCCAGGGGAGGTTGGCGCACTTGATCCGGACCGGGTAGCGGCGCACGCCCTGGAGGGCTTCCAGGTCCCCCAACACCGCCCCCGGACGATCCGGGTCGAGACCCAGGTCGGCTTCGTGGTCGATGTCCATCATGGCCTTGAACCGTTGGATGAGGTCCCGCACCTCTTCGACGGTCTTGCCGAGGATCGCGTCGGTCATCATCGAAGCCGAGGACTGGCTGATCGAACATCCCTGGCCGATGGCGGCGACGTCGCTGATCCTCCCGTCGGTGACGGCGAGTTCGACCGTCACCTCGTCGCCGCACAGCGGGTTGACGCCTTCGGCGTGGGCGTCGGCCCGGTCGAGGGGTTTGCGATGACGCGGGTTGCGGTAGTGGTCGAGGATGACCTCTCGATACAGCTCTTCGAGTGACATCTCCGCCTCCCTCACCCGACCCCGAAGATCCGAGATGCGACCCCCAGGGCCTCGACCAGGGCGTCCACGTCGGTCCGGGTGTTGTACACGTAGAAGGAGGCCCGGGCGGTGGCGGGCACGCAGAGACGGCGCATCAGGGGCTTGGCACAGTGATGTCCCGCCCGCACCGACACGCCCTGCTGGTCGAGGATCGTGGCCAGGTCGTGGGGGTGGACGTCCGCCATCGTGAAGGAGATCACCCCTCCCCGGGCGTCGACGTCGGCGGGTCCGTACACGGTGACGTGGGGGATCTCGGCGAGGAGCTGGAGGGCGTAGGCGGTGAGGTCGGCGTCGTGGGCGGCGACCTGGTCCATCCCCACCTTGTCGAGGTAGTCGACCGCGGCGGCGAAACCAACGGCTTCGGCGATCGGCGGTGTCCCCGCCTCGAAACGGTGGGGGATCGCCGCCCAGGTCGAGGTGTGGAGCTGGACGTCGGCGATCATCTCCCCGCCCCCTTCGTAGGGTTCCATCTCCTCGAGACGTTCGGGGCGACCCCACAGGGCCCCGATGCCGGTCGGACCCAGCATCTTGTGGGCCGAGAAGACGAGGAAGTCGGCTCCGAGGGTCTGGACGTCGACGGGTTGGTGGGGTACGAGCTGGGCTCCGTCCACGACCAGGAGAGCACCGACGGTCCGGGCCGCCTCGGCGATCCGGGGGATCGGGGGGATGGTGCCGAGGACGTTCGACATCCCGGTCACGCCGACGACGGCCACGTCGTCGTCCAGCTTCTGCTCCAACGCCTCCAGGTCGAGCCGGTAGTCGTCGGTGAGGGGGACGAAATCGAGGCGGGCTCCCGTACGGGCGGCGACCATCTGCCAAGGCACCAGGTTGGCGTGGTGTTCCATCTCGGTGAGCAGCACCCGATCACCGGGGCGGAGGTGTTCGCCACCCCAGCCGTGGGCGATGAGGTTCAGCGCACTGGTGGCACCTCGGGCGAAGGCCACCTGGGTCGGATCGGAGGCGTTGATGAACGAGGCGACCCTGCTCCGGGCCGCCTCGTACCGTTCGGTCGACTCCACCGACAGGGCGTACGCCCCCCGGTGGACGTTGGCGTAACAGCACCGGTAGAAGTCGTCCATCGCTTCCAGGACGCTCGTCGGCTTCTGGGAGCTGGCGGCGGAGTCGAGGAAATGCACCGGCTTGCCCCCGATCTCCCGTTGGAGCACCGGGAAATCTGCCCGGAGGTGCTCGAGACCGCTCATGAGGGGACCTCGGTTCGGCGGAAGGCCTCGTACCCTTCCTCTTCGAGTCGCTTCGCCAGCTCGGGGCCGCCGGTCTCGACGACCCGGCCGTCCATGAAGACGTGGACGTCGTCGGGGGTGACGTAGTCCAACAGCCGCTGGTAGTGGGTGATGATGAGGAAACCACGGTCCGGGTGGCGGAGCTTGTCGATCCCCTCGGCGACGGTCTTGAGGGCGTCGATGTCGAGACCGGAGTCGGTCTCGTCCAAGATGGCGAGGGTCGGCTCGAGGATCGCCATCTGCAGGACCTCGTTGCGTTTCCGCTCACCGCCGCTGAATCCCTCGTTGAGGTAGCGGTCGGCGAAGCTGGAGTCCATCCCCAGCTCTCTCATCGCGTCCATCACCTTGAGCCGCAGCTCCAGCACCGTGTAGTCGATGCCGTGGCGGTTGGAGAGGGCTTGGCGCAGGAACTGGATCACCGAGACCCCGGGGATGGCTTCGGGGTATTGGAAGGCGAGGAACATGCCGCGCCGTGCCCGTTCGTCCGGGGCCATCTCGGTGACGTCGTCGCCGTCGAAGAGGATGCGACCTTCGGTCACCTCGTAGGAGGGGTGACCCATGAGGACGTTGGCGAGGGTGGACTTGCCGGAGCCGTTGGGACCCATCAGCACGTGGATGCGGCCGCGTTCGACCGTGAGATCGACGCCCTTGAGGATCTCGACGTCATCGACCCCGGCGTGGAGGTTCTCGATCTGGAGGAGGGGGGTCTCGGTGCGCACGGCCCCAGCCTAAATTCCACGGTCGTGATAGTGGAAATGCAGGCGCCGCGTCGACCCTTGCGAGGTCGACGCGCTCAGGCGCCCGGGCCGAGGAGGCGGTAGGAGACCGACTGGGTGATCGACATGTCCACGTCGAGGCGTTCCATCGCCCCCGTCTCCTCGTTGGGGCCCTGGAACTGCATCGCCATTCCGGTGTCGTCGTTGCCGTCGGCCTCGACGACGAGGCCCCGTTCGGGATCGAACCAGGAGGTCACGGTGCTGGTCGTCGGCGCCACGTCGATGCGGAACACGAGCTGTTCGAGCATGTCTTGGAGCTCCCCCTCGTCGGGTGCCCCGGCCTCGCCGGCGGCGTCGCTGAAGCCTTCGAGGAACCCTCGGAGGAAGTCGGTGAAGTCGAACGAGAACCCGTCGGTCTCGTAGACGCTCTCGACGACGAGCACGTCCCGCCCGGCGACGACGTCGGTGCCGACGACGGTGTGGGTGGCCCGGGTGACGATGGGCCCTTCGGGGCCTTCCGTCTCGGTGGTCTCCGTCCAGGTGTCGCCCACCCCCACCGGCTCTTCGGGGAAGGCCGGGCCGACGGGGCGGCCGAGCCGGGAGGTGCCGAGGTTCTCGAGGCTCCCGAGCCCGCCGAAGAGGGCTCCGAGATCTTCGCCGGAGCTCTCGATCTCCACCACGTTGCCCCGTTCGTCCACGATGACGGTGACGTCCACCGGTGGCAGGGTGGTCGGCCCGAGCTGGGCCATGTCGGTGTCGGCCGCCGGCTCGCCGTTGATCGTCCCTTCGACGACCAGGTTCGTCACCTCGGAGGTGAGGCGGACGGTGGTGGTGCCCGGGTCGGGACCGGGACTCGTCTCGTAGCGCAGCGTCAGGTCCGCCCGCACATCGGCTTCCATCTCGACGGGCAGCTCGTACCGGCCGTCGCCGAAACCCGAGGCGTCGCCGTCGGCGCGCATCGTCAGGGTCTGGTCGAGGGTCAACGCGTATTCGACGACGTCGTCGTAGTGGTACTGGAACGACGCCGGCGCGATCTGGGGCCCCGACGCAGGTGGGGAGGTGGTGTCGTCGGCCGGGGCGGCCGGGTCGGTGGCGGCGGGTGTGCCACCGCCGCACGCTGCCGCGGTCAGGGCGAACACGGCTGCCAGGATGCGCAGGCGGGTCTTCACGGTCGTTCCCCTCTCGTGGATCCCCTCCAGTATCGGCCGTTTCCGGAGCAATCATTAGTCTCGGGGGCCGTGACCGAGTTCCCCGCCGCCACCCGTCGTCTCCAACACGTCGCCTCGGAGCTCGGGCTGGCCATGGAGGTCCACCGCTTCCCGGAGGGGACGAAGACCGCGGAGCAGGCGGCTCGGGCGGTCGGATGCGAGGTGGCGGCGATCGTGAAGTCCCTCGTGTTCATGGTCGACGATGAGCCGGTCGTGGCGCTGGTCCCCGGCGACAGGAGGCTCGATCCCGAGCGTCTGGCGGTCGCCGCCGGGGGGACCGAGGTGCGGAGAGCCACCTTGGAGGAGGTGCGGGAGGCGACGGGGTTCGCCGCGGGCGGGACGGCCCCCTTCGGCTTCCCGGAGCCGCTCCGGGTGTTCGCCGACCCGCTGCTGGCCCGCCACGATCCGGTGTGGGTGGCGGCGGGGACGCCGGACACGGTGTTCCCCCTCTCCGTCGCCGACCTCCTGCGGGTCTCGGGGGCGGTGGTGGCCGAGGTGGCGGAACGTCCCGGCACCGGCTGAGGGTTTGGGGGTGTCGACGGCGTCGTCGGTCTCGGTTCGCCGTCACCCGGTGAGGGCCCGGTAGGTGGCTTCGAGGCCTTCGCGGTCGTCGAGGTCGACCCATTGCAGGTAGAGCTTGGAGACACCGACGGCTTCGAGACCCCCGACGGCCTCGGCCAGTCGGTCGGGTGGGCCCACCGGGACGCCCGCCGCGACCAGCCGTTCCTCGTATTCGGCCGGGGACAGGTCACGGCTCGCCGCCCTCCGGGCCAGCCTCTCGGCGTAGTCCGCCTCGTCGGTGCCGGCCACGACGGGACCCATCACAGACACGCAGATCCCCTCGGGGTCGCGACCTGCCTCTTCTGCCGCCCGGCGCATCGTCGCCACCTTGGGGGCGATGGTCTCCGGTGGGGCGAGGAAATGGTTGTACTCGTCGGCGAAACGTCCGGCCAGGGTGGGGGTGCGGCGGGGACCGGAGCCTCCCACGACGATGCGGGTCCCCGACGGTCGGGGGCGCACCTCGGCGTCGAGGTGATAGTGGCGTCCGTCGAAGCGGGCGTGGTCGTCTCCGAAGGCAGAGCGGACGTAGCGGATCGCCTCCTCCAGCCGTTCGAACCGCTCTCGTTCCGGGGGGAACGTCAGTCCGAACGCCTCGTGTTCCAGCTCCATCCACCCGGTTCCGATCCCCAGGTCGAGGCGGCCCTCCGACATCTGGTCGATGGTGGCGGCCGCCTTGGCGATGATCGCCGGGTGACGGAACGTGATCGGTGTCACCAACACGCAGAGCCGGATCCGGTCGGTCTCCCGGGCGAGGCCGGCGAGGGTGGTGAAGGCCTCGGTGGCGTCGGGGCGAGGCTCCCGGGACGAGTAGAGATGGTCGGAACGGGCGAAGGCGACCATCCCGGCCGCCTCGGCCCAGCGGGCGAGTTCGAGGAGCTGTTCGTAGGTGCCGCCGATCTGCGGCTCGGTCATGAGGGCGTAGTCCATGACGCCCGAGCCTATCGCCTCGGGGTCACCAACCTCGCGCCCGCCACTCGTCCAGATGGGGACGTTCGGCGCCGATGGTCGTCGGATCGCCGTGGCCCGGGTAGACCAAGGTGGGATCGGGGAGGGTGAACAGACGCCGTTCCAGCGAATCCATGATCTGGCCGAAGCTCGAGTACTCCCACCGGGTCGCGCCGGGACCGCCCGGGAAGAGGGTGTCGCCGGAGAACAGGAAGGGCTCGACGACGAAGCAGACCGAACCCGGGGTGTGTCCCGGGGTGTGGACGACGTGGAGGGCGACGTCGCCGAGGACGATCTCCTGGCCGTCGCCGAGGGGGGCGTCGGGGGAGCGTTGGGCGATCTCGGTGTCGGCCGGGTGGAGGAGGAACGGGATGTCGAAGGCCTCTTGGACGGCGTCGAGGGCGCCGATGTGGTCGAGGTGGCCGTGGGTGGTGACGATCATCTGCGGTGTCAGGCCGGCGCAGGCCTCGATGATCAGCTCCGGTTCGGCAGCGGCGTCGATCACCGCTGCTGCCCCGCCGGGGGTACCGACGACGTAGGCGTTGTTGTCGAAGGGGCCGATCGACGGTACCCGTCGAACGACGAGGGTGTCGTCGTCCCGCAGCGTCTCCACCTTCATGCTCCCACCGTCTCGTTCACCAACCTGAGGGCGTGGGCGGCCAGATCGAAGCCGGGGTCCAACAGGGCATGGAGGGCATACCCCTCCAACGTGGCGGCGACGGCCTCCGCCCGCAGGGAGGCCTCCGGTTCGCCGAGTCCTTCGGCGGCCAGGGCACGTCGGAACCGTTCGACCCGCTGCTCGTGGTGTCGGAGCACCCGTCGGGCCATCTCGGGGTCTTGGAGGCCTTTGCTCACCGCCACGGCCAGGTACACCCTCGCCAGGGTCTGTTCCTCGGTGACGAACCGGACGTACGCCTCGACGAGTTCGGCCACGCTCTCGGGGCCCGGGCCGTCGGGGTCGACGGCCGCGATCGCCTCGGCGACGACGGACAGCACCACCTGCTCCTTCGAGTCGAACAGGTTGTAGAAGCTCCCGGCCAGGATCCCGGCGACCTCGCAGATCGCCTTGACGGTGGTGCCCTCCAGACCTCGCTCGGAGAGGAGCGTGCGGGTCGCTTCCAGGATTCGCTCCCGGGTCTCGATACCGGCGCGGTTCCTCATGGTGGCGACCGTACCAGGTTCCCGGAGGTCGAATGTTCTTGAGCTATTACTCAAATTAGACTGGGTGCTGAAAAGAGAAGGGATGGCCATGACCCACTACCGGTCGAACCTGCGGGACCTGGAATTCAACCTGTTCGAGGTGCTGGGCATCCAAGAGCACCTCGACGCGTTCTCCGACCTCGACCTCGACACGGCCCGCGACATCCTCCGGGAGGTCGAACGTTTCGCCCGCGAGGAATGGGCCCGGTCGTTCGCCCTCGCCGACCGTACCCCCCTCGAGCTGACCGACGGCGAGATCCACCTCCCCGACGAGGTGAAGGGAGCCCTGGCGCTGCTGCGGGAAACCGGTTGGGACCGGCTCGGGATCCCCGAAGAGCTCGGCGGCATGGTGGTGCCCCCCACCATCTTCTGGGCGACCCAGGAGTTCCTGCTCGGAGCGAACCCGGCCATCACCTTCTACGCGTCGGGTCCACTGTTCGCCCGGGTGCTGTGGGAGGAGGGCACGCCGGCCCAGCGTGACCTCGCCCGGACGATGGTCGAGCGGGGCTGGGCCGCGACGATGGTCCTCACCGAACCCGACGCCGGCTCCGACGTCGGCGCCGGAACGACCAAGGCGACCCACGTCGACGGCGACGTGTACCACCTCGAAGGGGTGAAGCGGTTCATCACCGGAGGCGAACACGACGGCGCCGAGAACATCATCCACCTGGTCCTCGCCCGACCCGAAGGTGCGAGACCCGGAACGAAGGGGCTCTCCCTGTTCATCGTCCCCAAGTTCCTGGTGAACCCCGACGGAACCCTCGGCGAACGCAACGGGATCGTCGCCACCAACCTGGAGAAGAAGATGGGCATCAACGGGTCGGCGACCTGCGAGCTGACCCTCGGGATGGACCGTCCCGCAGTCGGATACCTCGTCGGGGGTGTTCACGACGGGATCCGCCAGATGTTCCGGGTCATCGAGCACGCCCGGATGATGATCGGCGCCAAGTCGATGGCGACCCTGTCGACCGGCTACCTCAACGCCCTCGAATACGCCAAGGAGCGGATCCAAGGTCCGGATCTCACCAGGGCCGCCGACAAGACGTCCCCGCGGGTCCCGATCATCGCCCACCCCGACGTCCGGCGGATGCTGATGATCCAAAAGGCCTGGGCCGAAGGGCTGCGCGCCCTCGTCGCCTACACGGCCTGGGTGCAGGATCAGGTCCACCTCCATCCCGACGACGACACCTGGCGGCGGCGCAACGATCTGCTGCTGCCCCTGGTCAAGGGGTACTCGTCGGAGAAGGGGTACGAGCTGCTCTCCCTGTCCCTTCAGACCCTCGGAGGTTCCGGATACCTGAAGGACTACCCGCTGGAACAGTACATCCGGGACGCGAAGATCGACAGCATCTACGAAGGCACGACCGGCATCCAGGGTCTCGACCTGTTCTTCCGCAAGATCGCACGGGATCAGGGCCAGGCCGTGGCCGCCCTCGCCGCCGAGATCGCCGAGTTCGTCAAGGCCGGAGGCGCCGACGACCCGGTGTCGGCCGAGCGGGAGCTGTTGGGGCGGATGCTCGACGACGCCCAGGCCCATGTGGGCGCGATGGTCGGCCACCTCGTCGCATCCCAGACCGAACCGGCCGAGATCTACCTGACGGGCCTCCACGCGACTCCGCTTCTGTTCAGCCTCGCCGAGGTCGTGGTGGCGTGGCTGCTCCTGCGCCACGCCGAAGTCGCCGCCCCCAAGGTCGCCGACGACCCCTTCTACGCCGGCAAGGTGGAGTCGGCCCGGTTCTTCGTGCGGTCGGTGGCACCCCAGGTCGCCGCCCGCCGGCGTGCAGCCGAATCCGAGGACGGACGGATCATGGAGCTGGCCGTCGAGGCGTTCTGAAGGGCGGTGAACGACCGCTAACCTGTGCTGGCCCCGGGGAAGGAGCCGACATGGGAGTCGCCTTCGGCGAGGAACAACAGGAACTGGCGCGCGTCGCCCGGCGCTGGTTCTCCGAACGCCTCCCCTCCGCGGAGCTGCGGCGGGTCATCGACCTCCCCGAAGGGTTCGACCGCGCCCACTGGGACGAGATGGCTGCCATGGGATGGCAGGCGATGCTGATCCCCGAGGAGTACGGAGGGGCGGGGTTCGGACACCTCGAAGCGGCGGTGCTGATCGAAGAGATGGGTCGTGCCCTCGACCCGACCCCCTACCTGTTCTCGGCGGTACTCGCCGCCGACCTTCTGCTCACCGGCGGTTCCGACGCCCACAAGGAATCCCTGCTCCCCGGCATCGCCGACGGGACACGGATCGTCGTTCCCGCCGTCACCGAGACGACGGGGGAGTGGGAACCCGCAGGTGTCGCCACCGAAGCCGTCGCCGCCGACGACGGATGGGTCATCACCGGGACGAAGCGCTACGTCGCCCACGGGCACGTGGCGGACGACTACCTGGTGGCGGCCCGGACCGGCGACGGGGTCTCGTGGTTCGTCGTCCCGGCTGCGGCGGCCGAACGCCGCCGTCTCGACGCCCTCGACCTCACCCGGGCCCTCGCCGATGTCCGCTTCGACGGGGTGGAGGTCCCCGACGACGCCCGGCTCCCGGCGGCCGGTGAGGACCTGTTGGAACGGGCGGTGAAGGTCGGGTCGGTGGCCCTCGCCGCCGAACAGGTCGGCCTCGCCGAACGCTGCCTCGACATGGCGGTGTCCTACGCCAAAGAACGACACCAGTTCGGGCGGCCGATCGGGTCCTTCCAGGCGGTGAAGCACACCTGCGCCGACATGCTGGTCCAGGCCGAGTCGGCCCGCGCCGCCGCCTCCGCGGCCGCCGTCGCCCTGGCGGCAGGCGACGACGAACTCGACGAGCTCGCCCCCCTCGCCAAGTCGTACTGTTCCGAAGCGGCCCTGTTCTGCGCCGGTGAGAACATCCAGGTCCACGGCGGCATCGGCTTCACCTGGGAACACGACGCCCACCTGTACTTTCGCCGGGCCAAGAGCACCCAGCTCATGTTCGGGGACCCCGCCCACCATCGGCGGCTCCTGGCCGACCGGATCGGGCTCTGAGATCCGGCCGGAAGACATCTACAGTTCAGACCATGTCCGGGGTCACCACCGTCGCCCTCGCCGGTCTGTTGGCGGCGATCTTCTTCTTCATCGTCGCCGCCCTCGTCTACCAGGAGGCCAAACGTCGCAGTTCGGGTCCGATCGAACCCGTGTACGTCGTGGAAGACGCCGTCGCCTTCATCCACGAGCGGCTCGACTCCGAGCTGGCGGCACGTCTCAGACGTTCCGACATCCGCCGGATCATCGAATGGGAGGTCTACTACCTCCAGGGGCTCGCCCAGAGGCGTCGACGCACCCCGGTGGAGGTCACGGCCGGCGGCGCCCCGGCGGCCGTCGAGTACATCATGGACCAGATCGCCCTCCGTCACGGCGTCTCCTACCCTCGGGACGACGTCGTCGCCGTGCTGGCCCTGGAGGCCGAGTATCTGGCGGCGATCGGGGCGGTCGGCGAGCCGGTGGGAGGTGAAGGATGATCGTACGGTGCGGAGCATGCCACACGCAGTTCGAGGTGCCCGGTCCCGGGAAGTTCTCCTGTCCGGCCTGCGGGTCGGTGAACGCGGTGAGGGCCGCCGGAGCTCGGCCCGGACCGGGCCAGGCGGCCGGGGCACCCCCGGGATACACGTCGCCTCCGCCTCCTCCGCGGCCCGAACCGCCATCGCCCCGGGTGCAGTGTCCCGAATGCGAGTTCCGTTTCATCGTCGGCGACATCGCCGTCGCCACCTGCCCGAACTGCGGAGCCGAGGTGCCGACCGGTCGGGGAGGGGAGGAGTGATGCCCCGGCTGCGGAGGTTCGAGCACCACCGCTACGTGGGAACCCGCGACGACATGGTGGTCTATGACACCGACGATCCCCGACAGTACGAGCTGCTCGAGGCCAGGGTGGAAGCCGACGACCTGCTCGGGCGGAACCTGTTGGCGTCCTTCGGACCGGACGAGCTCGCCGAGGCTCGAAACCGCGGATTCACTCCGCGCTGAGGAAACCGGCCACCATCTCCGCCACCTGGGTGTGGCGGAACACGAAGAAATGGTCCGAGCCGACGAGCGTCTCGACCGTCGCCCCGATGGCGGCGGCGTAGGCGCGGAGGGCGTCGAGGTCGATCACCTGTTCACGGTCGCCGACGACGATGAGCTTCGGACCGGGCGGTACCTCGTCGGGCGGAGGGCAGAGCTGAGGGGGCGGGGCGATCCCGACGAAGGGGAGAGCCCGTCGGGACCGGGCCATCCAACCCAGGGCCATCGCCGCCCCGAAGGACCAGCCGCACACCGAGACCCGGGGGTGGCGGGCCTCGGCGGCGGCGACCGCCGCGGCGACGTCGGCGACCTCTCCTTCGCCGTCGTCGTGGTGCCCGCCCGACTCGCCGACACCACGGAAGTTGAAGCGGAGGACGGCGAAACCCCTCGCCGTGAGCCCGTCGGTGACACCGTTCATGAGGGGGGCGGTCATGGTCCCCCCGTAACCGGGATGGGGATGGCAGAACACAACCGCCATCCCGGCGTCTGCGGGGCCGTCCCATCGGGCCTCCAACACCGTCCCGTCGGCGGCGGTGAGGGTCGTCACGGGCTGGGATCCTCCTGGTCGTCCGCTGGTCGTCTGGGCGGCGGCCGCCCGGTACCCCCTTTCGGGCCGGCTGCCCGCCGGTACTCTAAGGAGGCACCGGGGCGGGTGACGCCATCGTTCGCCCCGGCAGGCATCGAGACGAGGGAAGGCCGGGGTGAGGGGCACCGAACCGAACGAAGGATGGCTGTTCGCGGCCGATCCCGCCGAACGGGTGCTGGCGGCGGTGGCGGCAGGATGGGAACGCCCGGCCGGGTCGGTCGACGGCGCCGTCTTCGAACTCGCCTGTAGCCACGGTCTGGTCGGCCTGCTCACCCCCGGCGACGTCGTCGATCGCCACGAGCTGTCCACCGTGCAGACCCGGGCGGTCGCCCTGGGCATCGTGATGCGCCGCAGCCTCCGTCGCCTCATGGAACGCCTCGCCGCCGCCGGCATCCGAGCGGCGGTGGTGAAGGGGCCCGCGCTGGCGGACCGGCTCTACCCGACCCCGGGCCAGCGGATCTTCACCGACCTCGATCTGGTCGTCCCGTCCGCCGAACTCGGTCGCACCCTTGAGATCGTCGCCTCCGACCCCGAATGTCTGGGGATTCCACCGAAGCGACCGAGAGCCGACAAACGGGACATCCCGTTCCGCGACCCCTCCGGGGTGGTCTTCAACGTCGACCTGCACTGGGACCTCTTCTCGTACCGTCAACTCCGCGGCCGCGCCGCCGGAGCGACCGAGCAGGCGTGGGAGCGGGCACGTCCCCCCGAGCCGGACCAGACCCACCTCGGGTGGCTGCTGCCCGACGAGGTCGTGGCGGCGTTCCTGTGTACCCACGCCCTCTTGGATCATCGGTTCCGGCTGGTGCTGTTCCGTGACCTCGTCGAAGTCGCCCGGCACGGCCTCGACTGGGAGACGGCGGTCCGCTTCGCCCACGACCACGGCCTGGCCGGGTTCGGGCATCTGGCCTGGAGCGTCGCCTCCGCCCTGGGAGCCGCCGTACCCGGGGAGGTGTTGGCGGAGACCTCCACCGGCGGTCTCCCCCTCCGGGTCGCCCGGGAGTTGCTCCCCCGCACCGACCTGGTGCGGTTCGACGGGAAGAGGCCCCATCTCCTCAACCTGGCGGTCACCCTCCACGCCGACCGACGGCTCGACCGGGCGGTGCTGGCGCTGCGGGCCCCCCGCGCCTACCCGCGCTGGCGTCGGCGGGTCGTCGCCTCGAAGGGGGACCGGTTCGGGTCGGTGATGGTGCTGGTCAGCTCCGATCGGCGACGCGGCGCCGAAGTGTTCGGTGAACGTCTCGTCGAGGGCCTGCGGGCACGGGGATGGAAGGCGAGCCTGGTGGCCCTCAGAGCCGGCGGATCCGACCCCCGGGTCCAGGTGGACGACGCCGTCGGGGGAGCCGACGTCTCCGACGTGGCGCTGCCACGGCTGTTGCGCAGGCTCCTCCGGCGGCGCCGGCCCGACGTCGTCCTGGCCAACGGAGGAGCCACCCTGCGGACCGTCGTCGCCGCCACCAGGTTCATGCCCGGGCGTCCCCGCGTCGTCTACTCGTCGATCGGTGAACCCCGGTACTGGGTGCGGGGCCCGTGGCACGCTCGGATCCAGCGGTACCTCCTCGGACGTTGCGACCGGATCACCGCCGTGTCGGAGGCCACCCGCAGCCAGCTCATCGACTCGATGGGTGTGGCCCCCGACCGGGTCACGGTCGCGCCCACCGGCGTGCCCGACCACTGGTTCGAGCTGGACCCGCCCCTCCCGCACCCCGAGCTGCGGGTGCTGGTGGCCGGCGCCCTGTCCACGGAGAAGGACCCGCTGACGGCGGTGCAGGCGATCAACCTCGCCGCGGCCGACGCCGACGTGTGGGCGAAGATCGCCGGTGACGGCCCGTTGCGCACCGAAGTCGAGGCGGCGGCGGGTCCCCGGATCGAGGTCCTCGGTTCGGCGGCGGAGATGGAAGAGCTGTTCGGATGGGCGGACGTGCTGTTGTCCACCTCCCGCACCGAAGGGCTCCCCGGCGTCGTGCTGGAGGCCGCGGCGGCGGGACGTCCGGTGGTGGCGACCCGGGTGGGAGGCACCCCCGAAGTGGTGACCGACGGTACGACGGGGATCCTGGTCCGGCCCGGGGACGTCGAAGGTGCCGCCGCCGCCCTGAAGAACCTCGCCGCGGATCCCGAGCGTCGCCGCCGGATGGGTGCCGCCGCCCGGGAGCTGGCCCGCAGGTACACGATGGGTGCGAGCATCGACCGGTACGAGCAGGTCCTGAGGAGCACGATCGATGGCTGATCGGCGCCCGGTGATCGCCCACCTGACGACGGTGGACCTGTCCCTCCGCTACCTGGTGTTCCCCCAGCTCCTCGCACCCCTCCAGAGGGACATCCGGTCGGTGGGGATCTCCTCTCCCGGCCCCTGGGTGGCCGAGCTGGAGGCGGCAGGCATCGAACATGTGGCACTGTCGGCGTCGACACGTGGGATGAGCCTCGGCGCCGACCTGCGGGCAGCCGCCCAGCTCTGGAGGGTGCTGAGGCGGCTCCGACCGGACGTGCTGCACACCCACAACCCCAAACCCGGCGTCTACGGTCGGATCCTCGGCCGTGTGGCCGGCGTGCCCGTCGTCGTCAACACGGTGCACGGCTTCTACGCGGCCCCCGACGATCCACCGCTGAAACGCCTGGTCGTCTACGCCCTGGAGTTCGTCGCCTCCCGGTTCTCCGACGCCGAGCTCTATCAGAGCGCGGAGGATCTCGAACTGGCCCACAGGCTGCGTCTCGCACCCCGGGCTCGGACACGGCATCTCGGCAACGGTGTCGACCTCGCCCGGTTCGATCCCGCCCGGTACGACCGGTCCCATCGGGATCGGATGCGTGCCGAGCTCGGCATCCCGTCGGACGCGGTGGTGGTGGGCATGGTGGGGCGGATGGTGGCGGAGAAGGGCTACCCGGAGCTCTTCGAGGCCGCCCGACTCCTCGACGACCGGTACGTGGTGGTCTGCATCGGGCCCCGGGACCCCGAAAAGGCGGACGACCTCGGCGACGCGATGATCGAACGGGCGAAGGCGAACGGCGTCCGGTTCCTGGGGATGCGCACCGACGTCGATGCCCTCTACCCGACGATGGACGTGTTCGTGCTCCCGTCGCACCGTGAAGGCTTCCCCCGGGCGGCGATGGAGGCTGCCGCCATGGGCCTGCCCATCGTCGCCACCGACATCCGGGGATGCCGGGAGGTCGTCGCCGACGGCGAGAACGGCCTCCTCGTCCCCGTCTCCGACGCCCGGTCCCTGGCCCGGGCGATCCGGACCATCGGGGACGACCCGGAGCTGGCCTCTCGGATGGGCCGGGCCGGGCGCGAACGGGCCAGACGGCTCTTCGACGAGGACAGGGTCGTCGAGATCGTCCTCTCCACCTATCGGGAGCTCGCCCTCACCAAAGGCCTGGACCGGCTGGCGGCCGCCCTCGGCGACGGACCTTCCGGCGAGGTCCGGGTCCGGCGGGCCGACGAAGGGGACACCCGTTTCCTGGCCGTCCTGCACGCGCAAGCGATCTCCACCGGTTTCCTGCCCCGTCTGGGACGCCGGTTCATGACACTCCTCTACCGTGCGCTCGTGGAACACGAAGACGCCGTCGTGCTCGTCGCCGAGGACGAGTGCGGGCCGGTCGGGTTCGTCGCCGGCGTCGCCGACATCGGCGCCTTCTACCGTTCCTTCGTCCGTCGCTTCGGGATCCGGGCGGTCGTGGCGGCCGCACCTCGGTTGCTGCGCCCGACGATGCTGCGGCGGGCCTGGGAGACCTTCCGTTACGAAGGCGGCGACGTCGGCGTCGACGCCGAACTGGTGTCGATGGCGGTGGTGGCGGATCGGCGCGGTCGAGGGATCGGCACCGTTCTGGGACGGGAGCTCCTCACCGCGATGAGCCGCGTGGGGAAGGTGAAGGTGGTCGTGGGCGCCGACAACTCGGCGGCGATCGCCGCCTACCGGAAGATGGGGTTCGAACCGGTGGGGACGATCGAAGTCCACCGCGGCGAGACCTCGGAGGTGCTGGTGTGGTCGGCCTGATCGCCGGAGGGCTCGCCGCCGCAGTCGTCTCCGCCGGGTGGTCGGCGATCGCACCGGCGCTCGGCCCCCGACTGGGGATCGTCGACCGACCCGGGGAGGCCCTGAAAGTCCACACGGTCCCGGCGGTGCCCCTCGGAGGGGTGGGGCTGTACGGCGCCCTCGTCGTCTCGTCGATACTCACCGGACGTCCCTCCCCGAGGCTGATGGTCGCGGCAGGGCTGGTGGTCGCGTTGGGGCTGGTCGACGACCGCAGAGGCCTGCCCCCGGTGCTCAGGCTCGCCGTCGAAGCCGTCGCCGGGGTGCTCGTGGCCTGGGCTCTCGGGGTCGGACCCGTCGGCGGTGCCCTCGTCGCCGCCGGCGTGGTGGTGGGGATCAACGCCGTGAACCTCTTCGACGGCCTCGACGGGTTGGTCGCGTCGGTGGCCCTGGTGACGCTGGTGGCGATGGGGCTGGTCGGGTCGACGTCGGGAGCGGATCTCGGTGCCGAAGTCGCCCTCGGTGCCGCCTTGGTCGGGTTCGGTGTCTTCAACTGGCATCCGGCGCGGGTGTTCCTCGGGGACAACGGCAGCTACCTGGTCGGCCTGATGCTCGTGGCCTCCGGTGTCCGGCTGGGAGGCGAAGACGTGGTCGGGATGGTCGCCGGCGGCTCGTTGCTCGGCGTGTTCCTCGTCGACCTCGTCTCGACGGTGCTGCGACGGCGGAGGGCGGGGATGCCCCTGTTCCAAGGGGACCGGTCCCATCTCTACGACCGGCTGGCCGACCGGGGGTGGAGCGTGCCGACGGTCGTGTTCGTGGCCGCCGGGGCGCAGGCGCTCCTATGTGGCGCGGTCGTCGCCGCCTGGTGGTGGGCCGGGGTGGGCGCGGCGGCGGTCACCGGGGTGCTGGCGGTGGTCGGCGCCGTGGGGGCCGCGCTCAAGTGGGGTTGAGGGCGGCGTCCCGGTCGGGTTCGGCAGCGGAAGCCGGCTCCTCGCCGGCGGCCAGGGGCCAGCCGAGGCCGGCGACGAGGGTCAGGACGAAGGGGATGACGAGGGCCCGCTGGCGGGCGATGATCCCCAGGTTGAGGATCGCGCTCCAGGCCACCACGAAACCGGCCGAGAACGTGGCGGCGAAGATCAGATACGGGAAGCGGCGCAGCCGACGCAGGTTCCCGATCATCCACGGGGTGCGGGAGAGGATCAACAGGAGCAACGCCACGCCCTCGACGCTGGCCGCCAGCATCTGGATGTTGGACGCCTCGTAGGGGAGGGGACGGAACAACACCTTGAGGACACCGGCCGGGACGTCGGCGATGGAGCGGATCACCCCGCCCTGCACCGCCGAGCCTCCCTGGCCGGTGGTGCGGGCCACCTCGGACAGGACCGGCTCGAGGGCGGAGGGGTCGAGGGGGCCGCTGGGGTCGATGCCGAACTCCCTCGAGACCAGGGCGGCCAGGGGGATGAGCGCCGCGAACCCGGCCGCCATGAGGAGGAGGCGGCGACTCTTCGGGCCTGCACCGCGAGGTGCGGCGGAGACGAGCATGCCGACGACGATCGCTCCGGCGAACAGGCCGGCGACGTGGACCCGGATGATGCCTATGACGGCCATCGCCGCGCCGATGACGAGCAGCCAGCTCAGGCGGTACCGCTCGAACAGCCGCGCCGCCCCGTAGGTCACCACCCCTCCGAAGCCCAGGATCAGGGCTTCCTTGCCCACCGACGACGGCCAGTACAGCAGCGTCGGCCAGAACATCAGCATGATGAGGAACCGCCGCCACGTCGACGGTGGCAGGCTGCGTCGCACCGCCGCGTAGAAGAGAACCGTGCCGGCGAACGCGATCAGCGAGAACAGCCAGAAACCGCCGAGGGGCTCGGGCTGGTACGGCGTGTAGACGAGACCCGTGAACCAGGAGACGAACCGGGTGCCGGTCGACCCGAAACCGGCGTCCTCGAAGGTGGGGACCGTGAACGCCCGGAACATCTCGGCGAGGCGGAGGCCTCGGCTGTGGTATCCGAGGGCGTCACCCACACCGCCGTACACCTCGATGAGGACGAAGTACCGGACCCAGGCCCCGACCAGCTTCGCGGCCAGTCCGGCCACCAGGAGACCGGGGAGCCAGGACCGGTCGAAGTCCGTCGCCATCGCCCGACCCACCAGGTAGGTGACGGAGAGGCCGGCCACCGCCAGCACCACGAGGTGGAGGGGGACGGCGCCGGCGGCGAGGACGAACGCGACCAGTGCCGTCAACCCGGCGCCGATCCCGAGGACGATCTGCTGTCTCACAGCAACTCCAGGTCGCTCACCGCCAGATCCCAGTTCCCCAGATCGAAGACGTCCACGGGGAGGGACCGTAGCGGTCGGGCCACGAGGGTGAGGGTCCGCAGTCCCGGAACCGGAGCGTACAGGGCACGTCGGGCTATGCGCCGTTCCGGTGCCGCCGGGGAGAACCAGGTGGCCACGTAGCGGGAGCGGTTCCTCTTCGCCACCTCCCGGAACAGCCCCGCGGTGGCGTCACCGAGGACGTCCGACACCACCAGCTCCCGGCGTCCTGCACGGACGTTGGGTCGCACCACGGCGGTCCCGGATCCGAACCGGACGGCTCCGTAGCGTGCCGTCGGATGCTGTGAGAACCTCCAGTGGAGGTAGGCGTCGCGGCGGGGAGTCCTGAGACCGTGTCCCCGTCTGGCCGGGGGCAGCGGATCCAGCGGGTCGACCGCCGCCACATGGTCGTCGAGGCGGGGCACGGTATCGGAATCGAGGGGTGCGACCCGACCCGTCCGCCATCGGACGATCACCCCGAGTCGGGCGACGGTCCGCCACCCCATCTTCAGGTATCCCGCCCCCGACTTGGCGTTGGGGGTGTTGAAGACCAGATCCACCCCTTCGTCCCGGGCGTATTCGATCGCCGACTCGGTCAGACGCCGGAAGATCCCCCGTCGCAGATAGTCGGGATGGGTGGCGGTGTCGACCGCCCTGACGCACCGGAGGGTGTCACCGTCGGGCGTCTCCAACTCCCAACGCATGAAGGCCCGTACCCCGACGACCCGGCCGTCGGCTTCGGCGACGAGGACCAGAGACGGCCCGAAGGGGTTCTCGACGTGTTTCCAACGCCACAGCTCCGGGGTGCGTCGCAACAGGGGCGTCTCGCCCAGGGCGGCCCGCAGGACGTCGAGGATCTGGGGGAGATCGTCGGGTCGGGCGAGGCGGATGCTCGGGCCGGTCATGTCCCGAGGATCTCTCGGTACACCCGTTCGTAGGCGTCCACCATCTTCTCGAGGCCGTACTCGGTCTCCACGAGGGCCTGTCCCGCCTTGCCCAGCCGCGCCGCCCATTCGGCGTCGGCGAGGAGGCGTTCGACGGCCTCGGCGAGGGCTTCCGGGTCGCCCGGCGGTACCAGGATTCCGGTTTCACCGTCGACGACGACGCTGGGGACACCCCCCACCGCCGTCGCCGCCACCGGGCGGCCCAGGGCGAGGGCTTCGAGGATCGCCACGGGGAGCCCCTCCACGTCGGCGGGGCTGACGAACACGTCGGCGGCGGCGATGAACGCCCGGGCGTCTTCGCGACGGCCGAGGAATCTGAGCCGGTGCTCGAGACCCCGGGCGGCGACTTCGGCTCGGAGGCGTTCGAGGTCGCCGGGGTGTTTCTCCCCACCGATGGAGACCAGGATCGCCTTCGATCCGGCCTGTTCCAGCACCGCCGCTGCCTCGACCAGGTTCCGGTGTCCCTTGTGGGGGCGGAGGTTGCCCACGTGTACGACGAGTCTGGCGTCAGGGTCGAGGTCGAGTTCGTGTCTCGCCGCCTCCGCCTCGTCGGCGCCGACCTCGCAGAGCACGCCGTTGGGCACGACCCGAGGGGTCGGGCCCGGGTAGCCCTCGAGGGAGCATGCCACGGCGTCCGACACGGCGATCACCGCCGCGTTCGCCCGGTAGGTCACCCGGTTGCCGAGGCGGACCAGAGGCCGGTAGGAGCCGGCGAGGTTGTGCTCGGTGTACACGACGGGGACGGGGGAGACGACCCGGGCGATGGTCCCGGCGATCGGAAGGTGGGCATGGACCAGATCGGGTCTCCAGGACCGGATGAGGCGTCGCAGTCGGAAGGCGACCCGGGGGTCGGAGGCTCTCCCTCCGAGACAGTCCACCTCGACTCCCGACCTCCGGATGGTGTCGACGAGCTGGTCCTTCCAGGGGAGCACGTAGGCGACCCGGTAGGTGAACGACGACTCGGCCCACAGCGGAGCCGAGGTGGCGAGGAGCTTCTCGGCGCCGCCGAGGCCGAGCCCGTAGACGAGAACGAGGATCCGCCCGTCAGTCTCCGGCGAGCTCATGGTCGATCAGGTCGGCGAGCCCGTCCTCGAAGGGGATCTGCGCCTCCCATCCGAGGACGTCGGCGATCCGGGCCGCCGAGACGGTCGCCGGAGGGACGTCGCCGGGACGGGGCGGTCCGAAGGTGAGCTCGGTGGGGAACCGTTCGACCACCTTCTCCGCCAGCTCACGAATCGTCACGGTCCGTGTCGCCACCGTGTTCAGGGCGACCCCGGAGACGTCGGACCGGAGCGCCAGGTCGAAGGCCCGGGCGATGTCGCGGCTGTGGGTGAACTGCCGCCCCTGGGAGCCGTCACCCTGAATGGTGATCGGCTCGCCTCGGCGTGCCCGGTCGATGAAGATCCGAAACACCGAGTTCGGGCGCAGACCCGGCCCGTAGGCGGTGCCGAGACGGAGGGCGACCGTCTCGAGCCCACGGAGACGTGCAGCCGACAGCAGCAGCGACTCGCCCGCCAGCTTCGTGATGTTGTACGGGTGGTCGGGGGCGCAGGGATGGTCTTCGTCGATCGGCTGGTATCGGGGTTCACCGTAGACCTCCCACGTGGAGGCGTAGACCACCCGGGCGCCGTGACGCACCGCCGCTTCGGCGACGTTGGCGGTCCCCAACACGTTGACCGCCGCCGCCAGGCCGGGATCCTCCCCGGCCAGGTAGACGTCGCCGATCGCTCCGATGTGACACACCGCGTCGTGGCCTTCGACCGCAGCCGAGACCTGATCGAGGTCGGTGAGGTCACCGATCTGCATCGTGAGACCGTCGATTCCCGGGTCTTTCAGGTCGAACCCGACGACGTGATGTCCTTGCTCCTTCAGATAGGTGGCGACCGTTCTCCCCAAGAAACCGGCTGCCCCCGTGACGAGCACTTTCATAGCTCTTCGAACCTCCCTGGCTCGCACCGAGTCGTGATGTGGTGGCGAACTGGCGCCGATGCGGCGCCGCCCCGGGCCAGGCTAGACGGTGCATCGGGCGGCGGGAAGTGGGACTTTCCGGTCGCGGTCGACAATGAGTCCCGGGACCCAGGAATGGGCCGGACGGCCCATTTGATGATGTCGGTCCGCGGGTAGGATGTATCCGACTGACCCCGACGGGGTCAAGTGGGGATGCGAGAGCTGGGAGGTTCTGGTGGCAGACACCGGATCTGTTTTGGGGACAAGGGCTGGACGATGGTGGAGGCCGCTGGCCGCGGCCGCTTCCAGGGTGCGGGCGGACATCGCCTTCGCCGTGGTCGACCTGGCCATCGTCGTCGGCGCCTATACGATCGCCCTGGGGCTGCGGATGCTCGACACCGGGATCACCGACCCCCTCACCTGGTGGACGGGCCTCACCCGGACGATGCCCCTGCTGTTGTTGCTGCACCTCGCGGCCAACGTCGTCTTCGGCGCCTACGGGCACGTCTGGGAGTTCGCCTCGATCTCCGAGGCGAAACAGGTGATCGCCTCCAACGTCGTCGTCGGCATGGCCGTCACCGGCTGGGTGCTCTGGGTGGACGTCACCTCCGACGGCCTGGTGCCGATCCCGCTGTCGGTGGCGATCATGGGCCCGCTGCTCGCCCTCGCCGGGATGGGCCTGGTGCGGTTCCGGTCGCGGCTGTTCTCGTTCAAACGGACCATCACCGGTGGGCGGCCGCTCCCCACCCTCGTCGTCGGCACCTGCCGGGCGGCGGCGGATTTCGTCCGTGAGGTGACGAGCAACGGCGGTGAGATCGACATCATCGGGTTCGTCTCGACCGGAGGCGCCGACAGTGTCCGCCGTCTGGCCGGACTGCCCATCTTGGGGGACCTCGACGAACTGCACGACGTGATCGAGCGGTACGGAGCCGAGCAGGTGATCGTCGTGGCCGACGACGACTACCTCAGCAGGAGGGTCGTCGACCTCTGCACCGACGTCGACGTGCGGCTGCGGATCCTCCCCGTCGCCCATCGGGTGATGGAAGGTTCCGCCGGCGCGGTCGATGTCCGAGACATCGAACTCACCGACCTGCTGCCTCGAGCCACCGTCTCGACGGACCTGGCCGCGGTGGCGGGCCTCTTGCGGGGCAGAAGGGTCCTCGTCACCGGGGCCGGAGGCTCGATCGGTTCCGAGATCGTCCGTCAGGTCCTCCGGTTCGGTCCGGAGACGGTGCTGGCGCTCGACAACGACGAGACCCACCTCCACGAGACGGTGCTGGGCTGCGGACCCGACGCCGAGATCACGCCGATCCTCGCCGACGTGCGGGACGCCGACATGTTGGCGCGACGTGTCACCCCGTACCGGCCTCAGGTCATCTTTCATGCGGCGGCGCTGAAACACGTACCGATCCTCGAAGGGTTCCCGGACGAGGCGGTGCTGACCAACGTGATCGGCACCCGGAACATGATCGACATCGCCACCCAGGTCGGGGCGGAGCGGTTCGTGTTGATCTCCACCGACAAGGCGGTGGATCCCGTCTCGGTGATGGGCGCCACCAAGCGGGTCGCCGAGATGCTCGTCCAGGCCGCCGACCTGCGTGCCGACGGCTGCACCTACACCGCCGTGCGGTTCGGGAACGTCCTCGGCAGCCGCGGCAGTGTCGTGCCCACCTTCGTCGAGCAGATCAAGAAGGGCGGGCCGGTCACGCTCACCGACCCCAGCATGACCCGGTACTTCATGACGGTCGACGAGGCGGTCCAGCTCGTCCTCCAGGCCGCCGCCCTCGCCGAAGGCGGCGAGGTGTTCGTGCTGGACATGGGCGAGCCGATCCGGATCGCCGACCTGGCTCGGCGTCTGATCCGCCTCGCCGGACTCGTCCCCGGCCGCGACATCGAAGTCGTCGTCAGCGGGGTCCGGCCGGGCGAGAAGATGGTGGAGGTCCTCGCCGAAGGTGCCCTCGAGCCGTCGGAGCACCCGAAGATCTCGATCGCCCATCCGCCTCGGCCGGGGGTCACCACCCTCTCCGACGGGGTCGAGATGCTGGAGCGGGCCGCCCGCAAAGGGGCGTTGGAGGACGTCGTCGACATGTTGCGGGCGCTGGCGCGGCATACTGGGGGCGGCGACGAGACGATCGTCCTCACCCCAGAACCCGAGGTTTCGACGGTTTGGACCTGACCCGCACCCTTCGTGTCCTCCGGGCCCGCTGGCCCTGGGTGGTGGTGTTCGCCGTGCTCGGCTTCGCCGCCGGCGTGTTCGGCGCCGCCTGGAGGAACGCCTCCCTGACCCCGGTGATCCGGGCGGAGGCCCCGGTCACCGTCGTCGCCAGCGTCGAGAGCGAAGACAACCCGTCGGGTGTGTCCCGAGACTTCGCCCAGGCCCGTCTCGAAGAGGCCCTCGCCTTCGCCCTCGAAGTGAACGCCGACCTGCTCGAGGCCAACCCCTCCTGGGAGATCTTCAGCGACGTCGATCGAGGCGCCCTCGTCTTCGTCGCCGAAGGGTCGAGCACCGAGGAGGCGCAGGCCCGGGCCGGCGAGCTGCGGTCCCGGTATCTCGAAGGCCAGCCCCCCAACGTCCTGGAGCAGATCCAGACCCAACTCGAACAGATCTCCGCCCGGATGGCGGACGTGCGGGCCCGGATCGAGGCCATCGGCTCGCCTGTCGCCGTCGACCCCGACGAGGAGGAGCGGGCCGAACTGCAGGCGCTCCTCGAGTCGCTGCGGGCCGACGCCCTCGAATACCAAAAGGAGCTGCTGGTCGGCAGCGACCGAGCCGAAGACGAAGTTCAGGCGGATCTCGACCGTACGACCCTGGCGATCGCCACCGTCAACGCCCAGCTCGACCGGCTCGGCCCGCCGCCGACGGTCTCCGAGTTCAGCGCGGAGCAGACCCTGCGCCGGGCCCTCGAACGGGAATACGAAGAGTTGGAGGCTTCGTTCCAGGAGCTGTTCCTCCGTCAGGCGGCGCTGTCGGGCCCGGTCGTGTCCGAGGTCATCGACGTCGTGGACCAGACACCGGACCCCGTCTCACGGGGAGCGGCCGGAGCCATCGGCCTGCTGGTCGGCCTCGTCCTCGCTGTGGCGGGCTTGCTGGTCGTCGACCGCCTGTTCAAGCCGGTCTGGACCGGGGCCGACCTGGCTCCGCTTCCCCTCCTCGCGGCCGTACCGATCCGCAAACCGTCACGGCGGAGCATCTGGTACGACGCGGAAGAAGGGGGGCGGAGAAAACGTGCCGTCCAGGGGCTCCGTGCCGGGCTGCAGGGTCGGATCGGAGGCTTGGGGGCGGCGGTGGCGGTCACGGGCCTCGGCACGCAACCCGAGGACGTCCACGCCCTCGCCGCCGACCTGGCGGTGGCGTTCGCCCGGGCAGGGCGTTCGGTCCTGTTGGTGGACGCCGACTTCACCCACGACACCAACATGGTGGAGTACCGGGGCGACGTCGACTTCGCCACGCTGCTCGAGATCCCCGAAGGCGACGACGCCGCCCTCGCCCGGATACTGGCGCAGGCCCGGCCGGTCCGACCCAACCTCATCTCCGTGCAGGCCGGCTCACCCACCGAAGACCCCTCCGAGCTGCTGGCCCGCCCCCTCCTCGCCGACCTCATCCGGGTGGCTTCGGCCCGGTTCGACCTGGTGCTGTTCGCCGCCAACGACCTCACCGTGGCGACCGCTCAGGAGCTGGTGCAACGGGTCGACTACGCCGTCGTCACCCTCGTCCCGGGTCGGGTCTCTCGCACCGAGCTCGCCGACCGGGTGGCGGATCTCGAAGATCGGGGAGCCAAGTTCCTCGGAGCGGTGTTCGTGGACCGGCGGGGCGTCATGCCCGCGGCCGGTCTCGGACGGGGTCGGCCGGTCGCTCCGGCGGTCGCCCCCCGGGAACCGGCCGCCGAACCCGCCCGTGCACCGGCGCCCCGTCCCCGCCGGATCTCCACGTTCGAGCCCGCCCAGGCCGACCTGGGGACCCTGGTCGAAGCGGTGACCGACACCGAGGCCCCGCCAGGGGAGGTGGCGGAGCCGACACCCGAGCCGGAGCCCACCGTGGAGGCCACGGCGGTCCCGGCGGACGCCGACGCCGAGACCGGTGACGGCCAGGTCGTCGAACCGACCGTCGAGCCTCCGGCCGGGGGGCCGATCCCGCCGCCGACGGGAACGGCCGCGGTCGACGAATCCGTCGCCTTGGAGCTGGTCGAGCGTCTGGCGGAGGCCGAGCCGGAGCGTGCCTACCCGGCCGTCGCCAACTTCCTCGTCTCCCGGGTCGAGAACCTCCTCATGTCCTCGCCGGTCGCCGCCACCGAACACGGTTTCTCCCAGATCCCGGACTTCCTTCCCCTCGACGAGGCTCGGGGATACCGGACGGTGGGGTCCTACCTGCTCGCCGGGTTGCGGGCCGAGCTCGGCACCAAAGCCGCCGCCGAGTTGGAACGTCACATCACCCGGATCATCGGGGCCGTCGGAGGGGGGCAGGCCCCCACCATCGACGAGTGGCTCGTCGCCAACTTCTTCCGGATCCACGTGGCCACGACCGAACGGGCGCCGGTGATCTGGCATCTGGCCAGCCAGCGGGGCGCCGTCAACGTGTTCGTCTACGCCCCCCGGTTCGACCGTGACGCCCTCGACCACCTGGCGGGCGACTACGTGAAGGCCGTGATCGAGCGTCTGGACCGCAAGCAACGGGCGGCGGCGAAACGGAACCAGGCCGAGACGGCCGCCGCCCTCCAAGAGCAGATCGAAGAGGTCCGGTACTTCGAGATCAGTCTCGGCTGGCTCTACGAGGGGACGATCGACGGAGCCCGCATCTACTACCCGTGGCGGTCCGCCAACGAGCAGCCCCTCGGCTGGGACCCCGACTGGTCCGAGGGGATCCGCCCCAACCTGGCGCCGGTCCAGCGTCTCGGGCTCCTGGCGCAGCCGGTCCTCACCGACGAGGAGCTCCTCGCCCTCGGCCCCCCGATGTCCCATCGCTGAGGCCATGGCGCACCTCATCCGGCGACTCCTCAAGATGGCCGCGGTCGTGGCCGACCCACTCCTCTCGCCTGTCGCCGGGCCCCGCATCCTCATCTACCACCAGGTGGGGGGCGGATCCGCCCGCCAGATGGACGTCACCCCCGAGGTGTTTCGCGCCCATGTCGCCTGGTTGGCGGAGCACGCCCGGGTGCTCCCCTTCGAACAGGCCGTCGATGGCGGTCATGGCGAGACCCTGGAGGTCGCGATCACCTTCGACGACGGCTACGTCGATGTCTACGAGCACGCGTTCCCGCTGCTGCGCGACTTGCAGATGCCCTTCACCCTGTTCCTCACCACCGAACCCGTCGAGACGGGAACGCCCCTCTACCCCGACGGCCGCCCGTTGCGCTGGGAACAGGTGGAGGAGATGGTGGCGTCGGGCCTCGTCACGATCGGCGCTCACACCCATCGACACGTCGACCTACGCTCCTTGGCGCCCGACCAGGTCGAATCCGAGCTCGCCGCCTCCGACGAGCTCATCGAGCGGCGCCTGGGGATCCGGCCCCGCCATTTCGCCTACCCGTGGGGCTACTGGTCGGAGGGGGCCGACGGGGTGGTCCGGCGGCGATACGAGACGGCCGTGCTGGGACGTCCCGGCCCGGTCGGGCCCGGAACCGACCGCCACCGCATCCCCCGCATCCCCGTGCAGGCGGCCGACGGCCGGGTGTTCTTCGGGCCCCGGGTGCGTGGCGGCCTCAGCCTGGAAGATCGGGTGCGGTCATTGGTGTCGGGGTACCGGGGCCCGTGACCGAGGTGGGGAACTTGGTCCTGAACCCGTCGGCGTCCGATAATGCGCGGTGGACGTTCGAGAGGGGAACCCATGCCGGACGGGGGAGCGACGCGAACGGTTCGGTGCCCGCAGACGCCGGGTTCGTCGAGGCGGAGGAGGACACCGAGCCGGGAGCGCACCGAACCATGACGCGCAGACGGGCGCATGTCGTCCACGTCATCAACTCGATCGCGGCGACCGGGGGGGCCGAACAGCAACTCGTCACCAACCTCCGGTCGTTCACCGACCCCGAGCTGCGCCACAGCCTCGTCTGCCTCTACGAAGTCGATCCGTCGCGAAGGGACGAAGTGCCTTCGACCGTGCCGGTCGTCCACCTGTACCCGAAGGGTGTCGCCCGTCCCGGGCCCTGGACCCGGGCCCGTGACCTCATCCGTGTACTTCGCGATCTGGAGCCGGACCTCGTCCACTGCTCCCTCGCCGACGCCGCCTTGGCGGCCCGGTTCGCCGGGCGTCGCCTCCGCGTTCCTGTGGTGGAGACCCTGGTGAACATCGCCAACGAGAAGGTGAAATCCCTCGACAACCCGTTGGCCTGGTGGAAGCTGCGGGCCTACCAGGTGGTGGACACCACCACCATGCGGCTGGTCACCCGTTTCCATGCCATCTCCGGGGAGGTGGCTCGGTCGTGGAGAGACACCGCTCGTATCGCCGACGAACGGATCGCCGTCATCCCCCGGGCGGTCGACCCGGCCGATCTCGTCCCCGTCGGCGGCCGTGAGGCCGCCCGGAAGCGGATCCTCGGGGAGATGGGTTGGGCAGAGGACACCTTCCTCGTGGTGAACATCGGCCGGGAAGCCCCCCAGAAGGGTCAGCGCTACCTGATCGAAGCGATGCGGCTCGTGGTGGACCGGATCCCCACCGCTCGGGCCCTGGTCGCCGGCACGCCGGGCAGTCTCAGCGACGACCTCCGGAGACGGCTCGCCGCGTCCGGTCTCGGCGACCGAATGCGGTTCCTCGGGCACCGCCGTGACGTCGTCGACCTGTTGGCGGCCGCCGACGTCTTCGCCTTCCCTTCCCTGTTCGAAGGGATCGGGGTGGCGATGCTGCAGGCGATGGCCGCCGAATGCGCGGTCGTCGTCACCGGTGTTCCCCCGATGAGCGACGTCGTCACCGACCGCGAAAGCGGTCTCACGGTCCCACCCCAGGACCCTGAGGCGCTGGCGGCGGCGATCGTCGAGCTGGCGGAAGACGCCGAGCTGCGGGCCCGCCTCGGTGCCGCCGCCAAACGGGTGGTGGAGCAGGGATTTCGCCCGGACCGAGTGGCCGCCGAGTTGGAGCGTCTCTACCACGAGGTGCTGGGGCGGTGACCTGGGAAACGCTCCGGCGGGGTTCGAGACGCACCTTGTCGGCCCGGTGCCGGCGGGTAACATGACCGTGGGTGTGGAGGGGAGGCCAGGTGGAAGCGATCGAGCTCGAGCTGCCGGGGGCGTGGCTGTTCGTACCGGACCGTCACCGAGACGAACGGGGCTTCTTCTCCGAGGTGTACAACCGCCGAACCCTCGCCGAGCTGGGCATCCACGATGACTTCGTTCAAGACAACCACTCCCTCTCGGTGGACGTCGGAGTGGTACGCGGTCTCCACTTCCAGGTCCCCCCGGCGGCCACGTCCAAGCTGGTGCGGGTCACCGCCGGAGCCGTCTTCGACGTCCTCGTCGACCTCCGCAGAGGTTCACCCACCTTCGGGCGGCACGTCGCCGTCGAACTGTCGGCGGAGGCCTGGAACCAGGTCTACGTGCCGGTGGGCTTCGCCCACGGGTTCTGCACCCTCCAACCCAACACCGAAGTCCTGTACAAGGTCACGAGTCACTGGTCACCCGACGTGGACCGGGGGGTGGCCTGGGACGACCCCGACCTCGGGATCGACTGGCCGGTGGCCCCCGACGAGGCCATCGTCTCCGAGAAAGACCGGAGACAGCCCCGCTTCGCCGACCTGCCCGTGTACTTCACCTACGACGAGGAGACCCCATGAGTGATCTGGTGATGGTGACCGGCGGCGGCGGATACATCGGCACCACCCTGGTCCCGATGCTGGTCGAACGGGGATACCGGGTACGGGTCATCGACCGGTTCTTCTTCGGGCGGGACCGCCTCGCCGACGACGACCGGGTGGAGAAGATCACCGAAGACACCCGACGCCTGCGTCCCGACCATTTCTCCGGGGTCCGGTACGTGATCGACCTGGCCGCCATCTCCAACGACCCCAGCGGCGCCCTCTTCCCCGAAGCCACCTGGCAGATCAACTACGAGGCGAGGGTGCGATGCGCCCGTCTGGCCCGTGAAGCCGGGGTGGAACGATACGTGCTGCCGAGCTCCTGTTCGGTGTACGGGTTCCAAGACCCCGACGTGGTGGCCGACGAGACCCATCCCACCAACCCCCTCACCATCTACGCCCAGGCCAACGAGCGGGCCGAGGCGGGGGTGCTGCCCCTGGCCTGCGACACCTTCGGTGTGGTGGTGCTCCGCCAGGCGACGGTGTACGGCTACTCCCCGCGGATGCGTTTCGACCTGGCCATCAACGGGATGACGTACGGGGCGTGGAAACATCGTCGTCTCCCGCTGATGCGGGACGGAAGCCAGTGGCGCCCGATGGTCCACGTCGCCGACACCAGCCGCGCCCTCATCTGGGCCATCGAAGCTCCCCATTCGGACGTGAGCGGGGAGATCTTCAACGTGGGCTCGGAGGCGAACGTGTACCAGATCGGGCCCCTCGGCCGGCTCGTCGCCGAAACGGTGGGCGACGACGTCGAGATCGAATGGTACGGAGACCCCGACCACCGGTCCTACCGGGTGTGCTTCGACAAGATCGAATCCCGGGGGTACAAGGCGGAACTCACCGCCATCGACGGGGTCCAGGAGGTGGTGGAGGCCCTCTCGGCGGGTCTCACCGACCGGACCCCCGACACCATCACCCTCGAGTGGTACCGGCTGCTCACCGAATGGCGCCGCCGTCTCGCCGAAGTGGAGCTCGACGGAGCTCTCATCGACCTGGAGCCGGAGGGATGAAAGGGATCATCCTCGCTGCCGGCTCGGGGACCCGGCTGGCCCCCGTCACCCGGGGGGTCTCCAAACAGCTCCTACCGGTGTTCGACAAGCCGATGATCTACTACCCGCTCTCGGTGCTGATGCTGGCCGGGATCCGCGACATCCTCGTCATCACCAACCCCGGCGACGCCCCCAGCTTCCACAACGTCCTCGGAGACGGCAGTCAGTGGGGACTCAGCTTCTCGTACGCCTTTCAGCCCGAACCGCGGGGCCTGGCGGACGCCTTCATCGTCGGGGAACGGTTCGTCGACGGCGACCCCGTCGCTTTGATCCTCGGCGACAACATCTTCTTCGGCTACGGCATCACCGACCGGGTGCAGGAGGCCGCCGCCCTCACCGAAGGGGCCCTCGTGTTCGCCTACTACGTGCGAGACCCCCGGCGGTACGGGGTGATCGAGTTCGACGAGAAGGGCACGGTGCTGTCCATCGAGGAGAAACCGGAACGGCCCCGTTCGAACTTCGCCGTCACCGGGCTCTACTTCTACGACGGCGACGTCTCCTCCATCGCCAAAGGCCTGAAACCGTCGGCCCGGGGCGAACTCGAGATCACCGACCTCAACAGGGTGTATCTGGAACAGGGCCGACTGTCGGTGCAGCTCTTGGGCCGGGGAACCACCTGGATGGACACGGGAACCCACGACGCCCTGCTCGAAGCCTCCAACTTCATCGCCACGATCCAACGCCGCCAGGGTCTGCAGATCGCAGCCCCCGAGGAGATCGCCTGGCGGATGGGCTACATCGACGCCGAACAGGTCCGCCGGCTCGCCGGTGCCATGCGTTCCTCCCAGTACGGCCAGTACCTGCTCGAGCTGTTGGACCAGCCCTTCAGCGGCTGGGCACCCCGGTCGAGGCCGATCCGATGAACCTGGGTCTGGTCGGAACCGGCTTCATCGCCCGGAACTTCGCCACCGAAGTCCGGCGGAGGGACACGGCCCGTATCGTCAAGGTGCTCACCCGACGTCGGACGGTGGACGTCTTCGACGACGACCTGGTCACCCGTTCGATCGACGAGCTCGTCGACCACGCCGACGTCGTCGTCGAATGCTCGGGTGATCCCATCTGGGCGACCGACGTGGTGGCCGCGGCCGTCGACCGCGGCGTCCCGGTCGTCACCATGAACACCGAGTTCCACATCACCACCGGCTCGGCTTTCGTCGGCCGAGGGGTCGTGACCGAAGCCGCCGGCGACCAGCCGGGCTGTCTCGCCGAGCTGCACGAAGAGGCAGTGGCGATGGGCTTTCGGCCCGTCGCCTACGGGAACATGAAAGGGTTCCTCAACCGGGATCCCACCCCCGACGAGATGGAGTATTGGGCCGAGCGTCAGGGCATCAGCCTCCCGATGGTGACCGCCTTCACCGACGGCACCAAGGTCGAAGCCGAACAGGTCCTCGTCGGGAACCGTTTCGGTGCCACCATCGGGCCCGACGGCATGGAAGGGGCGGCGGTCGACGACCTGTCCGACGGCGCCGCCCGCCTGGCGTCGCTGGCGGAGAAGGTGGGGCGGCCGGTGACCGACTTCGTCGTCTCACCCCATCTCAGCCACGGCGTGTTCATCGTCGCCACCCACGACCCCGACCAGGCCCCGGCCCTGCGGTACTACAAGATGGGCGACGGGCCCTACTACACCCTCGTCCGACCCAACATCTTCGTGCATCTGGAGATCCTCAAGACGATCCGACGGGTGACGGAAGGGGGCGGGGTGCTCCTCGACAACTCGGCTCGCCCCGAGCTGTCCCTGGCGGCCGTGGCGAAACGGGACCTGCATCCCGGCGACCGTCTCGACCGGGGGATCGGATCCTTCGATCTCCGGGGCCGGGCGGTCCGCATCGTCGACCATCCCGAGCACGTCCCCATCGGGCTGATTCGCGACGCCGTCGTCGAACGGCCGGTGCCCCGCGGAGCCGTCCTCCAGACCGCCGACGTCTCCCTTCCCGAGAGCCTCGCCGTGGACCTGTGGCGAGACATCGCCCGAAGGGTCGTCTCTGCCGGCCCCGACCCGAGGGGCGGCTGAGGCCGGGACACGAAGATGGAGGTACCCGAGCTCAGCGTCGTCATCCCCGCCTTCAACGCCGAGGCGACGTTGGCGGACCAGCTCGAAGCCCTGACCCGCCAGGTCGATCCCGGGTCCTTCGAGGTGGTGGTGGTGGACAACCGCAGTACCGACCGGACCCGGGACGTCGCCCAGGCCTTCGCCTCCCGGCTGCCCTTGCGGATCGTCGACGCCTTCCGGCGGGCAGGGGAACCCCATGCCCGGAACGTGGGTCTTGCCGAGGCGGCGTCGGACAAGATCGCCTTCTGCGACGCCGACGACGTCGTCGGCCGCGGGTGGGTCGGCGCCATGAGCCGGGCCCTCGACACCCACTCCCTCGTCACCGGACCCCTCGACCTCACCGAACTCAACCCTCCCTGGGTGCTGGCCACCCGTACGAACCCTCAACCGGACCGTCCCCAGAACAAATACGGCTTCCTCCCCCACGCGGCCGGAGCCAACCTCGGGGTGAACCGGAAGGCGGCCCAGGCGGTCGGAGGGTTCGACGAGTCGCTTCCCTCTCTCCCCGACACCGACTTCTGCTGGCGGATGCAGCTCGCCGGTCACGAACTCCATTTCGCCGCCGACGCCGTGGTCCACTACCGCCTCCGCCACGACACCCGAGGGGTCCTCCGCCAGGCCCGGGCCTACGCGGTGGCGGACGTCGCTCTGCACCTCCGCTACGAGCCCCAGGGGATGCCGCCGCTGCGGCTCACCTCCGGCCTGAAGGGGTGGGCACGCCTGTTCGCCGGCCTGCCCCTCCTCGCTTCCCGGTCGGGTCGTTTCCGCTTCGCCTGGATGCTCGGCTTCCGTCTGGGGCGCCTGGAAGGGGCGTTCCGCTATCGGGTGCTGGTCCTCTGACGGATCCGGTCGAAGCCGACCAGGGTTGCGAGGTCGGCGAAATACTTCCGGTATCGGCGGCGGAACAGTCCCATCCCGAGCACCGTGTAGGCGACGATCCCTACGACGACGGCGACGACGAGTTGGGGGAGGTCGCCCAGGCCGCCGACGAAGGTGAACTGGCGGGTCGCGACGACGACACCGAGCATCGCCGCCGAGGTGACGCTCGGGGCGAGCACCGCGGATGCGAAGGAGCGGGGCGACACGCCGGCCCGGCGGACGACGAGGCGGAACGCCACGACGACGGCCGTCACCGACCCGGCGGCGACCGCCCACGCGATCGAGGTGAGGTCCCGGGACCCGGCCACCACGGCCAAGACGACGACCATCGTCACCACCCGGGAGGTGGTGATGACGGCGTTGCGGCCGGGGAGGCCGAGGGCCAGGAACAGGGCGGTGCCGACGGGGAGGAGGGCGTCGAAGGCGGTCGCCAGCGCCAGGATCCGCATCGGTGCCACCGCCCCGGACCATTGGGTACCGAAGAACAGGGGGACGACGAGGTCGGCGACGGCGACCAGGCCCAGCACCGCCGGGAGGGTGACGAAGGTGGAGAACCCGAGGGCTTCGACGTACACGGCTTCGAGACGGCGGCGGTCGTCGGCGACCCGTGCCATGACCGGATACAAGACACCCTCCAGGACCCGGGTGATGCGCTGGCGGACGAGCACCGGCAGCACGTAGGCGATGTAATAGACGCCCAGCACGGCAGCCCCCAACAGCCGGCCCACCACCCAGTAGTCCAGGTTCTTCGCCACATACGAGGTGACGTAGGTGCTCCAGAACCCCAGGTTGAAGGAGAGGTCCCGGCGGAGCACCGCCGGGGAGAACTCCCAGGTCGGGGTCCACCGTGCCGCCCAGAAGAGGCCGACGAACTGGAAGGCCGACCCGGCCACCCGTCCGATGATGAGGACCCACGCCCCGAGCGCCGTCGTCGCCGCCAACCCCACCGCCACCGAGAACTGGACGATCGACCCGGCGAGCTGGATCATCGTCAGCTTCGACCATTCCATCTGCCGGGTGAGCAGACCTGCAGGCACCGAAGCCGCCATCGAGACCGCCAACCCGACCGCCGCCAGCCGGAGGAACGGCCCCAGAGCCTCCTGGCCGATGAGGCTCCCCAGCGGGTCGGCGAACACCACGACGCTGGTCGAGACCACCCCGGCGATGATCAGCGAGGCCCAGAACGTCGTCGACGTGGTCGAGGGGTCGAGTCGACGGTGACGGACCAGGGACTGGCCGATTCCGAACTGTGACATCAGCTCGAAGACGCCGAGGATGACGGTGACGGCCACCGCGATCCCGTAGTCGGCGGGGGCGAGGAGCCGAGCCAGGACGACGGTGGCGAGGGTGGTGACGAGTTGACGGCCGATGCTGGAGGTCGCCGACCAGCGACCGCCCGCCATCGCGCCGGCTTTCAGCCCCTCCTCGTCTCCTCTGGGGATCTCCGCCCTGTCCGCCACTCCACCCTCGGTCACGACTGCGGGGCAGGCTAGCCCGCGGTCGGGGACCCGCATGGACCCTCGGTATCCTCACCGTATGGGCCTCGACGACCTCGCCCCCTGGGATGTGCCGGATCTCTCGGAGGTGAGCCGCCCGCCGGGTCCCAACCCGAGGGTCGCCGTCGTGATCCCGGCCCGGAACGCGGCCCGTCATCTCGCCGAGCAGCTCGAAGCCCTCGAAGCCCAAGACTACGAAGGTCCCTGGGAGGTGGTGGTGGTCGACGACGGGTCGACCGACGGTACCCGCGCCGTCGCCGAGGGCTTCCGAGAGCGCCTCCCCGCCCTCCAGGTGATCTCCGTTCCCGAACCGGTCGGATCCCCGGCTGCCCGCAACATCGGCGCCAAGTCCACCGACGCAGACATCCTCTGTTTCTGCGACGCCGACGACCGGGTGTCGACCAGGTGGATCTCTGCGTTCGTCGAGGCCCTGGCGTCGGCGCCTGCGGGCGCGGGTCCCATGCATCCCTCCGACCATCCCGACCGTGACACACAGCCCTGGGGACGGTCGCCCGCGGCCGCATCCCACGCCTCCAGCGCCAACTTCGCCATGCGGGCCGACCTGTGGAGGGCCCTGGGAGGGTTCCGAGAGGACTATCCGTCCCACCTCTCCGAACTCGACCTGTCGTGGCGGCTGCAGCGAGGAGGCCTCGCGTACGTGTCGGTCCCCGACGCCGAGATCTGGTACCGGATCCGGGACGACGCCTGGTCCCTGTGGCGGCAACGGGTACGGTGGGGCGTCGAGCAGGCTCTCGCCCGCCGGGTCTACGGCGCCGAGTACATGCCCCATCCGGGGGTGCTGTCGACGCTCCGGGCCTACGTGTCGCTCGTCGCTCGTCTCCCCCTCGTCGTCTCCTCCCGCCGCCGACGGGAATGGATCAAAGGGGCGGGGCTGCGCCTGGGACGTCTCGTCGGTTCGGTGCGGTACCGGGTGCTCTACCTCTGAACGAGGTCGGCGACGAGGCCGGCGACCTGTGTGCGGATGGCAGCCCAGCGGTAGCGCTCCTCGAAGAGTCGTCGCCCGGCCTCCGCCAGCCGGGCCGCCGAGTCGGCGTCTTCCAGCAGCGCCACCACGGCCGCGGCGAGTCCCTCGGCGTCCTCGACGAGGCGGGCATGGACCCCGTCGGCCACGTCGATCCCGGCCACCGCGTACCGGTATGCGGCCAACGGGATCCGGTGGCAGAGGGCTTCGAGGATCTTGATCCGGGTGCCGCCCCCATACCTGATCGGCACCGCCATCACGTCGATGTGGGCCAGCCAGGGTTCCACCTCGTCGACGTAGCCGGTGGCCTCCACCCAGTCGGGGCGGTCGACGCCGAACAGCTCGTCGCCGTGTTTGCCGACGAGGAGGAGGCGTGCCTGGGGCACCCGTGCCCGGACCCGCGGCATCACCTCTTCCACGAGGACCCGGGCGGCGTCGACGTTCGGCCCGTAGGCGAAGGAGCCGACGAACCCGACGGTTGGGTGCTCCGGCGTGACGGCCGGCAGCGACCGGGTCTCCTCGTAGCCGTTGGGGACGACCACCACGCCGTCGCCTCCCAGGTGGCGCCGGTCGGCGTCGCTGCAGACGAAGGCGACGTCCACGGCGTCGACGACCCGCCTCTCGAGCCTTCGCCACCGTGCCCGGTCGACGAAGGCGGCGAAGGTCCGCAGCGGTGAACCCTTCCCCGCTTCGACGGAGGTGGCGATCCGCTCCTCCTCCAGGACGTCGACGTCGAGCAGGCGGCGGGACGCCGGGACCGGACCAAAGGTGAGGAACGTCTCGACCCGGCAGTACCAGACGAGGTCGTAGGAACCTCGGGTGAAGGCCGACAGGGCCTCCCGGGCGGCCGACACGTCCCGGGAGGCCCACGGTCGCGGCAGGGGCGACACCGGCCATCGGAGCGGGGAGCGAGGTCTCCACGCCCGGTTGCGGGAGACGCCGCCGAGGCGCGCCACCCCGAGGTCGGCCGCGGTGCCGAGGGGATCGTCGGGGCCGTACAGGGTGAACACGTCGACGTCGGCGACCGTCGCCACCGCCTCGACCAGATTCCGGATCCGGATCTTGGTGCCGTCGTCGGCAGGGACGGGGAACACGTTCCCCAAGAACAGCACCCGCGGCCGTGATGTCGAACTCACCGCCGCTTCCTCGCCGACGGAAGGGGGGGTCTCCGGTGGGCTACCGTGTTGGGACGGAGTCGCGGAACGGAACGGGCTCGGCATGGCCACAGAGCTGACCTTCATCACCGTAACCTACAACTCGGGTCGGGACATCGCCGCCAACCTGGAGGCGATGGAGGCCGCGCTCGAGCCCTTCGACGCCGAGCTGCTGGTCGTCGACAACGCCTCCTCCGACGACACCGTCTCCGAAGCCCGCAGGGTCCTCCGGCGGGGCAGGGTGCTCGTCAACGACGACAACGTCGGTTTCGGCAGGGCCGTGAACCGAGGCCTCGTCGAAGCCCGGGGCACCTGGGCGCTGATCATGAACGACGACGCCGTCATCGACACCGACTCGATCCGTCTGCTCATCGACACCCTCTCGTCGGATCCGACGATCGGTCTGGTCGGTCCCCGCATCGTCGGGGAAGACGGCACCCCGGCACCCAGCGCCCGCTACCGGTTCCCCGGATGGTCGGAGGAGTGGCAGCGGCTTCGGAGGCTGGTCGGCCTGGCGGACGTCACCTATCCGGCGTCGGAGGAGCCCCACGACGTCGCCTGGCTGGTGGGTGCGTGCCTCCTGGGACCCACCGACCTGCTGCGGGAAGTCGGCGGATTCAATCCCGCCTTCTTCCTGTATGGAGAGGACATCGATCTGAGCCGGCGCCTGGCCGCCCTCGGCTATCGACGGGTCAGCGTCCCCGGTGCCGTGTGCGTACACACCCAGGGGGTGGCCACCAGCGCCGTCTACGACTCGGGTGCCCGTTCCCTCCGCCAGATGTCGGGCCGGGCCACCTACTACCGCATCTGGTTCTCTCCGGCTTCGCTCCGAGCCATCCAGATCCTCCGGGGGATCGGATGGCATGGCGGACGTGAACGGCTCGGTGCCTACCTCCGGTTGGCGGTGGCGGGGAGCGACCTCCGCCACCTCAGGTTCCCGCCGCCGCTGCCGGGGCCGTCGGCCTGAGGCAGTTCGGATCAGGTCGGTTCGGGCAGCCTCGTAGGGGCGGAGAGGCGGCGGAACAGGGCGCTGTCCCGGGTCAGCTCCCCGAAGTCCCCTTCGGCGACGATCCGGCCACCGTCGACGACGACGATCCGGTCGCAGCGTTCGACGGTGGAGAGCCGGTGGGCGACCATGACGACGGTCCGGTCTCGTCCGAGCTGGTCGATGGCGTCGAGGAGGTCCCGTTCGGTGACGGGGTCGAGCGAAGAGGTGGCCTCGTCGAAGACGAGGATCTCGGGGTCGTGGTAGAGGGCCCGGGCGATCGCCACCCGCTGACGCTGTCCCCCCGACAGCGACACCCCGCGTTCGCCCACCGGGGTGTCGAGACCCCGGTCGGTCTGCTCCACGAAGTCGGCGAGCTGGGCGAGGCGGAGGGCCCTCCATACCTTGTCGTCGTCGATCTCGTCGTCGGGGATCCCGAAGGCGACGTTTCGGCGGATGGTGTCGTCGAGGAGGAAGATGTCCTGGGAGACGAGACCGATCATCGCCTGCCACCGGTCGAGGACGTCGGTGAGGGGACGTCCATCGAGGGTGATCGTCCCGCCGGTCGGCTCCAACAGACCGAGGATCAGGTCGAGGAGGGTCGACTTCCCGGCACCGGTAGGACCGACCAGCCCCGTCGACGACCCCTTGCGGAGGGTCAGGTCGATCCCCGAGAGCACCTCCGGTCCGTCGTCGTCGTAGCGGAAGGAGACGTCTTCGAAGACGACGGCCGACCATTCGAGGGGTGCCTCCCGGTTGCGAAGGGGAGGAAGCGACGGTTCGGGTCCGCTCAGGTCGGCGACCACGTTGTCGACGGCCGCGGTGGCGAACCGGATCCGGTTGAGGCCGTGGATGATCCGGTTGACGCCCGGCATGATCCGCAGGGCCGCGTAGGCGAAGAGCCCCAGGACCGACAGGGATTCGGCGGCGGCGTCGGCGGAGGCGACGGCGAGGAACCCCACCACCATCAGGAACACGAGGGTCTCGATCCCCACCCGGGGCACCACCGACAGGGTGGCCATCTCGTAGCGGGCCCGGGCGAACCCGAGACGTTCGGTCTGAAAGATGGCGGCGAAGAACCGTTCCCGGCCGTAGACCTTGATGTTCCGCAGGTCCCCGAGTCCGTGTTGGATGGCGGCGAAGGACCGCTGCTGGGAACGCTCGGACAGCCGTCCCACCTGCCGGAGGCGTCCCCGCACGAACCGGAGGAGGGCGAAACCGACGACGCCGATCGCTCCTGCGGCGACGACGGTGACCACCGGTGCCGTGACGGCGAGGACCGCCACCATCACGACGACGATGACGGCCTCGCCGCTGACACTCACCAGGGGGGTGAGGAACCGCATCGCCACTTCGTCGACCGACGTGATGGCGTTGCGGATCAGCTCGGGCGAGCTTCGACGCAGATGGACACGGTAGGGAGTGGCCAGGTAGCGGCGGAACAGGCGGTCGGCGGTGCGGGCGGCGGTGTGTTGGATCACCTGGTGCTCGAACCACGTGCGGCCGACGGTGAAGACGGCACGGGCGAGGAAGAAGCCGCCGATCACCGCAGCCACGACCATCATGGTGGCCCGGTCTGAACCGGGCGGGAACCAGGCGTCGAGGGGGGTCGTCGACGGACTCTGGGTGACCCGGTTGACGGCGAAGAAGATGAGGAGGGCGCCGAGGGCTTCGACGGCGGCGTTGACGGCGGCGAGCACCACCAGCCACCCCCACCGGGCGCGGCGTCCCGGTTCGAGGAGGACGGAGAGGCTTCGGCGAAGCCCTGGACTGGCGATGATCACTCCCGCTGGTCTGACCGACCGCCCATGCTACCCGGGGGCTTCATGCTGGAAAGGGGGACGGTGTTCGCAGAGGCCGGACTCGTCCGGTCCCGGGTCCGTCGACGTTCACCATCGGGCGACCGCTAGGCTCGTACCGAGACCGCGACGGAGGTGTCTCGACATCCCTTCCGCCCCGCCCCCGCGCCGACCGAGTTCGCCGCCGACCGTACGGCCCCGTCGAACGACGGGGCCGGATTTCCCGACGCCCGGAGTTCCGGGGGAGGCGGTCCGTCTACGGTTTGGGTCCTCGGAGCCGTCAGCCTGAGATGAGCCGCGACCCCGAGTTCATCATCGTCGGCACCATGAAATCGGGAACCACCGCCCTGTTCCGGTGGCTCCAGCAGGCGTCGGGTTCGATCCTGTGCAGGGAGAAAGAACCCGAGTTCTTCCTCACCGGCAACGGGCCAGGTTCCCGGGCCCACCGGCGCTACCGGTCGCTGTTCCCGACCGACGGTCTCGCCGGGGAGGCTTCGGTGGCGTACTCGGACCCCCAGGTGGCCTCCGAGGTCGCCGCTCGGATCGCCGAGATGTGCCCGTCGGTGCGGCTCATCTGTGTGCTTCGGGAGCCGGAGACCCGGCTGCGGAGCCACTATCGGCACGAAGTGCATCATGGGAGGGAACGTCGACCGTTCCTCCAGGCCGTCTCCGAACCCGACAACCCCTACGTTCGCCGCAGCCTCTACGACCTGGCCCTGGCTCCCTTCCTCGAACGGTTCGGGACCGAGGCGCTCCTGGTCGTCCAGATGGAACATCTGGTCGACGGCGAGCATCCGGCCTGGAGCGAGGTGCTGGCGTTCCTGGATCTGCCGCCGAGTCCCCACCCCCGGGTCGCCGTGAACGTCACCGCCGACAAACCCGACTACACGCCCCTCATGAGGCGCCTGTACGACAGCCGCCTGCTGCGGCGCCTCGAACCGGTCACCCCCCGGGCGATCCGCAAGCTCGTACGTCCCCTCCTGCTCCGCCGGGATCCGATGGCCGAACGGCTGCGGGCGGAATCCCGGGACCAGCCGCTTCCCGGGTCGGTGACGGCCCGCCTCGACGCGTCGGTCCGTAACCTGTCGGAACTCACCTCCCTCGACCTGGCGGTCTGGGGCCGCCGACTCTGACCCGAACTGGGCCTCGACCGGGGAGGCGCGGAAGCTAGAGTGCATCGCTGTCCGACAGGTGTCGACGGGGACGAGTGGAGGGTTTCGGTGACCTCGAAGACGAGACGGTGGATCGCCGGGATCGGCGTCGTGGCCCTGGTCGCCGGCGTCGTCGGCGTGCGGCCTGTCTCGGCCGCCCGGGTAGTGACCGACCGGGTGTCGGTGGCGGGCGACGGGACCGAAGGTGACGGATACTCGCTGTTCGCGTCCATCTCGGGGGACGGCCGGTACGTGGCCTTCGAGTCGTGGGCGACGAACCTGGTGGCGGGGGACACCAACGCCACCGCCGACATCTTCGTCTACGACCGCTGGACCGGTGCGGTGGAGCGGGTGTCGGTGGCTTCGGACGGCACCCAGGGCGATGCCAGTTCCCTCCATCCGTCGCTGTCGACAGACGGCCGGTACGTGGCCTTCGAGTCGTCGGCGACGAACCTGGTGGCGGGGGACACCAACGGCATCTCGGACGTGTTCGTCTACGACCGTCAGACCGACACCGTCGAACGGGTGTCGATCGCCTGGGACGGTGCGGAGAGCAACGGGCCGGCCCGTTTCCCCTCCATCTCCGGGGACGGCCGGTACGTGGCCTTCGAATCGTCGGCGACGAACCTGGTGCCGGGAGACACCAACGCCAACACCGACGTGTTCGTCTACGACCGTCAGACCGACACCATCGAACGGGTGTCGGTGGCGTCGGGAGGGACGCAGGGCAACGCCTCGTCGGTGCTTCCCGTCCTCTCCGACGACGGACGGTTCGTGGCGTTCGACTCGTGGGCCTCGAACCTGGTGGCCGGGGACACCAACGGAGCCCGCGACGTGTTCGTCTACGACCGTCAGGCCGACACCGTCGAACGGGTCTCGGTCGCCTCCGACGGTACCGAGGGGGACGCCGACTCCTTCTTCGCCTCGATCTCGGCCGACGGCCGGTACGTGGCCTTCGAGTCGTCGGCGACGAACCTGGTGGCGGGGGACACCAACGGGACGAAGGACGTGTTCGTCTACGACCGCCAGACCGACACCGTCGAACGGGTCTCGGTCGGTTTCGACGGCACCGAGGCCGACGGTGCCTCCCAGGACGCCTCGATCTCGGCCGACGGACGGTTCGTCGCCTTCGACTCCTACGCCTCGAACCTGGTGGCCGACGACACCAACGGCCGGCGGGACGTGTTCGTCTACGACCGTCAGACGAACCGGGCCGAACTGGTGTCGGTGGCCTCCGACGGCACCCCCTCCAACAGCGACTCTCTGGCGGCTTCCGTCTCCGACGACGGACGGTTCGTCGCCTTCGACTCCTTCGCGTCGAACCTGGTGGGCGACGACACCAACGCCGAAGGCGACGTCTTCGTCGGCGAGGCGTTCAGCGTCATCCGCCTGTGGGCCGCCGACCGGTACGGGACGGCGGCGGCCGTCTCCTCGTATTTCTTCCCCGACGGCGCCGCCACCGTGTTCGTCGCCACCGGTCTCAACTATCCCGACGCCCTCGCCGCCGGACCGGCGGCGGCGGCGGCCTCCGCCCCGGTGCTGCTGGTACGCACCGACGCCGTCCCGTCGGCCACCCTGGCGGAGCTGGTTCGCCTCGCCCCGAAGACCGTGGTGATCGTCGGCGGGACCGGGGTGATCTCCGACGCGGTGGCGGCGGCGTTGGCGGGGCTCCCTTCCAACCCGGCGGTGGTGCGGTGGGCCGGGCCCGACCGGTACGCCACGGCGGCGGCGGTGGCCTCCGGCCAGTGGCCTTCGGGTGCCTCCACCGCCTACCTGGCCACCGGGGAGAACTACCCGGACGCCCTCGCCGGTGCCCCCGCCGCCGGCTCGATCCCGGGGCCGCTGCTTCTCACCCGTACCGATCAGGTCCCGACGGTGACCCGCCAGGCCCTGGCGGATCTGGGGGTGTCCACGGTGGTGCTCCTCGGGGGAACCGGGGTGATCTCCTCGGACGTCGAGGCGAGCCTGGCGGCCGACTACACCGTCGTGCGGAGGGCCGGCGCCGACCGGTACGCCACGGCGGCGGCGGTCTCCCAGGGGAGCTTCGCCACCGCCGAGGAAGTCCTGGTCGCCACCGGTCTCGACTATCCCGACGCCCTCGCCGGCGGACCCCCCGGAGGCCTCGGAGGACGTCCCGTGCTCCTCACCCGTCCCGACGCCATCCCGGGGGCGACGGCCACCGAGCTGGGTCGGCTCGCCCCTCGCCGCATCTTCATCCTCGGAGGTCCGGGGGTCGTCTCCGAGACCGTGGGGGACGCCCTCCACTCCTACCTCGCCCCGTGAGCCGGAACGCAGCCCGGGGGAGCATCACCGGCGCATAGGTCGATCGACCCATAGAGCTCTCTCCGATCTGGGCTAACGTGAGGCGTCCGACAGGGGATGGGAGCGATGGGCGACGGATCTTCAGGGACGATCGGGGTGGTCGGCGCCGGGCCGGCGGGGCTCACCGCCGCCTGGGAGCTGGACCGGCTGGGGCTGCGACCGACGGTGTTCGAGGCTCATCCGAGCCTCGTCGGAGGGCTGTCACGAACCGAACGCTACGGCGGGTACCGCTTCGACATCGGTGGACACCGTTTCTTCACCAAGAGCGACGAGATCCGTGAACTGTGGCATCGGTTCCTGCCCGACGAGGACTTCCTGGTCCGCCAGCGGATGTCCCGGATCTACTACCGGGGCCGGTTTTTCCGCTACCCCCTCGACGCCAAAGACGCCCTCCGCAAGCTCGGGGTCGTCGAAGCCGCCCGATGTGGATTCTCCTACCTGGCGTCGACGCTTCGTCCGAAACGAAACATCGTCTCCTTCGAGGACTGGGTCGTCGCCCATTTCGGTCGCCGGCTCTACGAGATCTTCTTCAAGACCTACACCGAGAAGGTGTGGGGGATGCCCTGTTCGGAGATCTCGGCCGACTGGGCGGCGCAGCGCATCAAAGGGCTCTCCCTGTTCCGAGCGGTGAAACAAGCGCTGTTCGGTCAACGGGGAGAGATCGTCAAGACCCTCATCGAAGAGTTCGAATACCCCCGCCTCGGCCCCGGGATGATGTGGGAACGGGTCGCCGAAGACCTCGCCGCCCGAGGCGTGTCGGTCCAGTTGGGAACCCGCGTCGCGGAGATCCACCACGACGGTGGGCGGGTGGTGGCCCTCGAAGTGGAGACGGCGACGGAGTCGCGCCGGGTCGCCGTCGACGCCATGGTGTCGTCGATGCCGATCCGTGCCCTCGTCGAAGGTCTCCGCCCGAAACCGCCGTCGGAGGTCCTCGACGCCGCCCGGGCCCTTCGCTATCGGGACTTCCTCACCGTCGTCCTCGTCCTCGACGACCCGGACGTGTTCCCGGACAACTGGATCTACATCCACGACCCGTCCGTCCGGGTGGGCAGGGTCCAGAACTTCAAGAACTGGTCGCCGGAGATGGTGCCCGATCAGCGGCACACCGCCCTCGGGTTGGAGTACTTCTGCAACGAAGGCGACGACCTGTGGGACGCCACCGACGAGGAGCTGCTGGAGCGGGGATCCCGCGAGCTCGCCTCCATCGGGCTCATCGACTCGGACAAGGTGATCGACGGCACGGTGATCCGGGTGCACAAGGCGTACCCCGTCTACGACGAGGAATACGCCGCCAACGTGGCGGTGATCCGCAGCTACCTCGACGCCGAGTTCGACAACCTCCAGCTCTGCGGCCGCAACGGCATGCACAAATACAACAACCAGGACCATGCCATGATGACCGGACTCATGGCCGCCCGGAACCTGGCGGGTCAGGAATGGGACCAGTGGCGGGTCAACCAGGACGCCGAATACCTGGAGGAGGTCTCCGCCGACGACACGGGTGGCCGCATGGTGCCTCGGAAGGTGACCGTGCGTGACGACTGAGGCGGAGCCGGCACGCCGCATCATCCGATTCGACGAACGGTTCTGGCTGGTCGTCGTCCTCGTCGGCTTCGCCCTCCTCCAACTGGCCCGGGTCGGCCCCGACCTGGAGCTCGGCAACGGCACCTACTACCTGCGGGACGCCATCGCCTTCTCCGAAGGCGACGTCGCCCGGTCCCGGTACAGCCCCGGTCTGCCGATCCTCCTCGTCCCGGTCCTGTGGGCGACCGGAGGCGACCCGGCGGCGGCGACGGTGGCCATCGAGGTCCTCACGGTGGGGGTGGCGGTGGCGGCCCTGGCCCTCACCTACCGGGTGGTCCGTCTCCGGGCGACGGCCTGGGCCTCCCTGGGCGTGACGGCAGCCTTCGCTCTCGGTCAGGCCGGACTCGGGTTCCTCCGGGGTATCAACCCCGAACCGGTCGTGCTCGCCTTCGTCGCCCTCGTGTTGTTGGCGGACGACCGCCGGGGGATGTGGGCGGCGGCCATCACCGGTGCGGCCGTCGCCGTCCGCATCGCCGTCGCACCCTTCTTCGGGATCCTGTGGCTGCTCCGCCTCCGCCGCCGGCTCCGGGTCGCCATCGTGGCGCTGGTCCTGATCCTCGGCGCCGCCGCAGCCCATTTCGCCACCGGGCCGGTCGCCGACCCGAGCTACGTCGAGATCGCCGAGAGCATCTACGACGCCAACGCGGCGACCGCCGGCCCCGTCGCCTCCGTCGCCCGCCAGATAGGGTCGGGGATCGTCACCTTCGGACGGTACGGCGTCCCCCGACTGGTCTGGCCCTACCGGGTGTTGGCGACACCCCTCGGCCCGGCCCTCGCCGCCGCCACCCTGGCGGCGATGGCGTGGGGTCTGCTCGGTCGTTCCCGACCCTTCCGATGGGATGTCGTCTCGGGCACCGCCGTGTACCTCCTCCTCCTGCTGGCCTGGCCGATCAGGGTCACCGAGTCGGTCCGCCTCGTCGTCCCCGTCGCCCCGGTCCTCCTCGGGGGACTGGCGGTGGCCTTCGACCGGCTCGGCGGCCTGGCCGCAGACCGGGTCCGTTCGGCGGCGACGAAGCGGCGTGTCGTCTACGGGATCCTGGCGACGATGGCAGCCGTCGCTTTGGCGGCCGGGCTGTCCGGCTTCGTCCAGAGCATCGGCCCTTCGACGAAGGAGCTCGACTTCTACCAGGCCCATCGGGACGCCGCCGGACGGGTGGAGACGGAACCGGTCATCTCCCGGAAACCAGCGGTCACCGAACTGATGCTCGGCGTCACCGCCATCGGCTACCCGAGCGGCGACCCGACCCCCGACGACCTGGCCCGCTACGCCGAAGGCTGGTCGGCCTGCGTGTTCGTCGTCGACGGTCTGGGACGGGGAGACGAGGCGCTGTTCGCGTGGGTCGACGACCGGACCGCCGAGGTGGTGGCCGAGGCAGGCGCCACCCGGATCGTCCGGATCGACGCCCCCTGGTGTCGGTGAGGGTGGTTCAGGAGACGAGGGCCTTCTCGGTGCGACGGACGGCGACCACCGACCCTGCCAGCCGAACCACCTCGGCGGCGACGCCGGCGGCGGCCGCCCCGACGAGGGAGTAGCGGGGGATCAGTACCAGGGCGAGCCCTACGGCGGTGACGGCCGCCACGGTGGTGGCGGCCAGGGCGGCGCCGGCGGCGTCACGGGCGATGAGCGCCTGTTGGAAGGGGCCGATCAGGCTCGCCAGCACCACCGTCCACACCAGCCATGCCAGCACCGTCCCGGCCCGGCGGTAGTCCTCGCCGAGGAGGAACGCCACGCTGGGGACGGCGGCGACGGAGCCGACGACCCCGAGGGGGATCATCGCCACGGCCGAACGGAGCCAGGCGGTGCGGAGGAGGGCGCTTCCCCGCCGATGAGAGTCACGGTCCACCTTCACCAGCCGAGGGAGGAAGGCGTTGAAGTAGAGGCCGACGACGATCATTCCGACCAGGGCGAAACGTCTCGCCGCCGCGTACTGTCCGGCTTCGGAGGAGCCGACGAGGAGCTTGATGGCGACGACGTCGAATCCCAGCATCACTGCCCGGGCCACCTTGATCCCGCTCAACGGGGCGCTCTCGAGGAGGTTCCTGACCCACGGCGTCGACACGAGGCGGGGACGGAACGCCCCGAACCGCCGCCGGGCCCACATCCCCAGCAGGGCGGCGCTCACCAGTTCGGCTCCGACGTGCAGCACCGGCACGAAGATGAGGTCGTGGGGCTCCCGGACGAAGGCGAGGACACCGGCGAGGTAGGTGGCGGCGCTGGTGGCGACGGCCACGGCGACGGGTTTCGTCTCCTCGCTCGCCACGAACCACCACCGCAGGTCGACGGCGAGGGTGAACAGGGACAGGGAGTAGACCAAGGTGACCCGTCGTACCTCGTCGCTTGCGGGGAAGACCAGGAGGGCGACGGCCATCAGGGCGTAGGTGACGACGGCCACCCCGATCCGGGCACCGACCAGCTCCTCGACGTGACGCCGAGGGTCGCCGGGGTCGGCGGCGACGCGACGCACCCCGACGGCTTCCATCCCCGAGTGCGCCATCACCACGTATCCGGCGACGGCCAGGCCGACGCCCACCACCCCGAACCCGGCCGGACCGAGGGTCCGGGCCACCCAGAGGAGCGCCGCGAACCGCAGCAGCCCGGTGGCGGCTTCGCCGACGGCCAGGTAGCCGAAGGTGCGCATCCAGATCGACGTCCCCGTCCGGCTCACGTCCGTACCTCCAGGAAGGGGGCGACCCGGGTCAGGAGAGGCGCCATCGGCGAGCGGGCCATCCGCCGGTACAGCTCCCGGACCGCCAGCTCGGCCCGACCCGCCTCGGGGTGGGGAGGGGGAAGCGGCGCAGGTCCGATCACCGCCGGCGAACGGGGACCGAGCATCGCCCGGAGTTCGGTCACCGAGACCGGGCGGACGAACTGGTACCGGGTGGAGCGACGCCACCGTACATAGGCGGGGGCCCACGCCCGGGGGAGGAAACCGACGCCCCAGAGTCGCACCGTCGTCTCGGGAGCGAGGCTGAAACGGTTGGCGACCACCACTCGGCAGGTGCCGCCGGGACGCACCGACGCCAGACACCAGTGCAGCAGTCCCCGCTGGTCGTCGGTGTGTTCGAGGGTCTCGACTGAGACGGTGACGTCGAACGTCCCCGGCCGGAACGGGGGCATCGCCCCGTCGGCGGCGACCAGGGGCACGTCGAGGCCTGCCTCTGTGAGGCGGCGTCGGGCCACCACCAGCCATCGGAGGGCGAGGTCGATGCCGACGGCTCGGGCACCCCGCCTCGCCGCGGCGGCGAGGAGGCCGCCGGTGCCGCATCCCACCTCGAGAAGGGACGCCTCGGCGACATCGACTCCGGTCTCGTCGAGGAAGGCGGCCCCGCGGCGTTCACCGTCGAGGGCGGCGGCGACGTACCGGTCGGCCAGTTCGGTGGGCACCTCGGGGGTCATCTCCCAGTAGCGTCGTGTCAGGTCGGCGAAGCCCAGGTCGGCGTGCTCGGCGAGGGCCCGGGCCTTCGCCCTGTCCTCCTCCAAGGTGAGGTAGCGGTCGGGGCGGACCCGAAGGTCGGGGATCCCGGCGACGATCGGATAGGTGCGGGGACAGCGGCGACACCGGTACCGGTCGTCGCCGTCGTCGAGGGGGGTTCGGCAGAGGGGGCAGACGAGCTCGAAACCGCCGACCGACGCCGTCATCGTTCCCTCCTGCGGTCGAGGAGTCGGCGGAGGCTCCGGGCCGACCGTCGGAGCGTCAGGTACCCGGCACCGAGACCGCCGGCCAGGTAGCGGGCCTGGGCCGCGGTGCGGACGTAGAAGCCTTCCACCCGGGGGGCACGATCCCGGGGCGCCGAAGCCGAGAACCGGTCGGCGCCGATGTCGAGGCACAGCGGGTAGACCGAGGCGGCGAGGCGGCGGACGCGGGCGTCGTGCAGACCGAAGGGATAGGCGAACGACCGCACCTCGGTGCCGGAGAGCTCGGCGAGGATGTCGTTCGAACGCGCCAGCTCCTCTGCGACCTCCCGGTCGTCGAGGTACGGCATCGGTCGATGGGTGTGGGTGTGGCCGCCGATCTCCCATCCGGCTTCGGCCAGGTCCTTCACCTGGGCCCGTGTCATCAGCTCCAGGGTGGGGATCTCCGCCCGACCTTCGTCCCAGCGGTTGGTGTCGCCGAGGTGGGCCGTCACCGGGAACACCGTAGCCGTGAACCCGTGTCGGGCGAGGACGGGGAAGGCGTGGCGGTGGACGCTGGCGTATCCGTCGTCGAAGGTGAACACGACGGTGCGGTCGGGGAGGGGCGTGCCGGTGTCGAGGTGTTCGACCAGCGCGCCGGCGGTGACCGACGAGAAGCCGGCGGCGGCGAAGGTCTCCACCACCGTCGCGAACGCTGTCGGGTCGACACACAGGGGGCCGGGGCCCTCTTCGACGGCGTGGTAGGCGAGGATCGGGATCTTCGACCGGGCCGTCACCCGCCTGCCCTCCGGGCCAGCTCACGGTCGCCACGCCGGTGGGCGGCGGCGGCGATCACCTCGAAGTAGCGGTCGAAGAACCGCTCCTCCGTCCAGCGACGCTCGTACACCTCCCGGGCGACCTCCCCCGCCGAGACGGCGAGGGAGGGGTCGTCCCACAGGGCGGCGAGGAGTTCGCCCAGTTCGTCGTCGCTTCCGAACGTCCACCCCCCGCCTTCGTCGACGAGTTCGGGGAGAGGACCGAGGTCGCGTACCGCCACCGGTGTGCCTGTCGCCATCGCCTCGACGGCGACCCCACCGAAGGTCTCGTATCCGGCGGAGGGGACCACCACCGCCCGGGCAGCCCGGCAGAGGGCGAGGACGGTTCGGTAGGGCCGGGGTCCGAGGACGTGGAGGTTCGGGATCCGGGCGGCCGCCGCCTTCAAGGTGGGCTCCAGGCTCCCCGACCCGACGACGACGATGGGGGCGTCCCCCAGCCTGGCGGCGACCGCCGGGAGACGGTCGACACCTTTGATCGGTTCGAGACGCCCGGCGTAGAGGAAGAACGACGCCGGAGCTTCGGGGGGAAGTTCGGGCAGGGAGGCGAGGTGGGTCTCGGAAGGTCCGGGGAGGGGGAGGGTCTCGACGGGAACCCCCCCGAACCGTTCCCGGTGGAGGTGGGCGGTGAACCGGCTGGGTGAGAGGATGAGATCGAGGGATGCCACGCCCGCGTCGAGGAGGGAGGTGGAGCGCCAGAGCTGAGGGGGGCGTCGATGGCGCAGGGTGCAGCGCCAACAGGTGGGGGTGGTGCAGACCTCCCGTCCGTACCGGAACAGCACATGGGTGGGACAGAGGAGCCAATGTTCGTGGGTGGTGTACAGCTTGAGACCGTCGCCGAGGCGGAGACCCGCCGCTGCGCCGACGAGGGAGGGGTTGTGGAAGTGGACCACGTCGAAGCCGTCGAGCAGCTTCGCCAGCCTCGCCCGGTAGCCGACGGGGCCGCCGATCAGGTAGGTGGCGGTGACCTTCCAGGGTGACTCGGTGGCGGCGACCACTTCCACGCCGGGTTCGTCGACGAAGCCGGCGGCCTCGGGGACGTCACCGGAGAGCATCCGGAACGCAGCGGGGGAGTGCACCACCCGGACCCGATGTCCGCGACGTGCGAGACCCGACGCCAGACGGTGCACGTGGACGGCGTCCCCGCCGAAACTGTGGGGCGGGTAGAAGGTGGAGACGAGACAGAAGGACAGTTCACCCACGGACCCGTCTCCCTACGTCACGGAGGGCGGACACCACGTCGTCGGCGGCCGGTCCCCACGACCAGCCGGCGGCACGTCGCAGCAGCCTCGCCGACAGGTCGGACCTGAGCCGGGGTTCGGCCATGAGCCTGTCGAACCAGCGGGCGAACTCGTCGGGCCGGTGGGCGGATGCGTAGAGCCCGTCGTCGCCGAGGAGCTCCTTCAGGGCCGCGTCTTCGCTGGCGACCACCGGCGTCCCGCAGGCCGCCGATTCGGCGGCGGGAAGGCCGAACCCCTCCCCCAGCGACGGGAGGACCGAGGCCACGGCACCGACATACAGGGCGACCAACTCGTCGTCGGAGACGTAGCCGGTGAACTCGATTCGGTGGCGGACCGGTGAGCTCGCCACCCGGGCCCTGACGTCGTCGGCCGCAGACAGGAAGGGGTCCCCGTCGACGTCGCCGACGAGGATGAGACGGAGTTCGGGATGGATGCCCGCCACCTGCTCGAAGGCCTCCACCAGTACCGGGAGGTTCTTGTGGGGGCTGATGCCTCCCACATAGAGGAGGTAGGGCCGGCCGTTGCCGAGGCCGAAACGACGGAGCCGCTCCCGGGTGGTCGCCGGAGGGAGGGGGCGGAAACGCTCGTCGGGAGCCTCGTGGATGACCCGGATTCGTTCGGGGGAGACTCCGAGGACGTCGGTGACGGCCCGCCGTGAGGCTTCGGAGACGGTGAACACGATCCGGGCACTGCCCAGCGCCAGCCGCTGCTTGGCTCGCCAGGCGAGACGGTCCCGGAGGGAAGGGAGGATCAGGTCGGGGAGCTGCTCGGCGATGGCGTCGTGAACCGTCACCACCGTTGGGGTCCCCGGAACCGGGAAGTAGGTGTAGGTGGCGGGGAAGAACATGACGTCGCAGTCGAGGCGTCGAGCCGCCGAGCTCATCCGGGCGACGTCGCGGAGGGATCGTCGCCCGTGGGCGGCTGCCGCCTCCGACGGTGCGACGTCGACGTCGACGGCGACCACTTGGGCGCCGTCGGGGAGCTCGACTGCGTCGAGGCTCGGCCGGTCGATGAGCAGGACGAAATCGTCGTCGGGATGGCGGCGGAGCATCTCGGTGACGAGACATCGGGTGAACCGGCCGAACCCCCGCCGGTTCGACCAGCACGAGGCGTCGATGCCGACCCGGACCGGGGACGTCGTCATCGGATCTTCACCAGACTGTCTCCCGGACCGGTGAGGTACCCGACGAACTCGCCGACCGACCAGGCGACCGAGAAGAGCACCACCAGGGGGAAGGCCGCCAGGAACCGGCGGCGATAGGGGGGACGCCTCCAGACGTTGCGGACCGCCCGCAGCACCAACAGCCCGGGGAGGGCGGTGAGGGCCGCCCCCGCCCAGGCGAGACGGACGGGGAGGGAGGCGCCTGCCACCCTCCCGCCGGCGAAGGCCCGGGAGAGGTGGTAGCGCTCCGACAGGAACATCGGGACCGTGAAGTACTTGTCGTGGGCCACCACGATCGACGGGTCCAGGCCCATCGTGTAGCCGGCTTCCCGGATCCGGTCGTGGAGGAAGTTCTCCCACATCCCTTCGGCGAAGACGTCCCGGAGGGGTGCGAGCTGTTCGGTGTCGTAGGCGACGTTCATCCCCGGGATCACGTCGGAAGGTCCGGCCGGGACGGGGCTCATCATGTGCCCGTACTCGCAGAAATAGACCGCCCAGTCGACGATGCGTTCGGTGGGGCCGTTCACCACCCCTCCGCCCACCGCCGCCCAGCCGGTCCGTTCGTGGACTTCGACGATTCGCCGGACCCAGTCGGGTCGGGGGACGCAGTGGTCTTCGGTGACCGCCACCAGCCGTGCTCGGGCGGCGGCGATCCCGGCGGCACGCAGCGCGGGAACGCTGGTGGGCTCGTCGAAGGAGAGGATCCGGGTGGCGGGGAAACGCTCCCGGATCGCGGTGACGGTCCCCGGACCGGTGCAGTCGGCGACCACCACCTCGATGGGGATGTCGCCTTCCTGGGCGGAGAGGGCCTCCAGACAGGAGAGGGGGTAGGGCAGGCCGTTGACGGAGGCGATCACCACCGACACCACGGGGTCGGTCACGGCCTCCGACTCGTCCATCGGGTGGATCTCAGAAGGGTTCGGCACCGTCGTCCTTCCATCCGAGGGCTCCCAAGGCCTCCCCGACCGCCCAGGTGGACATCGCCACCACCACCCACGGGGCGCAGCCCCAGAACCGGCGTCGGAGGGCACGGTCGCCGCCGACCCGCACCGCCAGGCGCACGAAAAGGAGGAACGGAAGGGCGGCGGTGGCGGCAGCGTACACCCACCTTCTCGGCATCGGCCAGCCCCGGCACCGCTGGGAGGCGAACAGCCTTCCCTGGCGGACCCGTTCGGTGAAGATCCATGCCGGCGGGTAGTCCTTGGCCGCCACCACCCGCATCTCGGCGACCGACACCGGCGCCACCCCCCGATCCATCAGCCGGCGGTTCACCTCCGATTTCCACAACGGACCTTCGAGGTCGGCCAGGACCCGGCGGGCGTAGGCGACGTTGTTGGCGGAGACGTCGCCGGTGGAACTCGTGTACGGGGCCACCGCATGGAAGCCGTATTCGACGAAGAAACACGCCCAGGCCCGCCGGGACCTCCACCGGGACGGGAAGACCGGGCCGCCCGCCACCAGCGTCCCCTCCTCGAAGGCGCCCGCCACCGCCCGGCGCCAGCCGGGCTGCAGAACGGTGGTGGAGTCGGTGAAGGCGACGACGTCCCGGGTCGCCCGGCGCAGGCCCAGACCGTACAGGGTTCCCCGACCGGCGTCCCGGGGTGCCCGGAGGTAGGTGACGTCGTCGAGGGACGGACAGAGGCCCGCCCGGTCCACCCACACCACCTCGTCTTTGCCGGCGACCAACTCGGCTTCGAGGGCGGCCGTCGCCTCGGCGACCGAAGCGGAGGTTTCGCTGTCGTTGGCCACGACCACGGTGATTCCGTCCATCGGCGGGCTCCCGGTCAGGTTCGGCCGGTGGCGGCTCGGAGACGCCCGACGAACTCACCGACTGCCCACGCGGCGGTGAACAGGACGAGGACGGGGAGGGAACGGAGGAACCGTCCCAGGTGGCGTCGCCTGCGGACCACGTTCCGTCCCGCCCTGGCGACCATCAACGGGGGAACGAGGGGCGCCGACAGCGCCTCGAGGAGGATCCGGCGACGCGTCAGCCCCTCCGAACGCATCCGCCCGTGGGAGAGACCGTGGCGGAACCGCTGACGGATGAACCCGCCGACGGACATTCCGGGGGCCTGTCGCACCACCAGGTCGGGGTCGAGGACGAGGTCGTGGCCTTCGTCGCGCAGGACACGGTGGATGAAGGGCTCCCAGAAGGCGTCGGTGAAGAGCTCTCGGTGCTGGTCGAGGATCTCCCGGCGGTACACCGCGTTGTCGCCCGGCACCTCCACGTCGGTGCCGGAGGGGAGCGGCAGCATGTAGGGGGTGTAGCGACAGAAATAGACGGCCCAGTCGGTGGTCTCGAGCGACCGGGAACCTTCGATCGCTCCTCCGACGACGGCGGCGTCCCGGGACCGCATCGACACCAGGCGGTCCACCCAGTCGGGTTCGGGCACCACCGACCCGGCGGTGAGGGCCACCAGCTCACCCCGGGCCATTCGGAGACCCCGGGCCCACAGTTCGGGGACGAGGCCGTCGGCCTCGATGTGGATGACACCGTCGACGTCTTCTGGCCCGTCGATCCGGTCTCCGACGACGATCAGCTCGACACCGTCGCGGAGCTGAGAGCGGATCGACTGTAGACAGGCCGTCGGGTCGACCTCGGAGGATCGGACCCCGACGACGATACTCAACAGGACGGTGTCGGCGGCCTCGCCGGTCGGTGGGCTGGTCATCGGCGGTCGAGACGTTCGGCTGCGAGCCGGGCGATGTCCGCTTCGGTCCAGGGAACGACCCCGCCCCGGTCGCCGGCCCAGATGGTCCCTACGTTGCGGCCCAGCCAGTAGGCGGCGGCGCCGAGGACCGCCAGGGGAAGAGCCGCCCAGAACGAGAGGTCTGCGGTCCGTTCCCGGACGGCGCTACGGATCAGGTAGTAGAGGCCGGCGAAGGCCCACGCCGGTGAGATGGCGACCGCCGCCGCCCGGGCCGACCGGCTCACGTCGTAGTAGCGGACCGAGGCCGCCGCCCGGAGGCGTCCGATCCCGGCCAGGCCACGGGTGAGCTGGCGGAGCCCCACCGAACCGGTGAGGCGGACCTCCATCTCCGGGTCGAACCGGACGGGCCGGGCCCCGAAACCGGCGAGGCGGAGCATCAGGGCGCCTTCTTCCCGGAAGCCTCCCAGGGCGCGGATCACCGCGGTGCGGACCGCCAGGTTCGTTCCGGGATGCTCGACGACCCAGCCGGGCCGTCGCTCGGGCCGCCACTGCCAGAACCGAGCCACCTGGTAGGCCCTGCGGAGCATCCCCGACCGGTCGTGTCCGAAGGATCCGCCCACCGCCAGGTCGGCCCGTCGGGCGGCGGCGACGACCCGGTCCAGCCAGCCGTCTCGGGGTGCGTGCTGGGCGTCGAGGAGGGCCAACATGCCGCCTCGGGCTTCGGCCAGGGCCAGATCCCGGAGCTCGTTCCGGGTGGCGCCGGGAGAGGCCGGGAGGTACCGGGCCCATCGGGGCATGCCTTCGGGTCGCCGTTCGCCCACCACCAACAGCTCGACCCCGGGTCGTTCTTCGAACAGGTCGGGGAGTGTGGCGGGGTCGTCGGGGGTCCAGATCACCGCCACCGTCACCTCGGCGTCGTCACCCGGCTGGGAAGGTTCCAGCTCGAGGCGGTTGAGGAACGGTCGATGGTCGTGGCGGAGCAGGTAGGCGACGACCCCCAGGGCCGCTCCGAGGGGACTGTACAGGTAGTACAGGGCGTGGAAGGCGGCGGCCACCATCATCCCCTTCGCTCCCCAGTGCCGCCGGACGTAGCCGAGGAACCCGGCGTTGAGGGCCCACCATGTTCCCCCTCCGAGGACGGCGACGACGGCGGCGGGCCAGCCGACCAGGACGGTCGAGGCGGCCGCTGCCACCACCAGATAGGTGAGGAGCGAGGCGGCGATCGAACCGGAGCTGAGGTTGAGGTCGTTGCGGAAGAACCCGAGCTCCAGCATCGCCCGGGTCCAGGGAATCGCCCGATGGAAGATGTCGGAGGCGATCAGCCCACCCACCGTGTAGCGCTTCCGGTGCCTGACCCGCAGCGACGGGTCGAGGACGATCCGGAAACCGGCCTTCTTCAGGCGGTAGCCCAGGTGGATGTCTTCGATGTCGGCGGCGGTGGTCACCGCCGGGTCGAACCCTCCGACGGCGGCGAAGGCGTCACGTCTCACACCCCCGAACCCCGACCAGAAGGTGGAGGCCTCCCCGGCTCCCTGCAGATGGGTGTAGTGGTGCAGCAGGTTCTTGTAGGTGGTGGGCCCGTTCCGGATGTCGGCGTCGACCATCGGTTCGTAGGCGCCGAACACGGCGTCGGCTCCCTCTTCGATCCGGGCGAGGAGGCCGGGGATCGCGCCGGGACTGACGATGACGTCGGAGTCGACGAAGACCAAGACCTCGCCTCGGGCCACCTGCGACCCGTCGTTGCGGGCACGAGCCGCACCCCCCTGGCAGGGGCGTACCAGGACCTGGTCGGCCAGGGTGCGGGCCGTCTCCACGGTCCCGTCGGTGGACCCGTCGTCCACGACGATCACCTCGGAGCCGGAAGGTGCCTCCGCTCTGATCGAGGCGATGGTCTCGGGGAGGCTGTCCTCGGCGTTGAAGGCGGGGACGATGAACGACACCGAGATGCGTTCGTCCCCGACGTCGAACAGGTCCGATGTCGTCTCGATCCGTCGGATCAGCGATGATCGCGCCTCGCCTGCCACTCCCGTCTCCTCCATCCCCACGCACGTTTGCCCGGACCGCAGCCTAGCCCTGGGTGGGGAGGCGATCAATGGGTCGATCGGCCCAGGGAGCATCCGTCGGAGACCGGGTAGGCTTCCCAGCCGGTCCCGTCAGGGACGTCGAGTGGGAAGCGGAAGGAAGGATCGGGGCATGAGGTTCGCGTTCGTCGGGTTGGGTCATGCGGCCCGCTGGCTGCATCTGCCGGCCGTCCGGTCGGTTCCGGGGGCCGAAGTGGTCGGAGGAGCCGACTCCTCCCAGGAGTCCCGGGCTGCGTGGCGTCGGCTCGAAGCGGGTCCCGCCTACGACACCGCCGACGAGCTGTTGGAGCGGACCAGCCCCGACGTGGTGGTGATCGCCACACCGCCCGACTCCCACGCCGCCCTCTGCCTCCAAGCCCTCGACGCCGGCGCCCATGTCGTCTGCGAAAAACCGTTCACCGAGACCGTCGACGAGGCCGACGAGATCATCCGGCGGGCCTCGGAGGTGCGCAGGACGGTGGTGGTGAACCAGGAGTTCCGCTACATGCCGATCTATTCCTGCATCCCACCGCTGATCGGCACACCAGGCTACGGGCGTCCCGTCTTCCTCCACGTGACCCAGTTCATGGATCTCGCACCCTGGGACGAGAAGGTCGCCTGGCGGGCCGCCATGCCCAACCGGACCCTCTTCGAAGGCGGCGTCCACATCATCGACCTGATCTACGCCTACCTCGGCGAGCTTCCCGAACGGGTCTTCGCCGTCACCTCCAGCGGGTTGGAGAGCGGACGGGACGCCGACGCCATCCATCTCGTCACCTTGGATTTCGGAAGGGGACGTCTCGCCCAGGTCACCATCGACCGTCTCTCGAAGACCGGCACCCGGTACCTGGATCTGCGTCTCGACCTGGAAGAGGCCTCGGTGAGGGCGTCCCACGGCGGACGCGCCTACGTCCAGTTGGGCATCAAACGGGCCCAGCGGCCGGGGATGAGGGTCGATTTCGGGCTCGAAGGCCTCGCCTGGGTGGAGCGGGGCGAACGGAGGAAGGTCCTGGCCCGCAACCCTCGGGAGGTGACGGTGCATGCGACCCGGCTCCTCTACCAGGACGCCTTCGCCCACATCGAACGGGGCCAGGAGCCGCCCACGTCGGCCCGGGCCGCCCGGGAGACGCTGAGGATCATCGAGGCGGCCTATGAGTCGGCTCGGACCGGCCAGGTGGTGAACCTCGCCGCCCGGACATGAGGATCCCGTTCGCATGGTCCGCCGCGGCCATGCTCGTGGTGGCAGCCTGCACGTCGGCGTCTCCGGAGACGTCGCCGCCCCGCGAGACCACCACCACCTCCCGGGCTGTCGCCACCACCTCCACCACGACCTCGACCACCGTCACGTCGCCTCATCCGGTCACCCCGCCTTCCTCTCGGCCGGAGACACCGCCGGAACCAGAACCCGACGTGGTGCTGACCGTCACCGACGAACGACGACAGACGATCAGAGGATGGGGGTTCGGGATCTCCCTCGAGAACGAAGGGATCGAACCGTTGGTGAGCGGGGAGATGTCTCCGGAGGCGTACGACCGGGCCCTCGATCTGCTGGTCGACGAGGCGGGCGTCAACATGGTCCGCATCTTCAGTCCCGGCTTCGGTGATACCCCCGTCATCGAACCCGAGAACGACAACGCCGACCCGACCGACCTCGACGCAGACCGGTTCGCCTTCGAGGCCACCGGCCGTTTCCGGCTCATGCAGGACCTGGACCCTCGGGGGGTCCGTTTCCTCCTCACCGGCGGGGCGGCCCCGTCGTGGATGAAGGACGGGAGGCTGCTCCGGTCCGACATGGCCGCCGAATACGCCGAATACCTCACCGCCTACGCCCTGTCGGCCCGCCGGCTCGCCGGGGTGGATTTCGACTGGATCACCGTCGCCAACGAACCCGACAACGACGCCATGCGGTTCCTCGTCGACCCCGACACGGGCGCCGACGTCCTCGACGCCCTCGCCGGGCTCCTCAAAGCGAACGGGCTCCCCGCCCGCCTGGTGGTGGGAGACACGATCGGGTGGGCCGGTGCCGCCGAATACCTGGAGGCTGCACTGGAACGCCCGTCGGTGGCTCCGATGCTGGACGCCGTCGCCGCCCACAGCTACCAGACCCTGGAGTCACGTCCCGGGTTGGCGGACAGGGCCGCGGAGCTGGGGATCGAAGTGTGGATGACCGAACAGTCGGCGGCGGGAGGCAAAGACTGCACCGGCGACGACCCGGGGATGCGTTCGGCCCTCCAGTGGGCGGGATGGATCATGGAGGACGTCGTCGAAGGCAGGGCGTCGGTGTGGCTGGCGCTGCGTGGGGTGGCCAGCCTCTGCCACGACCCCCAGGGAGGGCTCTTGGTCTACGACACCGCCCAGGACCGCCTGGCCCTCCCCAAGCGGTTCTACGCCTTCGCCCAATACGCCCAGGCTGGTCCGCCCGGGTCGACCGTCCTCGTGGTCGAACGGGCAGGGAAACACGAAGGGATCCCGGCGGTGGCCTTCGACCGCGGAGACGACGTCGCCGTGGTGGTGATGAACCGGGATGCCGTGCCTCGCACGCTGGAGATGGTCGTCCCCTGGGCGGGGGCGACCGTCACCGAGACCACGGTCACCTCTTCGGAATTGGACCTCCGGCGCGTCGAGGCGCCGGCAGTCGCCGACGGCCGCGTCGGGCTGGTCATGCCGCCGGAGAGCATCGTCACGATCGTCGTGGCCGGGACCCCGGGCTGAGTCACCGATCCCCGTCCGCCGCCGGCCGGTGCCGGCGGTGTTCGCGGATCGACAGCCAGCCGATGGCCAGCGCACCGACGGCGACGACGAGGGCCTGCAGCCCCGCATCGCGGAATCCGGCGACCCGGGAGGTGAGGGCGACGACGAGGGCCTGGGAGACGACGAGGAGGCGCCGTGCCCGAGGTCCGTTCTCCACCGGCGCCAGCACCGGCCACACCCGGGCCAGGGCACGTGAAGCGGGCTCCACCAGGAGGAGGCCGAGGCCGGCCAAGGCTCCGACCATCGCCCCGGGGCGAACGAAGCCGCCCTCCACCGCTGCCAGGGTGATCAAGGTCCCGGCGGGGGCCGCCGCCCAGGCAACCGGTGCCCGAACGGCCCAGGCGACCGCCAGGGCGGGCAGCGCCGCCGACAACCCGGCGGCGATCGCCGGTTCGGGGACACCGGCGAACACCCCCAGCACGCTGATGCCCACCAACGGCCAGGTGACCGGACCCCACCGGCGGTCGACGTTCTCGATCGACGCCACCACCAGCGGCACCCACAGCACCAACCCGAAGCGGAGAAGGGGAGGGCCGGGAAACGAGTCGCCCAACACCATGATGGCCGCGCCGGCCGTGACGAGGAGTGTTCCGGCCCAGCGGGCACGCTGGCGGACGACCCCGCCGACGGTGACGACGACGAGGGCGGAGACGTCGGTGAGCGGACTGCGGGCTGCGGTCAGCCCACCGATGGCCGCCGCCAGCGGGTATCCGGCGGCGGCGACGTGGAGGCGGAGGCGCCCTGGGGGAAGCGCCAACACGATGACGCCGACGGACACCGCAGCCGCCACCCCGGCGATGACGTGGAGGGAGGCGGCGAGGGTGACGAGGATGTCGATCACGCCGACCCGCTCACGAGAGCACCCTCAACAGCCACAACGCCCCGGCGACGAGGATGACGAGGGCCACCAGCGCCGCGGCGATGAGGAGATACCGTGTCTGCACCGGGGACAGGGTAGAAGGGTGACGGTGCACCTTCCGGTCCCGGGCCAGTTCCCCACCCCCACTAGGCTCGGCGACGAACGACAGGAGGACTTCATCGGTGTATGACATCGTCGTGGTAGGTGGCGGCCCGGGCGGGTACGCCGCCGCCCTCTACGCCCACAACTTCGGGCTGTCGGTGGGCCTCGTCACCGACGAACCCCCAGGAGGGACCTGTCTGTTGCGCGGATGCATCCCCGCCAAACAGTGGCTCCACATCGCCGAAGTGATGTCGGTGGTCCGCCACTCCGCCGACTTCGGCGTCCTCGCCGGGGAGCCGGAACTCGACTGGCAGGCGGCTCTGGCCCGGAAGAACAAGACGGTGGAGACGCTGGTCAAAGGGCTTTCGGGGCTGCTCGCCCAACGCAACGTCGATGTGGTGACGGGACGGGGGCGGCTCGACGGGCCCGGCAAGGTGGTGGTCGACACCGAAGATGGCACCCGGGTGCTGGAGGGGCGCAACGTCGTCCTCGCCACCGGGTCGCACGCCCGGACCATCCCCGGCTACGAGATCGACGGAACCAGGATCGTCACCAGCGACCACGCCCTCGATTGGCCGTCGAGGCCCGAGCGGGTGGCGATCATCGGCGGCGGGGTGATCGGATGCGAATTCGCGTCGATGCTCGTCGACTTCGGATCACAGGTCACCGTGTTCGAAGTCATGGACCAGATCCTCCCCGGATCCGACCCCGACGCTGCCCGCCAGCTTCAACGTCAACTCTCCCGGCGTGGTGTGGACTTCCGGGTCGGGGTGGCGGTGGAACCGGCGAAGGTGGGACCGTCGACGGTGGTCGTCCCCTGGGGCGACGAGACCCTCGAAGTGGACGTGGTGCTGGTGGCGGTGGGACGCGGCCCCAACACCGAAGACGTCGGACTCGAGACCACCGCCGCCGAAGTCGAACACGGCTTCGTCCGGGTGGATCCCGAGACCATGCAGACGGCCGAGCCGAACCTGTACGCCGTCGGGGACATCGTGGCCGCGACGCCTCAGCTCGCCCACGTCGGCTTCGCCGAGGCCATCGCCGCCGTCACCCACATCGCCACCGGCACACCGGCGCCGGTGGACTACCGGGCGATCCCCCGGGTCACCTACACCCATCCGGAAGTGGCCGAGGTGGGGCTCACCGAAGCGCAGGCGGCCGAGCAGGGCATCGACGTCGAAGCCACCAAACACGCCTTCAACGGCGTGGGCCGGGCGATCATCACCGGCCAGAACCAGGGCTTCGCCAAGGTGATCGCCGAACGGGACGGCCCCATCGTCGGTGCCGTCGTGGTCGGACCGGCCGCCGGTGAGCTCATCCACGAACTGATGTATTCGGTGGGCTGGGAAGCGCTGCCGGAGGAGGCGGCGGCGTTCATCCATGCCCACCCCAGCCTGTCCGAGGCGGTCGGCGAGACGCTGCTCTCCGCCGCCGGTCACGGTCTGCACTGACGAAGAGGAGCGAAGAGCGAATGGCGACGACGGTCCGAATGCCGCAACTGGGGGAGACGGTCACCGAAGGCACGATCCTGCGGTGGGCGAAACAGGTAGGCGACACCATCGCCACCGACGAGGTGCTGGTGGAGATCTCCACCGACAAGGTCGACACCGAAGTCCCCTCGCCTGTCTCGGGCACGATCCTCGAGATCCTCGTCCCCGAAGGCGAAACGGTGGAGGTGGGGACACCCCTCGTCGTCATCGGCGAAGCCGACGAGGCCGTCCCCTCGGCGGCGGCCGCGCCCGAGTCCGCCCCGGAACGGCCTCCCGCCGCGACGGCGCCCACCGAGACGCCGCCTGCCGCCGCGGCGATGCCCGAACCAGCGGCCGCGCCGGCCGCCCCGCCGACCCCGGTGGGACGCACCGACTCGGCCGGCCGTCTGCTGTCCCCGGTGGTCCGCAAGCTGATCAGGGAGCACGGCCTCGACCCCGACGAGATCCCGGGGACCGGTGAAGGGGGGCGGGTGACCCGCCGGGACGTCGAAGCGTTCATCGCCGCCCGCCAAGCCGCACCCGCCCCGGCCGAGACGCCGGCACCC
>WFOA01000009.1 GCA_015488325.1 Acidimicrobiia bacterium | reverse complement strand
GGCGGTTCGGGCAGGCTCGAGGTGCGGATCGGGGAGTCGAGGGCAGCTCTCAGGGCGGAGGGGTCGTCGAGGGCGATGATCACGTCTTCGCCTTCGACCCGCAGGTGCAGCCCGTCGTCGCGGATCTGGAGACCGGTGCGTTTGACGTCCCAGTCTCCGATGAGGTGCCGGCCGGCCATCACGATGAGTCGATACCCGTCGATCCGGACGACGGCGCGCACGCTCTCGGTGGGATGGTTGGCAAGCCTCAGTGTCCCCTCGAAGGCTTCCATCGCCTCGGTATCGACACGACCAGGCGGGACCTTGAAGGGTTTCTCGCGGGTTTTTCGTCTCCGTCGCCGGACACGGAATTGTCCTGACAAATGGCCCCGTGGGAGGGCGAGCGGCCGAGGTTCCGAGGCTCACCGGGGGTGCTCGCCGGTTCCTGCCCGTCGACGCGACACGAGCTTGCGCCTTTTTTCGCATAGCAGAATCACTTGACGGAGCCAAATCGAACATGCATGATTGCGAATGCGGCTATGTCCGGGCAATCGGGCCCCGCCGGGCCCCCCGGAGCGAGGAGGGCGAACATGTCAACGGAACTCCAGGCGGCCAAGGTCCTCGACTGCAAGGGCCTGCTGTGTCCCATCCCGGTGGTGAAGACCGCCAAGGCCATCAAAGAGGTCGACGTCGGCCAGATCCTCATGATGGAGGCCACCGACCCGGGAGCTCCCCCCGACATGGAGGCCTGGTCGCGCCAGACGGGCCACGAGCTCGTCAAACAGGAAAACGCGGACGGAGTGTTCCGCTTCTGGTTCAGGCGGACGAGCTGAGGAGGCTCTCATGACCCTGCACGCCACCGATCCCGGCCACACGGATCCCGCGTCCCAGGAGGTCTCCGCCGCCACCGAAGCCGAACCCAAGCGGAAGCGGCTGGCTCTCGTCGCCTCGAAGGGGAGCCTCGACATGGTCTACCCCGTGCTGATGATGGCCTCCACCGCCGCCGCCCTCGGCTGGGAAGTCGGCATCTTCTGCACCTTCTACGGACTCGACATCGTCAACAAGAAACGGAACAAGCACCTCCAGGTGGCGGCGATCGGCAACCCTGCGTCACCGCCACCCTTCAAAGGCGTCCCCTTCAAGGTGCCGCCGATCCTCGGGGTGCTGCCCGGCGCCCAGGCGGCGGCAACGACGTTCATGAAGAAGTGGATGCGCGACTCCAACATGCCGGAGTTCCAGGACCTGTTGGACACCTGCCGCGAGCTCGGCGTCAACTTCTACGCCTGCGCCACGACGATGGGCGTCATGAGCGTCGACCCCGAAGACATGATCGACGGCGTCTCGTGTCTGGGAGCGACGGCGTTCTTGGACTACGCCGCCGAGGCCGACGTCTGTCTGTTCGTCTGAGAGGGGCCCGAAGGAGGAGGGAGACCCGCCGTGGAAGACACCCGCAAGATCCTGTACGTCCAAACCCACGGTGAGGACGAGCCGTCGAAAGCCGCCACCCCCTTCTACCTGGCGACGGCGGCGGCCGCCATGGACATGGAGGTGGCGATCTACTTCACCATGCACGGCCCGACCCTGCTGCGCAAGGGCACCGCCGAGACCCTGACGGTGAAAGAAGGCGGAGCGTCGGTGGCGAAGTTCATCACCATGGCCCAGGACATGGGGGTGGAGCTGTTGGTCTGCCAACCCTCCCTCGACCTGAACGACCTCCAGATGGAGGACCTGATCGACGGGGTGCAGATGATCGGCGGGGCCGCCTTCAACGACCTCGCCATCGAAGCGGACGCGGTGATCTCGTTCTGATGTCCCGCGCCGCCCCCACCACCACCTTCGCCCGGCGGCCCGGCGCCACCCTGGCCCCCAACGCCTACGACGACGTCCCCTACGAGGAGAAGCTCGCCCTCTGGGAGGAGGTGAAGGCCGACCCCCGGTTCCCCGACTACCTGTACGGATGCTACGAATGCGGGATCTGCGTGGCGGCCTGCCCGTCGGCCCGGTTCTACGACTTCTCCCCCCGCAAGATCGCCCAGGCCGCCGCCCGGGAGGACGTCGAGCTCATCTTCGAGCAGATGAACGACGACGTCTGGAACTGTTCGCAGTGTTTCTCCTGCGACCGGTGTCCCCGCCAGAATTCGCCGGGTGGGCTCATCACCATCCTCCGGGAGGTGGCGGTCCGTCACGGTCTCGCCTCCTCCCAGGAGGCGCTGGAAGGGTACGGGCGAGTGGTCTACAAGATCATGACCACCGGCACCCAGGTCTCCCCCGACATGCTGCAACCCGACGCCTTCCCCGACTGGGGACCCGACGTCAAAGAGGTCTCCGACCAGTTGGACCTGTGGCGCCGGGCGCTGCCGCCGGAGACCCTCCACACCACCTCCACCGGATGGGAGGTGTCGGAGAAGACCCTGTTGGAGCTGTACCTGATCTGGCACTACAGCGACGTGATGGACATGATCGAGGAGGTCGACGAGGGCCTCCACATGATCATCATGGACGTGATGGAAGAGACCCTGGAGGAGGCGGGCTACGAGATCTGAGCCCGCGAGGAGGAGACCCTCATGACCAGCATCATCCCCGTCGAATCCCTGAAGACGAAACCGTTCCGGGTCGACCCGTCGGAGGCGCCCACCGAGGACATCCGGGAGGTCCTCTTCGAGTTGGAGGAGGCCGGCGAGATCATCGTCCAGCGGGTGCCCGAACCCTACGTCGAGGTGATGACCAAGTACGGCCGGACCAAGAAGATCCCCCTCGGTCAGACCTGGCATCACAAGTCGTGCGGGCAGTGCGGGCACATCCCCGGCTATTCGACGTCGATCTTCTGGCTGACCCGCAAACTCGGCTACGACTACATCGACCCCAAAGACCAGACGTCCTGCACGGCGTGGAACTACTACGCCTCGGCCACCTCCAACGTCGCCGCCCAGGGCGGGGTGGCGATGCGGAACTTCGCCGCCGCCTACGAGACCGGGTACTTCCCCCTCATCCACTGCGGCACCTCCTACGGGCACTACAAGGAGGTCCGTCACGAGATCGTCCACCACGACGACGTCCGGGCCACGGTGCGGGACATCATGTCGAAGCTGGGCAAACCCCTGGTGATGCCCGAAGAGATCGTCCACTACTCCGAATGGGTGCACGCCGTCCGTGACCAGATCGCCCAGCATCAGGTCCGGGACTTCTCCGACATCGTCGCCTGCGTCCACCCGGCCTGTCACTACTACAAGCTGATCCAAGAGGACGCCATCTACGACCCCGACATCTACGGCGGCCAGCGGACCGCCACCGTGTCCGGGTTGATCCTGGCCCTCGGGGCGGAGGTGGCCGACTACTCGACCTTCTTCGACTGCTGCGGGTTCGGGTTCCGCCACATCCTCGTCTCCCGGGACTTCAGCCGGTCCTTCGCCACCATGCGCAAGATCGAGGTGATGAAGGAGGAGGCGAACCCCGACGTGGTCATCACCCATGACACCGGATGCGTCACCACTTTGGACAAGAGCCAGTTCGCCCCCCAGGCCCACGGCCGCAACGTCGGGGTGCCGGTGATGTCCGACGCCCAGTTCGCCGCCCTCGCCATGGGCGCCCACCCCTACCGGGTCTGCCAGCTCCACTGGCACTCCACCGACTACCGGCCGCTGCTCGAAAAGATGGGCATCGACTGGGAGGCGGCCTGGATCGAGTTCGAGAAGGACCTGAAACGCCTCGAGGCGAACGAGATCGAATACCTCACGTGGGAGGACGTCGATGGGTAGTGACCGACTGTTGGTGATCGGAGCGGGACCCGCCGGCCTGGAGGCGGCCCGACTGGCGGCCTCCCTGGGCAGCCAGGTGCTGGTGGTGGAGAAACGGGACGTGGCAGGCGGGATGCCGATCCACGAGAACTACGCCGCCCTCACCCACGGGTTCCGCGACGCCGGGGAGGCGATGGCCGAGCTGATCGGCGCGGTGACCTCCCATCCGAACGTGGAGCTTCGCACCTCCACCGAGGTCACGGCGGTGGAGGGTTCGGTGGGCGAGTTCACCGTCACCCTGTCCTCCGGCACCGGCGACGACACGGTGGAGGCGGGAGCGATCATCCTGGCGACCGGGTTCCAGCATTTCGACCCGGGCCGGGAGACCCAACAGTACGGCTACTACGAGTTCCCCGACGTCATCACCCTGGCCGACGCCGAGGCGATGCTGAAAGCCCACAACTTCGTGCGGCCCTCCAACGGCGAAGTGCCCGAACGGGTCGCCTTCATCCAGTGTGTCGGCTCCCGGGACCGCCAGATCGGCAACGAGTTCTGCTCGAAGGTGTGCTGTGGGATCTCCTCCAAGCAGGCGATCGAAGTCCGCCAGCAGGTCCCCGACGCCCGGGTGTTCATCTTCTACATCGACATGCGGATGTACGGCTACTGGGAGAACGAGATCTACTGGCCCGCCCAGGAGCAGTACCGGGTCAACTACGTCAAAGGCATCGTCACCGAGATCCTCTCGAAGAACGGACGGCTGCTGGTCCGCGGCGAAGACACGACGATGGGGCGCCCGATGGAGGTACCGATGGACATCGTCGTCCTCGCCGTCGGGATGGAACCGTCCCTCGGCACCCGCAAGATGGCCGAGATGCTGGGTGTGGCGACCAACAAGTACGGCTACATCGAGACCCCCCACGGGGAGCTCGACACCGTCGCCACGTCGGTGCCGGGCGTCTTCGCCGTCGGTGCCGCCACCGGTCCCGCCGACCTCGACGATTCGATCTCCTCTGCCGGCGCCGCCGCCGCCAAGGCGGTGGCTCTGCTCCGGGGCGCGGAGGTGACGGTCTGAGCGCCGAACCGATCTTCCGGGGCCAGGTGGTCGACACCCCGACCGCCGCCGAGTTCACCCGCCTCACCTTGGAACGGGTGGGGGAGGACGAACTGACGGCGGTGGGGGAACTGTTGGCCGCCAAGTCGCGGGCCTTCGCCGCGCTCCTCGCCCCCGACCGGATCGGCCAACTCACCGAACAGCAGGCACGGGACCTGCTCCGGTCGGTGTTCTCCGCCCGGAGACGGGTCGACCCGATCCTCGGGGTCCTCACCCTCGACGGATTCCGGGACGAGGTGGCGGAGCTGCTGTGGGGGTCCGGCGATCCCGCCGTCCGGCTTGAACGCTTCCACCGGACCCTCTCCAAGGTCGGCCGGGGCGCACCGCCGACCCTCGGGTTCGACCTGGGGTCGGAGCTGCTGCATTTCACCGACCCGGAACGGTACTGGCTGTGGACCCGGTGGATGTGGGATCCGGACACCGGCAAGGGGGCGCTGCCGCTGGTGGTGATGGACGAGGTGGACCTCGGCGCCGACGGGGTGGCCGAAAGCTACCGAAGGGTGGGGGTGGCGGTCGCCTTCGTCACCGACGTCGGCGAGGCCGCCGGGTTCACCAAAGGCGGCCACGCCCCTTGGGCCACCGACGTCTTCTTGGCCTCGGTGTACGGCGTCTACATGTACACGACGCTGAGGCTGAGGATGACCCAGGAGTTCTCGAAGATCATGCCCGAGCTGGACGAGCTGCTGAGGCGCCTGCTGGGCGTGTACAAGTCCCCACTACTGAGCGAGGTGGTCCCATGACCCAGCGCGTCAACCCGAAGGTCGAACCCGAGCGGGTCATCGAACTCGAGGAGGTCGTCCTCGAAGGGATGGACATCTCCGGTCACTGGAACCGGATGTTCGAACAGCGCGTCATCTGGGACTACGACGTCGACGCCATGGACCGGATCATCGACCTCGACGGGGGCGAATCGTTCGGGTGGTGCTACCAGTGCGCCCAATGTGTCGCCGTCTGCCCGGTCGACCACGTCGGCTCCTACGGTCCCCGCAAGCTGGTCCGTTGGGTCCAGACCGGCATGGACCTGTTCACCAGCCCCGAGCTGTGGCTCTGCACCACCTGCGCCAACTGTCTGCGGGTCTGCCCGAAAGAGGTGAACCTGATGGAGGTGATGCCGGCGGTCCGCAAAGAGGCGGTGATGGCAGGCCACGTCCCGGCCGAACTCCAGGACGTCTTCGAGAAGACCGCCCGGTACGGCAACCCTCTCGGCAAGAACCCGAAACGGCGTCACGCCTGGACGAAGGGCCTGGAGGTGGAGGTGCCCCTCATCTCCGACCTGGGCCGCAAGGTGGAGGTGCTGTGGTGGGTGAGCGACTACCCCGCCTACCACCCCCGTGGTATCGACGCCTCGCGGGCCCTCGCCCGGGTGCTGCACCGCCTCGGCGTCGACTTCGCCATCCTCGGCCCCGAAGAACGTCACGACGGCGACTCGATGCTCCGGGCAGGCGAAGAAGGCCTCTTCGAGATGCTCGCCGAACACAACATCGAGGTCCTCAACCGCTACGAGTTCGACGTCCTGCTCACCACCGACCCCCACGCCTACAACGCCTTCCTGCACGAATACCCGAAACGGGGCGGCACCTACAACGTCGTCCACTACAGCCGGTTCCTCGCCGACCGGATCGACGAGCTGGGACTCACCGAGGAGATCTCCCAGAAGATCACCTTCCACGACCCCTGCTATCTGGGTCGCCACAACGGCGAATACGACGCCCCCCGCGAACTCATCTCGGCCCTTCCCGGCGCCGAGCTCGTCGAGATGTGGCGGATCCGGGAGAACGGGTACTGCTGCGGTGGTGGCGGCGGCGGCATGTGGCTCGACGGCCACGCCGCCGACCATCAGCGGATGCGACTGTCGGAGAAGCGGGTGCTGGAGGCGGTGGAGACGGGCGCCGACACCCTGTGCGTGGTCTGTCCCTACGAGGTGTCCCGCTTCGAAGACGCGGTGAAGTCGACCAACAACGACGGGCGGCTCCAGGTGCTCGACATCGCCGAGCTGCTCGCCCAGGCGATGGGCCTGCCCACCGACTGAGCGGACCGAGGCGCCGGTGCGCCGGGGTCGCCCACGACACAGAGGAGGGAACGCGTGAAGATCGCCGTGCTGCTGCGGCCGGTGCCCGACCCGGTGGAGGAACTGGAGCTGTCCGACGACGGGACGGACCTCGACAGGGACTTCCTCGGCTACGTCCTCAACGAATTCGACGACCACGCCCTCGAGGAGGCGCTGCTGCTGAAAGACGAGACCGGCGCCGAAGTCTCGGTGTGGGCCCTCGGCACCGCCGACGAAGTCGACCAGATCCTCTACACCGCCCTCGCCAAAGGCGCCGACCGGGCCTGCAAACTCGGCGACGACCTCGGCGCCCTCGACTCCCGGGCCCAGGCGACGCTGTTCGCCGACGCCCTCGGGGACGAAGCCCCCGACCTGATCCTCACCGGCGTCCAGGCCGCCGACGAACTCGTCGGCCAGGTGGCGGTGCTGGTCGCCTCCGCCCTCGACCTCCCCCACGTCGAAGTGGTGGTGGGCACCGAACCGGTCGACGGCGGCATCCGGGTGACGAAGGAGTTCTGGGGCGGGATCACCGGCGACTACCAGGTCGCCCTCCCCGCCGTCCTCGGCATCCAGGCCGCCCGGGAAGCTCCCCGCTACGTGGCAGTGAGCCGGGTCCGCCAAGCCCAGCAGGAAGGGAACCTGGAGGAACGGGACGTCACCGCACCCGAGCCGGCCCCCGGGGTGAAGGTCGTGGAGATGCGGATCCCCGAAGCCGGCGAAGGAGCCGAGATGATCGAAGGGGACGAGGCGGCGGCGGCCGACGCCATCGTCGAGATCCTGCGCCGGGCCGGCGTGGCGTGAGGGGAGGAGGACCATGAGCGACAACGTCCTGGTGATCACCGAACACCTCGAAGGCGAACCCACCGAGATCAGCTTCGAGCTGATCGCCCTCGGCCGCCGCCTCGCCGCCGACCTCGGCGGGCAGGTGGAGGTCCTCGTCGCCGGCGACGGAGCCGCCGCGATGGCCGACCGGTTCGGCGGCGCCGACACGGTCCTGGTCGTCGACGACGCCCGCCTCGACGGCTTCGACCCGGAGGGCCACCCCCGGGTGGCGGCGGCGGTCGTGGAAGCCCGCAACCCGAAGGTGGTGTTGGTCCCCTACACCTCCGAGGGGATGGACGTCGCCTCCGAGCTGGCGGCCCGGACGGACCTCCCCCTCGTCTCGTACTGCAAGGACGTCCGTGCCGCCGACGGCCTCGCCGCCACCTGCCAGCTCTACGCCGGCAAGATCGAAGCCGACGTCGAAGTGGAAGGCGACCGGGCGGTGTTCGCCGTCCTCTCCGGTGCGGCCCCGGCCGCCGACGGCATGAGCGGTGGCGCCGGAGCCGTCGAGACCGTCGACGTCGGAGTCGACCTGCCGGGTCGGGTCCAGGCCCTCGGGTTCACCCAGCCCGAAGCCGGCGACGTCGACATCACCGCCCAGGACGTCCTGGTGGTGGTCGGCCGGGGCATCGAATCCGAAGACAACATCGCCGAAGCCGAAGAGTTGGCCGAAGCCCTCGGCGGGGCGGTGGCCGCCTCCCGGCCGGTGGTCGACCAGGGCTGGCTGCCGAAGACCCGCCAGGTCGGCAAGTCGGGGCTGACGGTGAAACCGAAGGTGTACCTCGCCCTCGGGGTGAGCGGCGCCCCCGAACACGTCGAAGGGATGCGTGACGCCGCCACCATCATCGCCGTCAACACCGACCCCCAGGCTCCCATCTTCGGGGTGGCCCACTACGGCTGGGTCGGGGACCTCTTCGACCTGGTCCCCGAACTGCTGGAACGGGTGGAGAGCTGATGGCCTGGGCGGCGGAGGATGTGGGCCGCGAAGTCTTCTTGGGCTTCTCGGCGGTCTCGATCGGGCTCTTCTACGGGTTGGCGGCCTTGGCGATCGCCACGTTCCTCGGCGGCTTCTTCCTCCGGGCCCGGAAATACGGGCGGGGCCGCAAGGTCGGCCGGGTGACGCTGCGTTCCATCCTCTCCGGTTTGGAGAAGGTGGCGACCCAGCGGACGGTGGCGAAAGGAGACCCGTACGTCGGGGTCGCCCATTTCCTCGTGTTCTGGGGGTTCGTCGTGCTGCTGATCGGCACGACGATCATCGCCATCGACGAAGACGTCATCCGGGTCATCCTGGGCAAGCCCGAATGGCAGTTCTGGAAGGGCACCTTCTACGTCGTCTACGCCCTCGCCATGGACCTGTTCGGGATCGGGTTCGTCGTCGGTGTCCTCATGCTGGCGTTCCGTCGGCGTCGGCGACCGGCCCGTCTCGACTACCGGCGGGTCGACCTGGGCGAAGGCGACTACGACCGGTCCGGGTACAGCCTCGACGACAAGGTGTTCCTCGGGTTGCTGCTGTTCCTCGGGGTGAGCGGCTTCCTCCTGGAGGGGTTCCGGATCGCGGCGGTGGACTTCCCGCCCTTCGAGAAGGTGTCGGTGGCCGGCTGGCTGGTCGGCACGATCACCGCCGGATGGGGTCCGGTCGCCAACGACTGGGCACGGCTCGCCACCTGGTGGGTCCACGGCCTCGCCGCCCTCGGCTTCGTCGCCTACATCCCCTATTCGAAGGCGATGCACATCGTCGACGACGTCGTCGCCCTGATGGTCACCGACGAGGATTCGGCGAAGGCCCTGCCCCCCGTAGCCGACCCCACCCGACCCGGGTACGTCTCGTTGGACTCGTTCGCCTGGGTGGAGCTGTTGGAGATGGACGCCTGCACGAAATGTGGCCGCTGCCACGAGGTCTGTCCGGCCCGGGCGTCGGGGGCGCCGCTGTCACCCCGGGACCTCATCTTGGACCTGCGGGAATACGCCGACGCCACCGCCGACATCCCCCTCTGGTACGGCACCGGCGCCGAACCGGCCCACCGGGACGCCACCGAGGTCGCCGGCGGGGTGATCGGCACCGACACCCTGTGGGCCTGCACCACCTGCATGGCCTGCATGGCGGTGTGCCCGGTCGGGATCGAACACGTCCCCACCATCGTGCAGCTCCGTCGCCGCCTCGTCGACCTCGGCGACGTCGAACCGGGGCTGCAGAAGGCGTTCCAGGCCCTCGGCCGGGGCGGCAACTCGTTCGGCAAGTCGGCGAAGCAGCGTCCCCGCTGGACGAAAGGACTCGACTTCGAGATCACCGACGTCCGTGCCGAACCGGTCGAATACCTCTGGTTCGTCGGCGACTACGCCTCCTTCGACCCCCGGGCCGCCGAGGTCACCCAGACGGTCGCCCGTCTGCTGCACGACGCCGGTGTGTCGTTCGGCATCGGGTACGAGTCGGAACGCAACGCCGGCAACGACGTGCGGCGGGCCGGTGAGGAAGGGCTGTTCGAGCTCCTTCGGGACCACAACCTGGAATGGCTCCGGGAGGCGCAGTTCTCCCGGATCGTCACCACCGACCCTCACAGCCTCAACACCCTCCGCCACGAATACCCCCTCGACGTCGAGGTGATCCACTACACCCAGCTCCTCGACGCCCTCGTCACGTCGGGGGCGTTGCGGTTGGGCCGTCTCGAAGGAAAAGCCACCTACCACGACCCCTGCTATCTGGGCCGCTACGTCGAAGAGTTCGACGCTCCCCGCAACCTGATCCGCGCCACCGGCCTCGAACTGGTGGAGATGGGTCGCTGCCGGGAGAACTCGTTCTGCTGTGGCGCCGGCGGTGGGCGGATATGGATGGACGACACCGGCCTCGAGGAACGTCCCGCCGAGAACCGCATCCGGGAGGCCGTCGCCCTCGGCGACGACGTACGCTTCTTCGTGGTGGCCTGCCCCAAAGACATGGTGATGTACTCCGACGCCGTCAAGACCACCGGATATGAGGACCGGCTCGAAGTGGTCGACATCGCCCAGCTCCTCGAGCGGGCCCGGGCGACGGTGGGGGCCGCCGTTGGTTGACGGCGGCGTCCCCGTCTCCATCGGCCGCCGCCCGCCGGAGGCGGGCCCGGGCTCCGAGCTGGGCCGCCACCTAGGCGACAGCGTCGGCGGCATGCTCCGGTATCTGGTGGCGGTGATCGACCGGGAAGACCGCCTCGAGGTCGGCACCGGCGAATGGAAGGAAACCTTCGCCGCCGACCCGGACGCCCGCCGCCGGTCGGTGACCGAATCGGTGCTGCGCACGTTGCGGCTCGCCGCCGACCCCGCCAACTTCGCCATCTTGGAGGCCCTCGCCGACGGTACGGGCCGCCCGATCGACGTCGTCGCCGCCGACGTGGGGCTTCCCCGTCCCGCCGTCGACGAGCGGATCTCCGACCTGGTCTCGGCCGGGCTGGTGTCGAAGATCCCCGAAGCCGCCCAGGTGGTGGGCACCGAAGCCGCCTCCGCCTTCGTCGCCGTCGTCGGCGAAGCGGTCCGGGTCGGCGAGGCACGGTTGGGGGAGGGGCCGTGAGATGCCCGTTCTGCGACGTCGAGGCCCCGCGGCCCGAACTGCACGCCCACCTCACCGACGTCCACGCCGACCGGGTGGTGGTGGAAGAGGGGATGACGGGCCGCCGCTACTTCCGGCTCGACTGTCCGTTGTGCGACGACCACCACAAACAGGAGATCAAACCGCGTCTGCGGGACCCGGCCTTCGTCGAAGAGTACGCCCGGGAGATCAGGGTGGTGGCGTTCGACCGGTTCCTGTATCACCTGCAGTTCGAACACGAGGAGGAGACCAGTGGCTGAGGTACGGGGCTGTGACATTCCCGAGGACGTGTACTACTGGCCGGAGAAGCACGTGTGGGCCCGACCCAACGACGACGGGTCGGTGACCGTCGGCGTTACCGACGTCGCCCAGCATCTGGCCCAGTCCATCGTCAGCGCCATGCCGAAGGCGGCGGGCAAGAAGGTGAAGCGGGGTCGGAGCCTGGGCACGATCGAATCCGGCAAATGGGTGGGGCCGGTGACGGCGCCGGTCACCGGCGAGGTGCTCGAACCGAACCCGCTGCTCGCCTCCGACCCCGGGGTGATCAACCGTGACCCCTACGGGGACGGGTGGTATGTGCGGATGCAGCCGGACGACTGGGCGGGGGAGGCGGGCGAATTGGTGACCGGCCCGGAAGGGGTCGCCGCCTACGAGGCCTTCCTGGAGGCGGAAGGGATCGTCTGCGGCGGATGACCGTCTACCGGGGCTGCGTCGTCGCCCCCGACCGTCACTACGACGTCGAAGGCGACCTGTGGGTCCGCTTCGAAGGGGAGCTGGCCCGGGTGGGGATGACCGACGTCGCCCAGACCCGGATGGGCAAGATGGTGTCGATCCGCTTCAAGAAGCCGGGCCGCCACGTCGCGGCGGGCGGTTCGGTCGCCACCGTCGAATCCGCCAAATGGGTGGGACCCATCCACGTGCCGTTCGCCTGCGAGATCGTCGACGTGAACCGGGAGGCCTACGACCGGGACATCCTCATCGCCAACCGTGACCCCTACGGGGAGGGCTGGGTGGCGGTGGTGCGGCCCGACGACCCGGAGGCGGCGAAGGCCGGTCTGCTGGAGGGGGAGGCCGCCGCCGAGGCCTACCGGGCCCGGATCGACGAGCTCGACGTGAACTGTTTCCGCTGCGCGGACTGACCGAAAGGAACGACGATGGCGATTCGAGTGCTCGACTTCGGCCAGGTGGGGTCCCTGCGATCCCTGGCCATCTTCCACGGGGTGGCCTACGCCCTCCGGGAGGAACATCCCGACGTGATCACCCTCACCCGACCGTCCGACCCGTTCGTCAGCATCGGCCACCATCAGGACGCCCGGACCGAAGTGGATCTGGACTACTGCGCCGAAGCCCAGATCCCCGTCTACCGCCGAGAGGTGGGGGGCGGTGCGGTCTACCTGGACGGAGGCCAGACGTTCTGGCACACCATCTTCCATCGGCGTCGGGTACCGACCCGGCTCGAAGAGGTGTACGAGAAGTTCCTCGCCGGTCCGGTGTTGGCGCTGAACCGGATGGGGATCCCGGCGGTGCACCGTCCCGTCAACGACATCCAGGTGGAGGGCCGCAAGATCGGCGGCACCGGGGCGGCCACCATCGGTGAGGCGATGGTGGTGGCGGGGAGCCTGCTGTTCGACTTCAACTACGAGCTGATGGTGAAGGTGCTCCGGGTCCCGTCGGAGAAGTTCCGGGACAAGCTGTACGACACGATGCGGGAGTATCTGACCACCATCGGCCGGGAGCTGGGCGACGCCGCCCCGCCCCGGGAGGAGGCGGAGCGGATCCTGGTGGAATGTTTCGCCGAGACCCTCGGCGAAGAGTTGGTGTTCGACGAACCCCGCCCCGACGAGTTGGCGGAGATCGCCCGTCAGGAGGAACGGATCGCCTCCGCCGAATGGCTGCACCTGGACGGCCTCCCCGCCTCCGGTGCCGGCGTCAAGGTGGCCGAAGGCGTCCATGTGCGTGAAGGCATGTTCAAAGCCCCGGGGGGCCTGGTCCGGGCGACGACGGCGGTGCGGGACGGCGTCATCATCGGCATCGTCCTGTCCGGGGACTTCTTCATGGAGCCGGCCGAGGCCCGCCAGGAGCTCCAGGACGCCCTGGTCGGGGTGGCGTTCCGCCCCGACGACGTGCTGCGGGCGGCGAAGTCGGTCCTCGAGCGGGTGGACGCTCCCGGCCTCGACGCCGCCGACGTCACCGCAGCGGTGTTGGCGGACCAGCCCGCTTAGGCTTTCCCGAAGAGTTTCGCCTTGATCTCTTTGCAGGTGGGACAGACCGGGTATTTGCTGGGGTCCCGGTTGGGGATCCACACTTTCCCGCAGAGGGCGATCACCGGAACACCTTCGACGTTTGCCCGGAGGATGTCTTTCTTCCTGACGTAGTGGGCGAACCGGTCGTGGTCGCCGTCGTCGGTGGTGGGCGTGACGTCGGGACGGGTGATGGTCTCGGTCATGTCCACCATTCTGCCATCAGTTCCGTGCGGCCGTTAGGCCGCACTCGTTCTCCCCCCGTGGAGCGGAGCGGATCGGGGGGATTCGGGTCGATCGTTCCCCACCGGAGACGAACAGTAACCAGGGAACGATCGACCCGAACAGTGACCCGGCGGCGGAGCCGCCGGGGGAGGGGGGCGTGGTGTGCGCGCCTTTCACCTGTCGTACGGCTCCACCCGTTCCACGCGGTCCCCACCCCCTTGGTTCGCTTCCTTCGTCGGCGGCCACTTCCCCCTCGAGAGGGGGAAGAAGTCAAAGACGGCGAGTTCTCCCCCCGTGGAGCGGAGCGGAACGGGGGGAGGGGACCATCGCCGGAGGCGATGGTGAGGGGGGCGTGGTGTGCGCGCCTTGCATCTGTCGCGCGGCTCCATTCGTCCCGCGCGGTAGCTCGGCTCCGCAGCCGCGTCCCCGTCGGGGGGTCGAAGGACCCGTTTGGGGGCGGACAGGCCGGGCGGTATCCCGACGGGCGGAGGATTCCGTGCCAGACAGAGGGGTCGGGCTGCTCGGCCCTACGGTCGTTTTCGTCGACGGTGACACCGTCGACCCGGGCGGGTAGTGGACCAGTCGAGTGCTCGCCGCCCTCGCCGAACGCGCCCGCCTCGCCGACGTCGACGAGATGGTTGAGCGCTGCCTCGATGCCCTCGGTTCCCGCTGAGTCCGGTTCGGGTGGGGTCTTCTTGGGCGGGTCGGTGGCCATGGTCGGCTCAGACCCGGGTCCTGGTCGCCGGTACGGCGGTCACGGGGTCCACCCCACACGGACCTCCCCGTAGTCGCCGTAGTCGTCGTATGCCACCGAGGCCACGGCTCCGTCGTCGGTGCTGCTGAAGACGGCCTCGTCGCCGGCGAGCAGGTTCATCCCTTGGTCGTCCATCCACTATGCGTAGAACCCTCTGATCGTCTTCCAGTTCTTGGGGTGGATTGTCGGGCAGCGGCATCGGGGAGTCGGCGGGAATTTCGCTGCCTCCCATCTGGATTTGGACGTTTTCGCCGGTCTCGGCGTCGGTCCCGGAGATGTTGATCCCTTCCGAGTCGGTTCCGAGGTCGACGTCCACGTCGCCTCCGTCGCCGGCTGCGTCGGATTCGAAGGCCTGTTCGGTGGCCTGCTCCGCCGCCTTCTCGACGGCCTTTTCTGCCGCCTTCCCGCACGCGGAGAGGATGAGCATCGCCACCACCACGAGAACCGTCATTCGTCGCATGTGCGTTTCCCTTTCGCCGGGTCTGTTCCAGCTTGGGGGACGCCGCCAACGCCGAACCAACGTCACGGTGTGGCGGACAGCCCGGGGTTCGGGGTGACCTGTACGGTGGCGGCCAGCCCAGGGTTCGGGGTGACCTGTACGGTGGCGGACAGCCCGGGGTTCGGGGTGACCTGTACGGTGGCGGCCAGCCCAGGGTTCGGGAGCACCTGTACGGTGGCGGCCAGCCCAGGGTTCGGGGGAGGTTCAGTCGTCGTGGCGGCGGAGACGGTCGATCCGCTCTTTGCGCATCTGGCGGCGGATCCGGGCCTGGGCCTGACGGCGCCGCTCCTCCTCGGTCTCGACCAGCAGCGGCGGCACCTCGGTGGGGTGCCCCTGGGCGTCGAGGGCGACGAACACCAGATAGGCGCTGGTGGTGTGGCGCCGCTCACCGCCACCGAGGGGCTCGGCCTCCACCCGCACCCCGACTTCCAGCGACGTCCGGCCGACGTCGTTGACCTGGGCCTTCACCACGAGGATGTCGCCGACGTGGACCGGCTGGAGGAACGACAGCTCGTCGATGGTGGCGGTGACACACAGGGTGCCGGCGTGGCGCATGGCGGCGGTCCCGGCGGCCGAGTCCACTTCTTTCATGATGACGCCGCCGTGGACGTTGCCCGCCATGTTGGCGTCGAGCTGGGTCATCGTCCGGATGAAGGTCACCTGGCTGGCGCTCACCGGTTTGGGATCCATACCGTCCTCCTGCCTGCTGTCACGGAACCAGCTTTGCAGTCTCGCCCGCTCGAGGCATTCCAGAACAGATATGTTGAACAAAAAGCGACACAAACGTAATCTGACGACGTGAGAGCTGCGTCGCTGTTACGTGAAGCCCGACTCCGGGCCGGGCTGACCCAGAAAGAACTCGCCAGTCGGGCCGGGGTGAAACCATCGGCCGTGAGCCGTTGGGAACGGGGCGAGGTGGAACCCTCGCTCCGGCGGGTGGAGGAGCTGATCCGAGCCGCCGGCTTCGACCTCGTCGTCGGACTCGCCCCCTACGACGAGCATGACACCGTGCTGGTCCGGCGGATGCTGCGGCTGACCCCTGCCGAACGCCTCGACGACATGGTGAAGGCGGTACGGGCTCTCGACGCGATGGCCAGAGCAGCTCGTGGCTGAGTACGACCCGGTCGGGATCCTCCGGGTGCTGGTCGCCCACCGTGTCGAGTTCGTGGTCGTCGGCGGCGTCGCCGCCCGGCTCCAAGGTGCACCCCTCGTCACCCAGGATCTCGACGTCACGCCGTCGTCGACTCCGCAGAACCTGGCGCGGATCGCCGCCGCGCTCGAAGAGTTGGGGGCCAGGCTCCGGACCGCCACCGAGCCGGAGGGGGTTCGGTTCCCGTTCGATCCCGGGTTGTTGGCCAACGCTCGCTCATGGACACTGACCACGGACCGGGGGGACCTCGACCTGGTGTTCGAACCGGCAGGTACGAGGGGGTATCCGGATCTGGTCGCCGGCGCCGACGACCTGCGAGTTGCCGTCGACCCACCCCTGGTCGTGAAAGTGGCGGCCCTCGCCGACGTGATCCGATCGAAGGAGGCGGCCGGACGGGAGAAGGATCGGGCGGCGCTCCCGTTGCTGCGGAGAACGCTGCAGGAGCGGGACTGAGAGGGCCGAGGCGGCTACCGTCCCCTTCGATGGACCGCGGCTCCGAACTCGAGACCCTCGCCCGCTACCTGGACGCCTACCGGGACGCCGCCTGGTGGAAGCTGGAAGGACTCGACGAAGACCAGGCCCGTCGCTCTCCGGTGCCGTCGGGAACCAGCCTGCTGTCGGTCCTGAAGCACCTCGGCTACGTGGAACGCTGGTGGTTCCAGGCGGTCATGGCCCAGGAACAGCCGGAGTTTCCCTGGTCCGAGGACGATTCCGACGCCGACTCCCGGCTCGGCCCCGACGACACCATCGCCTCGGTCACCGCCTTCTACGACGCCGAATGCGAACGAAGCCGGGAGATCCTCGCCGCCCATCCCGACCTGGAGGAGGCCTTCGCCTTCGGCGACCACGAGATCTCGGGTCGGGAGCTGTGCATCCACATGGTGGAGGAGACCGCCCGCCACCTGGGCCACATGGACATCCTCCGGGAGGAGCTCGACGGAGCCACCGGCGGCTTCCCGCCCGGCGCCGCCCCCTGGCAGCGGTAGGGCGGTCACCGGCCCGCCTCGGGATCGTCGACCTGATCGTCGCCGCCGCCGTCGGTGAGTACCTCCGCCGCCGCCGAGCGGGACCGGTCCGGTCGACCCTCACCCCGGTCGGCGGGTTCGTCCTCGCCGACACCTTCGTCTTGCTCACCGGGATCGGCGGGCTGGTGCTGCTCCCGTTCCTCGCCGCCGCCTGGTTCCTGGCCGAAGCCGTGGCCGTCTCGGCGGCGCGGATCCGATCGGCGGCGTAGGCTGGCGGGTGCGGGAAGAGAGGGAGAGAGCCGATGCGTGTCCGACCGCGCGCCGTGTCCGTCTTGATCGTGTCGCTCGTCCTCGGTCTGGCTCCGGCTGCCGTGTTCGCGTCCCCCGACGTGGGCCGGTCCGAGAAGCCCGACCGTGGGAGGGAGGTCGACGACCTCGCCGTCGAGGTGGTGTCCAGCCCACCCGACCTGGTGTCGGGTGGTGACGCCCGACTGGTGGTGCGAGCCGACCCCGAGCGCCTCCACGACGTCCGGGTGGTGGTGAACGGCCACGACCAGACCGACCGGTTCGAGGTGACCGGTGCCGGGGTGCTGGAGGGGGTGGTCGACGGGCTGGCGATCGGCGACAACGACGTGGTGGTCTCCTTCGACGACGAACACCATGACGACGAGAAGGAGCGGGACCGGGACGACGAGAAGGAGCGGGACCGGGACGACGAGAAGGAGCGGGACCGGGACGACGACGAGGAGGACCACCGAGTTCGGCTCACCCTCGTCAACCATCCGATCACCGGACCCATGTTCTCGGGTCCCCACCAGCAGCCCTTCGTGTGCTCCACCCCGGAGGACTACGGCAAAGCCGAGCTGGACGGCCCCATCGACGAGAACTGCACGATGGAGACGAAGGTCTCGTTCAAATACCGGACCACCGGCGGCACCTGGGCCGACTACGACCCGTCGGCCCCCCGTCCCGCCGACATGGCCACCACCACCACGATGGACGGCAAGACCGTCGACTTCGTCGTCCGTTGGGAGCGGGGCACCATCAACCGGTTCATCTACTCGATCGCCGTGCTGTCGCCGAACGGTCAGGACGTCGACGAGCCCGACCTGTCGGCCTGGAACCGCCGCCTCATCTACTACTTCCAGGGCGGGGTGGCGATCGGCCACTACCAGGGCGACCCCAGCCGAAGTCGGATGCTGTATGAGTACGGGTTGAGCAAAGGCTACGCCGTCGTCTATTCGACCGGCACCAAGACCGGCACCCACTACAACCTGGAGCTCGGCGGTGAGACCGCCATCATGGTGAAGGACCGCTTCGTCTCCGCCTACGGCAACCCCGACTACACCGTCGGGGTGGGCGGATCCGGCGGGGCGATCCAGCAGTACATCTACGCCCAGAACCATCCGGGACTCATCGACGCCGCCATCCCCCAGTACTCCTACCCGGACATGATCACCCAGACGATCAGCATCGGGGACTGCGAACTGCTGGAACGCTGGATGGACGTGGAGATGCTGTCCGGCGACCCGTCGGGGGCGATGTGGGCCTACTGGCCGAACCGGAGCCTGTTGGAGGGTCTCAACGCCACCAGCGACGCCACCAACCCCTACGCCCCGGTGATGCCCCCCGGGTATCCGGCCGGGTCGTCGGAATGCATCAACGGCTGGCGGGGGCTGTCGCCCCTCGTCCTCAACCCCAACTTCGGGATCGCCCCCGGGATGACCCCCGAAGAGCAGGCGGCGGTGGAGTGGACCCATTACGCCGACGCCGTCAACATCTACGGCCGGGCCGACGACGGGTTCGCCGCCCGCACCTGGGACAACGTCGGCGTCCAGTACGGGCTGGGGGCGCTCCGGGACATGAGGATCACCCCCCAACAGTTCCTGGACCTCAACGCCAACGTCGGGTCGTGGAAGAACGAACCGGACATGGTCCAGGAGGGCTGTCCTTTCCTGTCGTTCCTGTGTCCCGCCCCCGGCGATCTGGTCGGGTTGGCACCGATCCCCGACATCTGGCCGAACCTGATCGACCCCTGGTCGTGGCGGAACATGGCGCTGTCCCCCGACGGGGGCGTCACCCCTGCTCCCCGAGCGGAAGCCGACCCGGGGGCGATCGAAGCCGCCTACGAACATGGGCTGGTGAACGTCGGCGCCATCGAGATCCCGATCATCGACTGGCGTCACTATCTGGAGCCGTGGCTCGACATGCACAACTCCCGGCAGTCCTTCTCGGCCCGCCAGCGCATGTTGAACTACGACGGCGACGCCTCCAACCAGGTGATCTGGTTCACGATGGGGGCCGAACGGAGCTCCGACCGTTTCGACCAGACGCCGATGGCCTTCGAAGTCATCGACGAATGGATGCGCAACATCGCCCGCCACCCGGACCGGGGAGTCGCCGGGAACAAGCCGCCGGCGGCGGTGGATTCCTGTTTCGCCGCCGACGGCAGCCTGATCTACGCCGGCGACGACGCCTGGGCGGGGGTCTTGGACGACCGACCCGCCGGGCCCTGCACCCAGGCGTTCCCCATCTACGCGTCGTCTCGGATCGTGGCGGGGGCGCCCATCACCGACGACGTGTTCAAATGCGAGTTGCAGTCGGTGGACGAGGCGATCGCCGACGGGGTGTACGGCTGGTGGGAGCCGTCGCCGGCCGAACGGGCCCGCCTCCACCAGATCTTCCCGACCGGCGTCTGCGACTACGGGTGAGACCGGGCGCCCTCCAGCCCTTTTGACAGCTCAAACCGGCAACATTTGCCGGTTTGAGCTGTCAAAACGGGAGGGGAGGAGGGGTGGTCAGGGGGTGCGGCGGTGCCCGTACCCGGTGCGGCTCCGGCCACGGTGTCCCCCCCGGTTGCGGCGTCCGCCGCCGCGTCCACGTCGGGGACCGCCGTCGGTGCGGCGGGGCCGTCGGGTCTCGACCGGGGCGTCGCCGAGACGGTCACCGAGTTCCCCGGTCAGCCAGTCGTCGCCGGGGTCGTGGATGGTGACGGGTAGCCCCACCGCCCGCTGGATGTTGCGGGCGTCGCTGACCTGGTCGCCCATGACGAGGGAGACGACGACTCCGTCGGCGCCGGCCCGGGCGGTGCGGCCCGACCGGTGCAGATAGTCCTTCGGGTCGGCGGGCAGGTCGAAGTGGACCACCGAGGCGACGCCGTCGACGTGGATGCCGCGGGCGGCGACGTCGGTGGCGACCAGGGCCTTCACCCGGCCGGTGGTGAACGCCCCCAACGCCCGGGTCCGCTGGCTCTGGGACCGTCCCCCGTGGATGGCGGCGGCTTTCACCCCGGCCTGTTCGAGCTGGCGGGCCACCCGGTCGGCGCCCCGCCGGGTGCGGGTGAAGACGATGGTGGGGGTGGAGGTGCGGACGATCTCGGCGGTGGTGGCCACCCGGTCGTGGTGGGACACCCGCCAGAAGTAGTGGACGGCGTCGCCGTGGTCGTCGGCGCCTTCCACTTCGTGGCGGACCGGGTCGACCTGGTAGCGGCGGGTCAGTTCGGCGGTGTCGCCGTCGAGGGTGGCGGAGAACATCACCGTCTGGCGGGGCCGGGACGTCTGGTCCAGCAGCCGGCGGACCTGGGGCATGAACCCCATGTCGGCCATCCGGTCGGCTTCGTCGACGACGGCGATCTCGATGTCGGCGAGGGACACCGAACCTTCGTCGATCAGGTCGGTGAGCCGTCCCGGGGTGGCGACGAGGACGTCGGTGCCGCGGCGCAGGTTGCGGCGCTGGAAGTCGTAGCCGACGCCGCCGTACACGGCGAGGGTCCAGCGTCCCACCGCTTTGCCGAGGGGGATCAGTTCTTTCGAGATCTGTTCGGCCAGTTCCCGGGTGGGGGCGAGGACGAGGGCTTTGGGGCGGCGGGGCTGGGATTTGCCGACCCGGGCGAGCAGCGGCAGGCCGAAGGCGAGGGTCTTCCCGGAGCCGGTGGGGGCCCGGCCGAGGATGTCCCGGCCGCGGACGGCGTCGGGGATGGCGGCTTCTTGGATGGGGAAGGGTTCGGTGATCCCCCGGTTGGCGAGGGTTCGGGTCAGTTTCTCGGGCACGCCGAGTTCGCTGAAGGTGGTCATGGATGCTCCTCGGCCCGCGTTGGTGCGGGCTGGTGTGGTACGGGGGACGGTCCGACCCGTCGCACTCCGTACACATACGAGGATCGAGATGCGGCTTCGGTGCCGTCATCGCCACCCTCCGGGACGCGCGTGCAGGCGCATCGGTGGCGGGTGGTGACGTCACCCTACCAGGTTCTGGTCGTCGGCGGGGCGGGGGGTGCTGGCG
>WFOA01000008.1 GCA_015488325.1 Acidimicrobiia bacterium | reverse complement strand
GCCCCGCCCCCGCCTGAGCCCCGCCGAGGCCCTCGAGCTGGCCCGGCGGTCGGGAGGGGTGCCGGTGCTGGCACATCCCCACACCCTCGAACTCGACGACGCCCGGCTCGACGACCTCCTCGCCGAGCTCTCCGACCTGGGTCTCGTCGGATTGGAATGCATCTACGCCACGTATTCGCCCGACGAGCGGGCACGGCTCGTCGAAATCGCCCGACGCCACGGCCTCGTCCCGTCGGGGGGATCGGACTACCACGGCACCTACAAACCGGACATAGCCTTGGGGGTCGGCCTCGGGGACCTCCACGTCCCCGAGGACGTCCTCGGCGCCCTGGCCGCCCGGGCATGATCCGAAGCCGCCTCGGCCGGGCCGCGCTGGTCGTCTCCGGAGGCATCCTGCTGTCCCGACTGCTCGGCTTCGGCCGCAACGTGCTGCTCTACGCCCTGTTGGGCCGGGAGGTCGCCACCGACCTGTACGTGGACGCCTTCACCATCCCCGACTACCTGTTCTTCCTGATGGCCGGGGGCTACCTCTCCATCACCCTCGTCCCGATCCTCTCCCGCCACCACGCCGCCGGGGACGACGACGCCGCCCGCCGTTCCTTCACGGCGGTGTTCCGGATGGTGACCACGGCCCTCGTGGCCCTCACCGTCGTCCTGGTCGTGTTCGCCCGTCCCCTCGTCGAGACGGTGTTCCCCCGGATCGAGGATTCGGCCCGGCTCACCGACCTCACCCGGGTCGCCCTCGTCTCCCAGGTGTTCTTCGGCATGGGCACGCTGCTGATGGCCGCCCAATACGCACGGCAACGGTTCCTCATCCCCACCCTGGCTCCCCTCGTCTACAACCTGGGGATCATCCTCGGCGGCGCCGCCGGGGCCGTCGCCGGCAACCCGTCCCCGGAGGCCTTCGTCTGGGGTGGTCTCGTCGGGGCCGCCGTCGGCAACTTCGCCCTCCAGGCGTGGGGTGCCCACCGCACCGGCATGACGCTGATGCGGGGAGTCCCCTGGCGTCATGAAGCGGTCGGCGAATACCTGGCGATGGCGCTCCCGCTGATGGTCGGACAGTCGGTCGTGGCCCTCGACGAGCAGTGGCCCCGGCTGTTCGGCCAGCTCGTCGGCGAGGGAGCCACCGCCGGACTCTACGGGGCTCGTCAACTCAACATGCTCCCGGTCGGGGTGATCGCCCAGGCGGCCGGGGTGGCGGCCTACCCGTTCCTGGCCCGCCTCGCCGCCGAAGGACGGGACGGCGAGCTCCGCGAGACGGTGGTGCGTTCGGTCCGAACGACGGTGGCGTTCGCCGCCGCCGCCGCCGCCGTCGTCGTCACCCTGGCGGGGCCGATCGTCCGCACCGCCTACCAGTGGGGCAGCTTCGACGCTTCCGACACCGCCGCGGTGGCGCCGCTGCTCGCCCTGTACGGACTGTCGATCCCCTTCTGGGCAGCCCATCAGGTCTACACGCGCGCCTTCTATGCCCGACGTCGAATGTGGGTGCCGGTGGGGATCGGCACCGCCGTCACCCTGATGTCGATCCCCGGTTTCCTCCTGGCGGCAGGCCGGTTCGGTGCCGCCGGGGTGGCGTTGACCTCCACCGTGTCGATCGCCCTGTACACGGTCGCCATCGCGGTGTCGTGGCACCGGGCCGAGCCAGGGCCGGGCCTGGGCGACACCCTCTGGAAGACACCGGTCGTCGCCGCGGCCGCCGGGGTGGCGGCCTGGGGAGCGGCGGAAGCCGCCATCAGAACGGGCCTGGACACGACATCCCCGGTGGTCCTCTTCGTGGGGGGACCGGCGGCCCTGGTCGTGTACCTGGCGGTGGGCAGGATTCTGGGTCAGCACCGGTAGCGGCCCGGGTCGGTTCGGGCAGGAGGCAGAGAGCCGAAGGGTGGGACCGGTCGGACGACCAACACCCACGGGGGAAGGAGATTCGACACCGGCGCCTGGACCCCTCTGCGACGCTCCTGTTCTTCGTGTTCGACGATCGCCGCTGCGATCGCCGCCGCCTCGTAGGGCCCGGCACCGCCCGTGATCTGCAGACGCTCAGCCATCGGGGAGCTCCACCAGCTCGACCAGCGTCCCAGCCAGGTCGGCGGGATGAACGAAGGCGATCCGCGCCCCCCGGCCGCCTATACGGGGCACCTCGTCGATCAGCCGGGCCCCTTCCGCCCGCAGATGGTCGAGGGCGGCTTCGATGTCGACGACGGCGAAGGCGACGTGGTGGAGGCCTTCGCCGCGACGCTCCAGGAACCTCCCCACCGGACTGTCGGGGGTGAGGGGCTGGAGGAGCTGCACGAAGGAGCCACCCACCGGGAGCATCGCCTCCTCCACCCCCTGTGCCTCCACCACCTCACGCCACAGCGGCTCGACACCGTACCGGTCACGGTATCCGGCGATGGCGGCGTCGAGGTTCCACACGGCGATGGCGACGTGGTCGAGGTTGAGGAGTTTCATCGTCTACCCGGGTCTGACCGCCCGGGGGACCATCAGGTTACCGGCCCGGAACGGCCCGCCCGTGTGCCGGTAGGCTTTCGGGGGAGGAGGTGTCGCACATGGAACCCGTCATCACCGGGATCGCCCGGACTCCGATCGGACGCTACGGAGGGGCACTCGCCGCGGTCCGAGCCGTCGATCTGGGCGGCGTCGCCATCGCCGGCGCCCTCGAGCGTTCCGGCGTCGAACCCGGACTCGTCGACGAGGTCGTCTTCGGTCAGGTTCTTCAGGCGGGCGAAGGCCAGATCACCGCCCGCCAGGCGGCGGTGCGGGGCGGCCTGGCGATGACCGTGCCGTCGATCACCGTCAACAAGGTGTGCCTGTCGGGTCTCGCCGCCGTCGGGTTGGCCGCCAGGGCGATCCGCCTCGGCGACGCCACCTTCGTGGTCGCCGGAGGGATGGAGTCGATGTCCAACGCCCCGTATGTGGTGCGTGAGCTGCGGTGGGGTGCCCGGATGGGTGACGTCACGATGGTGGACGTCCTGCAGCACGACGGCCTCTTCTGCGCCTTCGACCACTGCACGATGGGTGAGTCCTCCGACGCGAAGAACGAACAGCTCGGCATCGACCGGGCGACCCAGGACGCCTGGGCGGCCCGCAGCCACGAACGGGCCTTCGCCGCCCAGGAAGCTGGGGCGTTCGCCGACGAGATCGTCCCCGTCTCCGTGCCTCAACGCCGAGGCGACCCGGTGGAGGTCGCCGTCGACGAGGGGATCCGCCCCGGGACCACCATCGAGTCCCTCGGCCGTCTCCGCCCCGCCTTCACCGCCGACGGCACCATCACCGCCGGGAACGCCTCCCAGATCTCCGACGGGGCGGCCGCGGTCGTCGTGGCGGAACGCCAGGCCGCCGAGGCGGCCGGCGCCCCCATCCTCGCCCGGATCCTCGCCTACGGCCAGATCGGCGGGGTGGACGCCACCTTGCATGAACGTCCCGCCGAAGCCCTCAGGGTCGCCCTGAAGCGGGCAGGCATGTCGGCGAAGGACCTCGACCTCGTCGAGATCAACGAAGCCTTCGCCGCCGTGGCGTTGTGGTCGGCCCGGATGCTCGACCTCCCCGAGGACCGGGTCAACGTCCACGGCGGTGCCGTGGCCCTCGGTCACCCGATCGGCGCCACCGGTGCCCGTCTCGTCGTCACCCTCGTCAACGCCCTCCGTCGACGGGGCGGAGGGGTCGGTGCGGTGGCGCTGTGCGGCGGAGGCGGACAGGGCGACGCCCTGATCGTCGAGGTGCCGGCATGATCGAAGTCCCCGACCGCAACTTCGGCCTCGACCTCGTCCGGGTGACGGAGACTGCCGCCATGGCGGCCGCCCGCTGGCAGGGCCGAGGCGACAAAGAGGCGGCCGACCAGGCCGCCGTCGACGGGATGCGCGCCCACCTCACCACCATCGACCTCGACGGCATGGTGGTGATCGGCGAAGGGGAGAAGGACGCGGCTCCGATGCTCTTCAACGGGGAGCGGGTCGGAACGGGCAAGGGTCCCAAGGTGGACATCGCCGTCGACCCGATCGACGGCACCCGCCTCACCGCCCTCGGGCTCCCCGGTGCCCTGTCGGTGATCGCCGTCTCCGAGCGGGGCACCATGTATGCGCCGGGGAGCCTCGTCTACATGGACAAGATCGCCGTCGGTCCCGAAGCGGCCGGGATGATCGACCTCGACGCCCCCGTCGACAGGAACCTGGCACGGGTCGCCAAGGCGAAGGGAGCCGACGTCAACGACCTGACGGTGATCATCCTCGACCGTCCCCGCAACGAGCACTACATCCGGGCGGTGAGGGCCGCCGGAGCCCGGATCCGGCTCATCCAAGACGGGGACGTGTCGGCGGCCATCGCCACCGCCCGACCCGACTCGGAGATCGACCTGATGTTGGGGATCGGCGGTTCACCCGAGGCGGTGCTGGCGGCGGCGGCGCTGCGCTGCATGGACGGTGAGATCCAATGCCGTCTGTGGCCCCGAGACGACTCGGAGCGACAGTGGGCCAGAGACAACGGGCTCGACCTCGACCAGGTGATGGACACCGAAGACCTCGTCGGCGGCGACAACGTCTTCTTCGCGGCGACGGGGGTGACGACCGGGGAGTTCCTGAGGGGTGTCCAGTTCCGGGCCGATTCGGCGGTCACCCATTCGGTGATGATGCGGTCCCGGACGGGATCGATCCGCTACATGGACGCCTACCACAACTTCCGCAAGCTCCGGGAGATCGGGGTGACCACCCTGGATTGACCGGAGGGTTCGCCGGCGTCGTCGACGTCCTTTTCGGTCTGTTTCACACTCTTCTGACATTCCCGACCGAAGGTGGAAGGGTGCAGGAGCAGATCTTCCACGTCTTCCGGCGTCTCGGGATGGGTCCCCACCCCGACCTGGCGGCGACGGTCTCCGACACCGACGAGGCCGTCGCCCGGGCCCTCGACCTGTCGGCGGAGCCCGCCACACCGCCCGCCATGGAGGTACCCCTGGACCGGGACGACGCCGAGGACCCGGCCCGGATCGCCGACGTCCTCCGCTGGTGGCTGTCACAGATGGCAGCCACCACCCGACCCGTCGAGGAGCGGCTCATCTGGTTCTGGCACGACCATTTCGCCACCGCGCTCCGCAAGGTTCGGATCCCGTATCTCATGTGGCGCCAACACCTCACACTCCGGCGTCTGGCAACGGGGTCGTTCCGTGACCTGCTGTCGGCGATCGCCACCGACGGCGCCATGCTCATCTACCTGGACGGGATCTACAACGCCGCCGACGCGCCCAACGAGAACTACGCCCGGGAGGTGATGGAGCTCCACACGATGGGTCCGGGCAACTACACCCAGACCGACATCACCGAAGCAGCCCGGGCCCTGACCGGCTGGGTGGTGAACATCCCGTACATTCGACGGATCCAACGGGTCGCCGCCGGGATTCCCCCGTGGGAGTCGTTCCTGCTCCCTCGGCGTCACGACGCCGGCACGAAGACGCTGCTGGGCAGAACCGGTGCCTTCGACCTCCCCCAGTTCATCGACCTGCTGCTCGAACAGCCCGCCACCGCCAGCTTCATCGCCCGAAAGCTGTACCTGGAGCTGGTCGGCCTCGAACCGGATGCAACCACCTTGGAGGCGCTCGCCGCCCGGTTCCGGGCCGACTACCGGATCATGGCCCTGGTCGAAGGGATCGTCTCGACACCGGCGTTCGTCTCCCCCGAGGCCCTTCGGACCAAGGTCCGCACCCCGGTGGAACGCCTCGTCGGACTCCTCCAAGGGTTCTCCCCCGGCGGGGACGTGCCCGCCGAAGCCGTGCTCGTCCTCCACGGCCTCGACTACCTCCCCTTCAACCCTCCCAACCCGGCCGGGTTCCCCCGGGGCCGGGCCCTCCTCGGCCCGTACCAGCTCGTCCACGCCTTCGACATGCTGCGGGCGGTCCCGAACCCGCCGGAGCTCTCCACCGACGACACCCTGTTCCGGCTCGGCCTCGCCGACGTCTCCGCCCCCACCAGGGCGGTGCTCGACCGTGCACCAGGCGGGGCCGTCCGGGTCGCCCTCGCGTTCAACTCGCCGGAGTACGCCCTGACATGACCGTCCCACCCGAGCCCTCGAGCTGTCCCTTCGTCACGAGACGCCGTTTCCTCGTCGGTCTCGGTGCGACCGTGGTCCTCGCCGCCTGCAACGACCAGACGGTCTCTGTGTACCGGCCCGACCCGACCAGTCCCACCACCGACCCGTCTGCCGCTCCACCCCCCGGCACCTTCGGGGGCGCCGAAGGGCGCACCCTCGTCGTCGTCGAGATGGGAGGCGGCAACGACGGCCTCAACATGGTCGTCCCCCATGCCGACGGTCGCTACTACGACCTCCGCCGCAGCATCCGCATCACCGACCCGATCGACCTCGACGGCGAAGTCGGGTTCCACCCCTCCCTCCCGCGGCTCGCCCGCCGCTACGCCGACGGCGACGTGGCGATCGTCGAAGGCGTCGGCGTCCCCGACCCGAACCTGTCCCATTTCATCTCGATGGAGACGTGGTGGACGGCACGTCCCGGCGGGAGCGACAACTCCGGATGGCTGGGCCGGTTCCTCGACGGTACGGTCGGATACACCGAGCCTCTGGCCGGGATCACCATCGGCCCCGGCCCCTCCCGGGCCATGCTGGGGAACGCCTCGTACGTGGTCGCCATCGCCGACGCCTCCGGCCTCTCCCCGGATCTGCCGCCGTGGATCGACACGAGCGACGAACTCATGTCGATGTGGGAAGGCTTCGCGGCGGAAGACCCGGCGACGATCGACCTCGACGGGGTGCGGACCGCCATCGCCGCCAGCGTCGCCGCCCGGGGTGAACTGGAAGGCGCCTTCGGTGAGGGGGGCGACACGGGGCGCAGACGACGGCGACGCCGTGCGGGCCTCGTCGACCAGCTCGATCTGGCGGCCCAGCTCGTCATGTCGACGACCGCTCCCCGGGTCATCTACGTACACGGCTTCGGCGACTTCGACACCCACCAGGGGGAGCTGAGTCGCCACCAACAGCTCATGGGCCAACTCGACGAAGCCGTCGACCGTTTCTTCCAGACCCTGGAGTCGTCGGGTGCGGCCGACCGGGTGCTCCTCGTCACCGCCTCCGAGTTCGGGCGCCGGGTCCGGGACAACGGCTCGGGGACCGACCACGGGACGGCCGCCCCCCACCTGGTGATCGGCCCCACGGTGCGAGGCGGCCGGTACGGCGAGGCGCCGGATCTCTCCCGGCTCGACCCGGCGGGCAACCTGGCCCACAGCGTCGACTACCGCTCCGTCTACGCGACGGTGCTGGACCGCTGGTTGCAGGCCGACGCCGACGAGGTGCTGGGCGCGACCTACGAGCGGCTTCCGCTGCTCTGAACCGGCGGGAGATGGTGGACGACGTCGATCAGGGACTCGATGACCGGCACCCCGGCGGCCTCCAGCTGCTGACGGTGATGGGAGCCGCTGTGGTAGAGGACGCAGGCCGCTCCGACGGCGGCGGCCGCCTCGGCGTCGTCGAGGGCGTCGCCGACGAGGAGCACCGTCGCCGGGTCGACACCGAGGCTCCCGAGGTGGGCGGCCAGGTGGCCGGCTTTGCGGTCGCCCGAGGATCCCCGTAGACCGTCGACCGCCACGAACCAGGATCCCAGCTCGAACCGTTCCACCAGCTCCACGAGTTCGTCATGGGGATACATCGACAGGAGCGACTGGGTCACCCCGCGCCCGGCGAGATCCGCCAGCGCATGCTCGGCTTCGGCGGCGAGGCGGGCCGACCCGAGCATCCGACGGTAGGCGTCGTGGAACCGCCGGTCGAGGTCGACCCATTCGTCTTCTCCGACCTCACGTCCGAGCAGCGAGTCGTAGAACCGTTTCACCGGGCGGGTGTAGTGGTCCCGGTAGGCGGTGGCGTCGATCGGGCCGATCCCGTAGGGGACGAGCCCTTCGTTCACGGCCTCCACCACTTGTTCGAAATCGTCGAACAACGTTCCGTTCCAGTCCCAGACGACGTGGGGCACGGCCCCAGCATGCCATCTCCGCCGTTCGGCTTCACGCGTCCGAAAAAACTTGTACCCTCCCGGCCCATGGCGACCAGCTTCTGGAGATGACCACGAACGCGGAACCCGCCTCACAGCAGGATCTGAACCTGGCGTGGAGACTCGCCTTCGCCTACGAGCGGGGAGCCGACCGGTTCGCCGAAGTGACCGGATGGCTCTCCAAGTGGATGGTGATCCCCACCGTGGTGGTGGGGTTCGTGAACGTGCTGCTCCGCTACATCGGACAGTTCGTAGGGGTCCGTCTCACCAACAACGGCCTGATCGAGGCCCAGTGGTACCTCTACTCCCTCATCTTCCTGTTCGGGTTCGCCTACATCTTGAAACATCAGATCAACGTGCGGGTGGACTTCTGGTTCACCAACCAGCCAAAGAAACGCAAGGCGTGGATCGACTTCATCGGGAACATCATCGGCCTCATCCCGTTCGCCATCATGGGGCTGTGGCTCTCGATCCCCCAGGTGATCCGATCCTGGGCCCTCAACGAGCAGTCCCCCGACCCGAGCGGCCTCCCCCGGGCGCCGATCAAGACGATGATCCCGGTGGCGTTCGCCCTGTTGCTCATCCAGGCCATCGCCGAGATGGTGAAGCTCGCCGCCATCATCCGCGGCTACGACGAACTCGTCGAATACGAGGAGCACGAAGCTCCTCTCCGGCTCGAATGACGACCAGGTAGGAGGTCGAAGGACAGATGCTCGGTCAGTGGCTCGCCATCATCATGTTCGTCCTCTTCCTGGTGCTGCTGCTCGTCGGCTACCCGGTCGCCTTCAGCTTCGCCGGCACCGCCATCGTCTTCTACCTGGCGGGGTGGTTCATCGGGGCGCTCCGTCCCCAGGTCATCAACCTCCTGTTCAACAACTGGTTCGCCGGCACGATCAACAACTTCACCTTCCTCGCCATACCCTTCTTCGTCTTCATGGGCGCCATCTTCGAGAAGTCGGGGCTGGCGGAGCGGCTCCTCACCACGATCGGGATGCTGATGGGGCCGCTGAAGGGCGGGATGGGGGTCGCCGTCATCTTCGTCGGGACCCTCCTCGCCGCCGCCACCGGCGTCGTCGCCGCCACCGTCATCGTCATGGGGCTGCTGTCGCTGCCGGTGATGGTGCGCTACGGCTACGACCACAAGCTGGCGACGGGGGTGATCATCTCTTCGGGGACCCTCGCCCAGCTCATCCCCCCCAGCCTGGTCCTCATCGTCCTCGCCCAGTTCATTCCCGTGTCGGTGGGGGCGCTGTTCGCGGGGGCCCTCATCCCCGGCATCATGTTGGCGGTCCTCTACGCCCTGTACACGATCGTCGTCGCCTACGTGAAGCCGGGTTCGGCACCCCCGATCCCCAAGGAGGAGCGAACCCTGGGGGGATGGGCACTGGCGAAGGAGACCTTCTTCTCGGTGGTGCCTCCGATCTTCCTGATCTTCGCCGTGTTGGGCTCGATCTTCTTCGGGATCGCCACCGCCTCGGAGGCCGGGGCGGTGGGAGCGGTCGGGTCGGTCCTGTTGGCGGCCGCCTACCGGAACTACTCCTGGGATCTCATCAAAGAGGCCGCCCGGTCCACCGCCAACATCACCAGCCTCGTCCTCCAGATCCTCTTCGCCTCCACCTTCTTCGCCATGATCTTCCAGCAGCTCGGCGGCCAGGACCTGGTCACCGAATGGCTGGTCGGTCTCCCCGGCGGGAAATGGACCTTCATCATCGTCGCCAACATCGTCGTGTTCCTGCTGGGCATCAACCTGGAGTTCCTGGAGATCTCCTTCATCGTCATGCCCCTGTTCGTCCCCGCCGCCCTCGCCCTGGGTCTCGGAGGAGCGCTGCTGGTCTGGTTCGCGGTGATGATGGCCATCAACCTCAACATGGCGTTCATCTCACCGCCCGTCGGGTTCTCGCTGTTCTACCTGCAGTCGGTGGCGCCGCCGGAGGTGAAGACCGCCGACATCCACAAAGGCGCCTTACCCTTCATGGCCCTCCAGGGTCTGGGCCTCGTCCTCGTCATGGTGTTCCCCCAGACCGTCACCTGGCTGGTCGAGCTGATGGGACTCTCCGGTCTCGCCTGACGTCCCTGCCCCCGAAACCGAGACGCGAGGAGGCCCCGGCCGTCTGCCGGGGCCTCCTCCATACGGGGACTGGCGAAATTCAGAACCTCGACTCGTAGTCCAGGTAGCTCCGTTCCGCCAGGTTGTGCCACTGGCGGATCTCCGAACGGAACTTCGACCAGTGGTCGAAGATCGACTTGAAGTCGGCGTCCTTCTGGGCGAACTCGTCGAACAGCGAGAACGCCTCGTCCTCGGCCGCCTCCATCACGTCGTCCGGGAATGGCAGCAAGGTGATGTCGGTCTCGTTGATGAGGTTCTGCAGCGCCGTCGTGTTCTTGGCGTCGTAGTCGGCGAGCATGTCCTGGTTGGCCATCGCCGCCGCCGTCTTGATCACCTCCTGGTACTCCTCGGGGAGCGCGTTCCAGTCGTCGAGGTTGATCTGCACCTCGAGGCTGGGGCCCGGCTCCCACCAGCCGGGGTAGTAGTAGAACTTCGTCACCGACTGGAAGTCCAGCTTCTGGTCGTCGTAGGGGCCGACCCATTCGGTGGCGTCGATGGCGCCGGTCTGCAGGGCCTGGAAGATCTCGCCTCCCGGCAGCAACTGGACGGTGACGCCGAGGCGTTCCATCACCTGGCCGCCGAGGCCGGGGATCCGCATCTTGAGGCCCTCGAGGTCCTTCTTCGACTTGATCTCCCGGTTGAACCAGCCGCCCATCTGCACACCGGTGTTCCCGGCGGGGAACTGGATGGCGTTGAACTTCTCGGCGTACGCCTGCTGGAGCAGCTCAAGACCGCCGCCCTTGTAGAGCCAAGCGTTCTGCTGCCGGGCCGTGAAACCGAAGGGCAGCGTCGTGCCGAAGGCGGTGATGGGGTTGAGGCCGATGTAGTAGTAGGAGGCGGTGTGCCCCATCTGAATGCCCTTGGATTGCACCGACTGGAGGATCTCCAGGGGTTTGGTCAGCTCACCACCGGCCCGGGCGGTGATCGTGAACTTCCCGCCGGTCATCGCCGTCACCCGGTCCGCGAAGGTCTGGGCGCCGCCGAAGATCGTGTCGAGCGCCGTCGGCCAGCTCGTCGCCAGCTCCCAGTTCAAGGTGGGCAGACTCTCGTCCTGCAGCGCCTGATCCAGGTCCTCGTTCCCGGTGCCGCAGGCCGCCAGGGCGGTGGCTCCGAGCGCGCCCATCGCCGACAGTTTGAGGAATTGCCTCCGTTCCATCCATCCTCCTCCCTCGGGTTGTCTCGGGCCTCCGGGGGGAAGACCCGACGCTGCCAGAGGGTAGCCCGCAACACTCACGCGCGCCCCGAATGGCGCGAGAAAAGATCGGACAGCCAGGTGTCGTAGGCGACCGCCAGATGCGACCAGTCGAACCGTCGGACGAAGGGGGCCGTGCGGGCGGTGATCTGCGTCCGGGCGTCGGAGGCGACGAGGAGCTCGGCGAGGCGGTCGACGAGAGCATCGTCGTCGGGGTAGAGACAGTCGTCCCGGACGTCGGCGGGGACCAGTTCGGGGTAGGAGAGCCGGTCGGGCAGCAGCGGGCAGGCACCGGCGGCGACCGCCTCCACCACCGCCACGCCGAAGAACTCCTGACGGGCGGTGGAGACGACCAGGTCGGCTCGGCGGAGGAGACGCAGATAGTCCGCACGTGGGGCGAAACCCCACCAGACCACCCGGTCGCCGAGGACGGTCCGGGCCCGGTCGAACTCGACGGGGAAGCGACGGAACCGTTCGCCGCAGACGGCGACCCGGAACGGCACCCCTCGGGCCACCACCGCCTCCAAGGCGTCGAAGAAGGCTTCCGGTCCCTTGTCGTACTCCCAGCGATGGTTCCACAACACCACCGGCGGCTGCGAACGCCGTGGCGGAACCCGATCCACCCAGGAGAGGTCGACACCGACCGGAAGCACCGTCGCCTTCTGGTCCACCTCCGGGATCCGATGCTCGTGGGTGTGGTCGGGGAAGTGGCGGAGCAGCCGGGGGAGCTCGGCGAAGAAGACCCGGCGGTGGTATTCGGAGTTGAACGCCACCGCGTCGGCGGCGAGGCTGCTCGTCCAGTTCGTGAAGGCGTACGACAGGTCGGGCTGCGACCCGGGGACGTCGGGGTACGTGAGTTGGGTCTCGTGGAAGTAGAGGGCGAACGGCACCTGTCCGACCGAAGAGGCGGAGAACGCCCGCAGAGCGGCCAGGTCCACCATGTCGCTCACCAGCACCACGTCGGGTCTGCCTCGGGAAGCGACGTGATCGTCGATCATCTCGGCCAGCGTCACCGCCCCGCCACGCATCCGCCACTTCCACCATCGGGCGGGGAGGGTGAGGAGCGACACGTCGTGGCCGGAACGGTCCCGGTAGCCCTCCGCCCACTGCCGGTGCGACCCTCCGAAGTACGGTTCGACGAGGAGGACCCGGAGGCGCACCGCCTGAAGCTACAGGTCGCGACGCCCGGCGAGGGCCCGACCCAACGTCAGCTCGTCGGCGTAGTCGAGGTCCCCTCCCACCGGCAGGCCGCTGGCGAGGCGACTGACCCGCACCCCCTTGGGCTTGAACTCGGTCGCCAGCCACATGGCGGTCGTGTCCCCTTCCACCGTCGGATTGGTGGCGACGATCAACTCGACGATCCCTTCCTCTTCGACCCGCCGGGCCAGCTCGGCGATCCGGAGCTGGGCGGGGCCGATCCCCGAGATCGGGGACAGGACCCCTTCGAGGACGTGGTACCGGCCCCGGAACTCCTGGGTGCGCTCCACCACCACGATGTCCTGGGCCCGTTCGACGACACACACCACCGTCGGGTCGCGCCTCGGGTCACGGCAGATCGAACACTCCTCCCCCGCCGCCACGTTGAAGCAGCGACGGCACCGCCCCACCTGGTCCCGCATGTCGATGATCGCCTGCGCCAGGCGTCGGGCGTCGGTCTCGTCGACGGCGAGGAGGTGGAAGGCGAGCCGCTGGGCCGACTTCCGGCCGATCCCGGGAAGCCGAGCGAGCTCGTCGATGAGGCGCTGGACGGGGCCTTCGAACATCAGCCGAGCAGCCCACCCAGGTCGAGGCCTCCGGCCAGTCCCCCCAGTCGATCCTGGGCGGCGTCGCCGGCGGCACGGAGCGCCGAGTTCACCGCAGCCACCACCAGGTCACCGAGCATCTCCGGGTCTTCGGGGTCGATCACCTCGGGGGAGATCTCGACCCGGAGGAGCTCGCTCTGGCCCGACACCACCGCCTTCACCATCCCACCACCGGCTGAACCTTCGAAGGTCTCGGCAGCGAGGGCAGACTGGGCCGCCATCAGCTCTTCCTGCATCTTCTGCGCCTGCCGCATCAGCTTGCGCATGTCCGGTTGACGGTTCATGGGTTCCCCGTTCGGCGAGTCATCCCAGGGTACCCCGAGGACGGAGAAGGACCGTTCACTCGTCGGTGGTGACTTCTTCGACCACTTCGGCGCCGAGCTCGTCGGCGACCAACCGCACCGGGTCGGTGACGTCCGTCGGGGCCTCCAAGAGGCTGTCCTTCTCCGGCGATCGGTCCTCGGAGGACGCCGCGGCGGGGGTCGCCGGTTCGTCGGCGCTGCGACGAAACGCGACCTTCACCGCCCCTCCGAGGAGGTCCCCCACCTTCGTCGACACGATGTTGGAGATGGCCGGGTCGCTCTGCAGCGACTCCAGATGGAAGTCGTGTTTGACGCCCAGCACCAGGGTGTCGCCCTCCACCGCCACCGGGGTCGCCTCCCGGAACAGCGCCCAGCGTCGCGCCCCCAGCAGCTCCCGCAGCCCGGCGAACAGCGCCGGCCAGACGTCGTTCACCTGCGCCAACGTCAGGTCGGTCACCGGGTCGGGCTTCGCCGGAGGGTCGACGGGGAGCCCGAGGGGGTCGGACGGCGGCGACTCGGGCTCTTCGGGGGGTGGTTCGACGGTACGGGTCGTGTCGGCCGTGGCGGGCCGGTGGGAGGCCGGGGACGGGGACGGTGCGGTGGTGGCGGCCGGCCCCGACGCCACCAGCCGCTCCAGCCGCTCCAGCCTGGCCGCCAGCGCGTCGACGCCGGTGTCGGTCTCCGGTCGGGTCAGGCGGATGAGGGCCAGCTCCAACATCAGCCGTTCTTCCCGTCCTTCCCGCAGCTTGATCAGCGCCTCACCCAACAGGTCGACCGCCCGGAGCACCTCGCCGGCGCCGAGCCGCTCCGCCGCCTTCGTCCACGACTCCAGCACCTCCGCTGGTTCGTCGGCCACCTCGGCGAGGTTGGGGGCGTAGTGGGCGAGGAACACTCCACGGAAGAACCGGACCGACTCCGACGTGAACCTCCGCAGATCCACCCCCTGGGAAGCGAGGGTCGCCACCAGCTCCAGCGCCTTCTTGGCGTCGTGGTCGGCGACGGCCTCGACGAGGCGGGCGGCGGCGTCGGCACCGGCGAGCCCCAAGGCGCGGCTCACCCCGTCCAGAGTCACCTTCCCGTCACCCAACGCGGCGACCTGTTCGAGCAGGCTCAGCGAGTCGCGTACCGACCCGAGGGCGTGACGGGCGACCGCCACCAGGGCGGCCGGATCGGTCTCGTACCCTTCGGCGTCGCCGATCCGTGAAAGGTGGGCGGCGAGGACTTCGGCGGGGACGGCGTGGAAGTCGAAACGTTGAGCCCTGCTGCGGATCGTGTCGAGCAGCTTGTAGGGCTCGGTGGTGGCCAGTACGAAATGCACGTGGTCGGGGGGTTCCTCAAGGGTCTTCAGGAGGGCGTTCCCCGCGGCCTTGGAGAGCATGTGGGCTTCGTCGAGGATGAAGACCCGCCGGGCGCCACCGCTCGACGCCACCGTGGAGACACTCACCCTGATGTCGCGGATGTCTTCGACCGAGTTGTGGGAAGCCGCGTCGAGTTCCAGCACGTCGAGGGAATGTCCTTCGGTGATCGCCACACACGACGCACACCGATTGCAGGGCGAACCGTCGGGGCCCAGCTCGGCGCAGTTCAGGGCCTTCGCCAGGATCCGGGCCGTCGTGGTCTTTCCGGTTCCCCGCGGTCCGGCGAACAGGTAGGCGTGGGCGACCCGTCCCTCCACCACCTCCCGGGCGAGGGTGGCGGTCACGTGGGCCTGGCCGATCACGTCTTCGAAGGTCTGGGGCCGGTACTTCCGGTAGAGGGCCTGATATTCCACCTCGGCGATGGTACCGGCTGGCGACGACACGGGGATGGGCGCCCCACAGCGTCCCGGAAGCGACCACAATCGGATCGTGGTTCAGTTTCGCCGTGACACCGCCGATGAGACCTCCGTGCACCTGGCGACCCCCAGAGGGCTCCATGCCGAGCCCGACACCCCGACGTCCCCGGCCGTCTGGGCCAAAGGGTTGACCCGGCGCTTCGGCAGGTCCGTGGCCGTCGCCGACCTGGATCTCGCCATCGCCCCCGGCGAGTTCTACGGACTGTTGGGACAGAACGGGGCCGGCAAGACCACCACGATCAAGATGATCGTCGGGCTGCTGCGCCCCACCGCAGGCACCGCGGGGATCGGCCCCTTCGACACGTGGAAGGAACCCCTCGAGGTGAAACGGCGGATCGGTGTCCTCCCCGAAGAGTTCAACCTGTACGAGCGGCTCACCGGAGCCGAGCTGTTGGACTTCACCGCCGCCATGCACGGGCTGACGAGAACCGAAGCCGCCGAACGGCGGGACGAACTGCTGGCCCTCCTCGACTTGGAACAGGACGCCGCCAAGCTGGTGGCCGACTATTCCCGGGGCATGAGGAAGAAGGTCGCGTTGGCGGCCGCCATCATCCATCGTCCCTCGGTCCTCTTCCTCGACGAACCCTTCGAAGGGGTGGACGCGGTGAGCGCCCGCCTCATCCGCCGCCTGCTCCGTGGCTACACCGAACAGGGGGCGACGATCGTCTTCTCCTCCCACGAGATGCACCTGGTCGAGAAGTTGTGCACCCGGATCGGGATCATGGAGCACGGCCGGCTGACGATGGAAGACACCCCGGAAGGTCTGTGCCGACGGATGGGGGCAGAGACGGTGGAGGACGCCTTCATCGCCGCCGTCGCCGGAGTCGACGAACGAGACGGGCCGGCATGGTTGGGCACCTCGCCTGGCTGAAATCCCGGCTCCTCTGGAACGGGCTGCGCACCGACCCTCAACGACGCGTCGGGTTCCCCGTCGCCGTCATCGCCCTCGGTGCCGCCGCCTGGTATCTGGCGGACCGGTACCGGGAAGCCATGTCGGACCTGTCGCCGGCGGCGGGACGCTCCTTCGCCCTGTGGGGCGCCCTGGCCCTGTTCTCGGTGTGGGCGACGCTTCCGGTGGTGATCTTCCCCCTCGACGAGAACCTCGACCCGGCACAGTTCGCCCTGGCGCCGATCGACCGGTGGAAGTTGGTCACCGGTTTGGCGGTGGCGGCGCTCATCGCCCCTTCGGTCGTCGTCCTCGTCCTCCTCCTCGGGACCAACGTGGTCGTCCTCGGGACGGCGGCGACGGTGCCGGCGGCCGTGGCGGCGAGCCTCCTGTTGGGCATCCAGATGGTGGTGGGCGGCCAGCTGTTCAGCACCGCCGTCTCGGCGGTGCTCCGGTCACGTCGAGGCCGTGACCTGGCGGTGTTCATCATCATGGGGATCGGCCTGTCGGGGTTCGCCGCCCAGGCGCTCATTGCCGCGACCGTCGGCGAGCTGGGCCTCGAACGGGCGGTCCTCGCCCACGGCTTGGACGGGGCGGCCGTGCTCCTCCCGCCGGTGGCCGCCCAGAATGTCGCGGTCGCCATCGCCGGAGGGGAACCGGTCGAAGCAGCCCTCTCGGGGCTGGTCGCCCTCGCCTGGATCGTCGGGATGGCCTGGGGGTGGATGCGGCTGTTGGACTGGATGCTGACCACCCCCACCGAGTCGCCTCGACCGAACCGGGCCGCCCGGAGCCGCGGGATGGCGGGGCGGGCCTGGGGGACCCGGAAGGTGCTGGCCCGCAAGGAGCTCCGGTTCTACCTGCGGGATCCCCGCCAGCGCCTCGTCTGGACCGGGGCGGTGATCTTCGTGGGGCTGGCGGCCGCCTCGATCCTGGTCGGCACCGGCAGCTTGGCCGTCTTCCGCCGCCAGGACTGGCTCCCTCTGGTGGCCCCGGCCCTCGTCCTCTTCGTCGGGCTCCCCATCGCCCTCAACCAGTTCGGTTGGGAACGCAACGCCGCCTCGTACCTCTTCGTGCTCCCCGTCCCGCCCCGGAGCCTGCTCCTCGGAAAGAACCTCGCCACGTTCGCCGCCCTCATGGCGGAGACCACCTTCCTCGCCGTCGCCTTGGCCGCCCTGTCGGGAGGGTGGTCCACGCTCTGGCTGGTTCCGCCGCTGGCCGTCTGCTCGGCCGCGTTGCAGCTCGCCGTCGGCAACGTCGTCTCGGTGGTGACGCCACTGCGGCTGCCCCGCGAAGGCACCGACGTGTTCGCCCAGGCGACCGAACAGGGCTGCCTGGCGATCGCCAGCCAGGTCGTCTCCTTCTTCGCCATCGGCATGCTGATGGTGCCGCCCGCCTCGGTGGCGGTGCTCACCGTCGCCTTCGGCGAGGTCGTGTCCCCGTGGGTCGCCGCGGCCTTCGCCGTCGCGTGGGGAGCCGTCTTCTACCTCGCGTCCATCTGGCTGGCGGGGCTCCTGCTCCGGCGACGGCTCCCCGAAGTGGTTCAGTGGGTGCAGGTGTCCTGAGGTCGCTCCGGTCAGGCCGAATCGACCAGCGGCCGCACCTCGGTGCCCAGCAGCTCGATCGCCGCCAGCACCCGCTCGTGGGGCATCGTCCCGACACTGACGTGGAGTTCGAACCGGGAGACACCCAGGATGTCGCGCCATCGGAGGATCTTGGCGGCCACCGTCTCGGGGTCGCCCACCACCAGAGACCCTTCCGGCCGCCGCATCAGGTCGTAGTGGGCCCGGGACATGGCAGGCCAGCCCCGTTCCCGACCGATCCGGGTCATCGCGTACGCGTACGGCTCGTAGAACTCTTCGGCGGCCTGCTCGGAGGAGGCGGCCACGTACCCGTGGGCGTGGACCGACAGCGGGACCTCGTCCGGGTCGAACCCCGATTCGGCGAGGGTCCGCCGGTAGAGCTGGACGAGCGGCCGGAACCGTTCCGGGCGGCCGCCGATGATCGCCAACGCCACCGGCAGTCCACGGGTCCCGGCCCGCACGACCGACCGGGGCGTGCCGCCCACCCCGACCCGGATCGGGAGGGGCCGCTCCGGTCGGGGATAGACACCCAGACCGTCGATGGGAGGGCGGAACCTCCCCGACCAGGTGACCTCGTCGCCGTCGCGGAGGCGGAGCAGCAGGTCGAGTTTCTCCTCGAACAGCTCGTCGTAGTCGCTCAACGAGAATCCGAACAGCGGGAACGACTCGACGAACGAGCCACGGCCGACCAGCAGCTCCGCCCGACCCGACGAGACCAGGTCGAGGGTGACGAACTGCTGATACACCCGGACCGGGTCGTCGGTGGAGAGGACCACCACCGCGGGGAACAACCGGATCCGCGTCGTCATCCCCGCCGCCGCCGCCAACACGACCGCCGGAGCCGACGAGGCGAAGTCGGGCCGGTGATGTTCACCGACCCCGTAGACGTCGAGGCCCACCTGCTCGGCGACGACCACTTCTTCGAGGACCCGGCGGAGACGCTCCCCGTGGGTCGGGGTTTCGCCGGTGACCGGGTCGGGCGTCGTCTCGGCGAAGGTGGTGATCCCGAGCTCCATGGCCCGACTGTAGGGGTCGGATCGACCAATCGGTGCAGCCGCCATGCCGCCCCACAGGCCGGACCCCCTCCCGAGCCGTGTCTCCCGCGGCTGGGCCGACACCGAAACGGCACGGCCTCGACCCGGTGCCGGACGGCTGGCCCGCTCCGCCGCCGCCGTGGCGGAAGACCCAGACCGAGTCGAAGTATCGTCACGACATGCGTCTCGGGATCGACCTCGACGGAGTCGTCGCCGACTTCAACACCGGCTGGATCCGGCGGTACAACCGCGACTTCGGCACCCAGATCCCCTTCGACGCCGTCGAATCCTGGGACGGCATCCCCTCGCTCACCCATTTCCGCGACATGGGCGAGTTCTGGGAGTGGGCCCGGGACCACGACGGCCACACCCTCTTCCGGCACCTCGAACCGTACCCGGGGGCGATCGAAGCCCTCGAACGTCTCTCCCGACGCCACGATGTCGTCATCGTCACCACCAAGCCGGACTGGGCGATCCACGACACGTTCGCCTGGATCGCCCGACACCGGCTGCCCACCCGGGAAGTCCACATCTCGGACCGGAAATGGGAGGTCCCCTGCGACGTCTACCTCGACGACGCACCCCACGTCCTCGAAGGTCTGCGACGCCGTCGACCCGACACCACCGTCTGCCGCTTCGTCCGGCCGTGGAACCAGCCGGTCACCGGCGTGGTGGACGTCCACACCTGGGACGAGTTCGAAGACGTGGTACGGGGTTTGTGGAGCGAAACCCACGCTCTCTAACCTGGAACCCGAGTTCGAGCACCTACCGCTCGATTGTGTCGAGAGAACACGGGAGAGACACACCATGAAGCCACGCGTGTGGTTCGCCGTGGTCGCCGTCTTCGCTCTGATCGTCGCCGCCTGCGGCGGCGGTGAGACCGAAGGACCGGCGACGACGGCAGCCGAGACGACCACAACGACGAAAGCGACCACGACGACGACGGAGGCGACGACCACCACCGAAGCCATGGTGGAGATCGGAACCCCGGACAACCCGATCAAGGTGCTGTTCGTACCGTCGGTGAGCGCCGAAGAGATCATCGCCGGCGGTGAGCTGCTGCGAGCGACCTTGGAGGAGGCGACCGGCCTCACCTTCGAGGTGAGCGTGCCGACGTCGTATGCGGCGACCATCCAGGAGATGTGCGCGTCGCCGGACAACACGATGGGCTTCATCCCGGCCCAGGCCTACGTGCTCGCCAACGAGCTCTGCGGTGTCGAGGTCGCCCTCAAGTCGAAGCGGTTCGGGTACACCGAGTACTGGACCCAGTTCATCGTCCCCCGCGACTCCGACGTCGAGACCCTCGAAGACCTGGCCGGGAAGAAGTGGGCGTATCCGGACGCCGGCTCCACCTCCGGGTTCCTCGTCCCGAGCGGTCTCTTCAAGAAGCTCGGCATCGAACCCGGTGAGGGTTTCGAAGCCGGAGGCCACAGCGCCACCGCCCGGGCCGTCTACACCGGTGAGGCCGACTTCGGCACCACCTTCTACAGCCCGCCGGTGGACGCCGAAGGCAACGTCCTCTGGGACGGCGACCCGAACAACGCCGACGTCCCCGACGAACTCGTCGACCAGTGCGTCGTGACGGCCGACGGGAAGAACATCGACTGCGGCGGCTGGCTGGTGAAAGACGCCCGCCGCAACATCCGCGACGAAGCTCCCGACGTGGTGCAGAAGGTGAGGATCCTGGCGCTGTCGGATCCGATCCCGAACGACACCCTGAGCTTCGGCCCGGACTTCCCGGCCGACCTGAAGGACCAGATCGTCCAGGCGATCATCGACTTCGCCCAGAACGATCCCGAAGGGTTCGCCACGGCCTTCGACGCCTACTCGTGGGACGACGTCGCCCCGACCAACGACACCGAGTTCGACTTCATCCGCGGACTCGTCCAGTCGCTGGGCATCAACGTCGCCGACCTCGGCTGATCGGCGTTCGTACCGCGGGGGCGGGTGTGATGCCCGCCCCCGCGGTACGCGTCGGACCGTAGGGCCGAACCTCCATCGGGGATCCCCATGTCTCACCCTGGTACCTTGCGGTGAACATGCTCCAGGTCGAGCACCTCACCAAGGTCTACGAGAACGGAACCGTCGCCCTCGAAGACGTCAGTTTCGAGGTGCCCGACGGGCAGTTCCTCGCCGTGATCGGGCTGTCGGGTTCGGGGAAGTCGACGCTGCTGCGCTGCATCAACCGGCTGATCGAACCCACCGAAGGGCGGATCGTCTGGAACGGCGTCGACATCACCGCCGCCTCCCAGGAGGAGCTGCGCCGCATCCGTCGCCGCATCGGGATGATCTTCCAGCACTTCAACCTGGTTCACCGCTCCAAGGTGATCACCAACGTGCTGGCCGGGCGGCTCGGATACGTGAATCCGGCCCTCAGCCTCATCAACCGGTTCCCTCCCGAAGACGTCGAGAAGGCGATCCGGCAACTCGACCGGGTCGGGCTCGCCGACAAGGCCTACTCCCGGGCCGACGAACTGTCGGGAGGCCAGCAGCAACGGGTCGGGGTGGCCCGGGCGCTCATGCAGGATCCGGAGATGATCCTCGCCGACGAGCCGGTCGCCAGCCTCGACCCGGTCCTCGCCCACTCCATCATGCACTATCTGGAGATGATCAACGAGGAGGAGGGCGCCACCGTGCTCTGCAGCCTCCACTTCCTCGACCTGGTCCACCGATACGCCGACGCGGTGATCGCCCTCAACGAAGGGAGACTGGTGTTCACCGGATCTCCCCGCGAGATCGACGACGAGAAGTTCAAAGAGATCTACGGCAAGGAGGCCGAGCGAGTTGGTTGAGACGGCCCGCCCCCCGACCACCGCCGAGCAGCCACCGGAGCCGCCCTCGGAGACGCCGCCCCCCGACGACGAAGGGCGGAAACGCCGACGACGCGCCGTCAAGCTGGTCATCGCCCTCCTCGCCGGGTTCGTCGTCTACGCCTTCGCGTTCTCCGCCACCAACGTTCGTCTCGACGAGATCCAGTCGGAGACGAGACGTGTCCAGCTCTTCCGCATCCTCCGGGCCCTGGCGAAACCCGACCTCATCACCTACGACACCGAAGACCAGATCATCTCGGTCCCCTTCTTCGTCCCCTGCCCGGCGACGCCTCCCGTGCCGCCGGCTCCGTCGGGCGAAGGCCCGACCATCACCGTGAACCCCGCCTGCGCCGCCCCAGGTGACACCGTCACCATCACCGGGTCCGGGTTCGAACCCGAAGAGACCGTCGCCCTCGAGTTCGTACCGCGGTCCGAGTTCGCCATCACGTTGCCGATCGGGCGGGTGGCCGCCGGTCCGGACGGCACCATCGTCGCCGAATACGAGGTGCCCGACCGTGTCGCCGACGAACCGCAGGAGATCCGGGCCACGGTGAAGGTGCCCATCGGCTCGTGGACCAACCGGGTCGAAGTGTGGACCGACACCAACGAGAACGGCACCCGCGACCCGAAACGTCTCCCCGACGCCGCCGGGACCGCCGCCGCCCAGACGCTGCTCCTCCCCGACTTCCCGATCCGATCGCCGGGCGGGGTCGCCCTCGTCGACGACACCGGCAACGCCCGCCAGTTCCTCGGCTGGGGCGAGAGCTTCGAGGCGACGAAGGGCGCCGCCGCCGGACGCACCGCCCAGGCCATCGGCGTCGACGACCCCTTCGCCCTCGACCCGAACCAGTCGGTGAGAGCCGTCGGCGGCGCCACGCTGGAGGAGGCGACCTGGCAGGGCCCGGGACCGGCCGATTTCGGCACGATCGACGTGGAGGAACTGCCCGGCGGCAGGGTCCCCGCCGACCCGTTCATCGACGAGCTGGGGGTGGCCGACGGTCCGGCGGTCGAAGTGGTCGGACCGCCGGGCGAGTCCCTGCAGGGCTGGAAGCTGGTGTTCTACGACGGCGACGACGGCACCCAGTACAAGTCGGTGGTCCTCGCCGACCAGATCGACTTGTCGCCGCGCATCTCCGACAACGCCAAGGACACCTGGGACAAGATCGTCGAGACGGTGATGCTGGCGCTGCTGGCCACCACCGTCGGCCTGATCCTCGCCGTCCCGCTGTCCTTCTTCGCCGCCCGCAACCTGATGCGGGACATCGCCACCCCGCTCGTCAACCTCTCCCTCACCCTGCTCGCCCTCCCCGTCGGCGTGGTCGTCGGTACCGAGTTCAGTCGCTGGATGAGAGCCCTCTCTGCGCCCCTGTCGGCGAACGCCGCGGTCACCCTGGTGGCCGCCGTCGTCATCCCCTACCTGATGGTGAGGGCTCTGCGGGCCGCCCTCCCCGAAGTCGAAGAGGAGGCGCCGAGCCTCACCCGCCGTGCCGGGCGGGCGGTGCTGCTCGTCGCCGTCGGGCTGGCCCTGCTGTTGGAGCTCTACCTGATCTCCCGGTTCTTCATCCAGTCCGGGATGGCGGCCCGGGCGGCCCTCGGGCCCCTCCGCTTCCTCGGCGAGTTCATCCAGAAGCTCGGCGAGATCATGGAGGTGGTGATCCCGGTGTTGGCCGCCATCTTCGGTGCGGGGGTGCTCGCCAACCTCGCCGGGAGGTTCGGCTACCTGATGCGCAGCCGGATCCCGAGGCGGGTGATCGCCCTCATCGACTTCCCCCTCGCCGCCGCCGCCTGGGCCATGGTGGGAGTCGGGGTCGGTGCCGCCGTCGAATGGTTCGGCCAGTTCCGCAACCCGACCGCCACGTTCTGGATCCCGGCGGTGGTGGGCGGCCTGTACGGCCTGTTCCTCGCCGCCCGGGCGACCCGACGCGACTCGGTGGGGATCGGTCTGACCATCTACTACATCGCCCGCACCGTGTTCAACGCGTTGCGATCGGTGGAGCCGCTGGTGATGGTGATCGTGTTCGTGGTGTGGGTCGGGATCGGCCCGTTCGCCGGTGCCCTCGCCCTGGCGCTGCACACCACCGCCGCCCTCGCCAAGCTCTATTCGGAGCAGGTCGAGTCGATCTCCCACGGCCCGATCGAGGCGATCCGCGCCACCGGAGCGACCCGGATGCAGACGATCGTCTACGCCGTCGTCCCCCAGATCGTCCCCCCCTACATCTCGTTCACCATGTACCGGTGGGACATCAACGTCCGGATGTCCACGATCATCGGGTTCGCCGGTGGCGGCGGGATCGGGTTCCTGCTCCAGCAGAACATCAACCTGTTGCAGTACCGGGCGGCGGCCGCCCAGATGCTCGCCATCGCCATCGTGGTCGCCACGATGGACTACGTCTCGTCGAGGCTGCGGGAGCGGGTGGTGTAGGGGCCGCCGGGCCGGTGGGGTTCCGTCACCGGCCGGCCTCTCTACCCTCTGTCGACGTGAGCGAACTGATGATCCGAGAACGGGAGCTGCGCGAGCGCCTCGAACACGAGCTGCTCGCCCCGGCAGCCACCAAAGCCGACGAGTCGCGGGGGAGGGCGGAGCCGGAGACACCGGACCGTTTCCGAACCGCCTTCGAGCGGGACCGGGACCGCATCGTGCATTCGAAGGCGTTCCGCCGGCTCAAACACAAGACCCAGGTGTTCCTCAACCCCGAAGGGGACCACTACGTGACCCGGCTCACCCACACCGTGCAGGTCACCCAGGTCGGCCGGGCGATGGCCGCCGCCTTGGGACTCAACGAGGTGCTGACGGAGGCGATCTGTCTCGCCCACGACGTCGGCCATTCGCCCTTTGGTCACACCGGTGAAGAGGCCCTCAGCCCCTACGTCGAGGGAGAGTGGCTCCATTCGGAGCACGGCGTTCGGGTCTTGTCGGTCCTCGAACCCCTCAACCTCACCTTCGAGGTCCTCGACGGCGTCCGAGCCCACTCCTGGAAGATCGACCCGCCTCCCGAGACCCCGGAGGGATATCTGTGCCGGTTCGCCGACCGGATCGCCTACCTGACCCACGACGTCGCCGACGCCCTCCGGGCCGGTGTGCTCGAGTTCCACGAGCTTCCCCGACGGGCCACCGCCCGGTTCGGGACGTCGTCGCGGGACTGGATCAACCAGATGGTGACCGCCGTGGTCGAAGAGTCGTTCCGTCAGGGTCGGGTGGCGATGGATCCGGAGACCTTGGACATCATGCACGAGCTGCGGGATTTCATGTTCGAACGGGTGTATCTGCGACCCGAGGAGGAATCCCAGAAGCAGCGGGCCATCCACGTCATCCGTGACCTGGTCGACTACTTCCGGGATCATCCCGACGAGATCCCGGAGAGTTTCCGGGTGGACGACGCCGACGACCTGACCAGGGCGATCGACTACGTGGCGGGGATGACCGACCGGTTCGCACTCCGTACCCACGACCGCCTGTACCGACCCACCCTGTTCGACTAGCCGGAGGGACGGTACAGAGGCTCGTTCACCTCCCAGGGGACCGGCTCGCCCCAGCGGTCCTGGTAGGTGACCCGGTGGACGGGTTTCCGTGCCGCGATCCCCCATCTGCCCAGGGGATACCCCGCGGAGACGGCGGCGTTGAGGACCCAACCTCGGTCGTCGGGCACACCCAACAGCTCGAAGACGTCGGCCGATTTGAAATGCGCCAGGATGGTCGTGAGGCAGGTGCCGACACCGTGCCCGCGGGCGGCGAGCATGGCGCTCCACACCGCCGGGTAGATGGAGGCTCCGCTGGGGTCGTTTCGGGAGAACGCCAGCAGCCAGAGGGGCACGTCGCCGGCGTGTTCGGCCAACCACTGGGAGGAGCGTTGGACGCGAAGGGACGCTTCGTCGCCGACCTGGCGGGCCCGCTCCCACAGGTCCTTGTAGACGGTCTCTCGGAGGATCGCGAAGGCCTCCCGGTAGAGCTCGCCGAGACGGCGCCGCATGTCCGGGTCGGTGACGACCACGAACCGCCAGTTCTGGCTGTTGCCGCCCGACGGGGCACGGATGGCGGCGTCGAGCATCGACCGGATCACTTCGGTGGGGACCGGGTCGGGCCTGACCCGTCGCATCGCCCGGGTGGTGTAGAGAGCTTCGTACAGATCCATGTCCGCACCCTACCGGCACCGGACCCCGGCGACGGATCCGTTACAGTGTCGGAACAAGGGGTGATCCGATGCTCGTCCTCGACGGACTCGCGAAAACCTATGGGCAGGTCCGCGCCCTCGACGGATGTTCGTTCACGGTGGACCGGGGACGGATGATCGGCTTCCTCGGACCCAACGGAGTGGGGAAGACGACGGCGATGCGAGCGATCTTCGGTCTGGTCCGCCTCGACGCCGGATCCGTCACCTGGAACGGCCGCCCAGTGGCCGACGAAGACAGGATGCGTTTCGGGTACATGCCGGAGGCTCGGGGCCTCTACCCGAAGATGAAGGCCTTCGACCAGCTCGTCTACCTGGGGACCCTGCACGGCATGACCCGACCCCAGGCAAAGGCCGCCGCCGGACGCTGGCTGGAGACCCTGGGACTGGCAGACAGGGCCGACTCCCCCGTGGAGGAGCTCTCCCACGGCAACCAACAGCGCGTCCAGCTCGCCGCCGCCCTCGTCCACGAACCCGAGCTGTTGGTCCTCGACGAACCGTTCAGCGGTCTCGACCCCCTCGGGGTCGAGACCATGGCGGGGATCCTGCGCGACCAGGCCGACCGGGGGGTGGCGGTGGTCTTCTCCAGCCACCAGCTCGACCTCGTCGAAGATCTCTGCGAGGACGTCGCCATCATCGACCACGGCCGGGTGGTGCTGTCGGGCAACGTGGACGAACTGAAGGATGCGTCTGCCTACCGCCGCCTCGACGTGGAGATCGAAGACGGCGGGGACTTCTTCCGGCATCTCCGCGGGGTGGTCGCCGAAGAGACCGACGGTGACCGCCACCGCCTCCTCGTCGACAAAGGCACCGACGTCCGTGAGTTGCTGGCGGAGGCGGCCGCGGCGGGACGGATCCGGAGGTTCGTCTACACGACCCCGAGCCTGAGCGACCTGTTCCGGGAGGCGGTGAGCCGATGACGTCCCTCGAGACGGTCCGGATGGTGGCGGCCCGGGAGTTCCGCGAGCGCGGCAAGAGCCGCGCCTACCTGATCTCGTCGGCGGTCACCCTGGGCATCATCTTGGCGATGGTCGTCATCCCGGCGGTGCTGAGCGGCCGCGGTCGGACGTTCACCGTCGGTGTGCTCGGTGAGGGCAACGACCCGATCCTGGCGGCCGCCGAGGCGCTGACCGCCGACGACGAGTCCCCGACGACGATCGAGAGGATCTCCTTCGACGATCGTGACGAGGCGTCGACGGCGTTGGAGGAGGGGGAGGTCGACGCGGTGCTCGTCGACGGTCGGGAGCTCCTCGTCACCACCACCGGGGGGTTCGGGGGTTCCGACCTGGAGCGGCTCCTGCAACAGGCTGCGAGCACCCGGCGTATCCAGGAGCTCCTGACCACCGGCGGCGCCGCAGCCGACGTCGTCGAGATCCTCACCGCCGAAGCCCTCGAAGTGGTACCGCTGCGAGGGGAGCGGGGAGAAGAAGCGGCCCGCCGCGGGATGATCGCCTACGGGGGTCTCGTCCTCATGTACATCGCCATCCTCTCCTACGGCGCCTGGCTGCTCACCGGGGTGACCGAGGAGAAGAGCAACCGGGTGATCGAGGTGCTCCTCGCCACCATGAAACCGTGGCAGCTCCTCGCCGGGAAGATGGTCGGCATCGGACTGTTGGGCATCCTCCAGTTCGTGGTCACGCTGATCACGGCCACCGTCGCCATCCGGGTGACGAACCTCTTCGACTTCCCCGAGATCCCCGTCGACCTCCTCCTCAGCATGGTGCTGTGGTTCCTGTTGGGGTACGGGCTCTACAGCGTCGCCTACGGGGCGGCGGGATCGCTCGTGTCCCGCGCCGAAGATGCCCAGACCGCGGCGTTTCCGATGACGATGGTCGCCGTCGTCGGCTTCTTCGTCAGCTTCCGGGCCCTCGCCGACCCTTCGTCGGCTTCGGCGGTGGTGATGACGTTCATCCCGCCGGTAGCGCCCTTCGTCGTGCCGGTCCGGGTCGCCTTCGGCGCCATCCCCCTGTGGGAACACGCCGCGGCGGTGGCGGTGACCGTTGGGTTCCTCGCCGTCCTCGTCAGGTTGGCCGGGCGGGTGTACGCGGGCGCCCTCCTCCACTATGGGGGGCGTCTCAAGTTCCGGGAGGCGTTCCGGTCGGCCGAGATGTGAGGGGATCGACGACCAGGAACACGGCGGTGACGAACACGGGTGCGCTCCGAAGAGGCCGCCGGTCCGGGTGCCGGGCCGTTACACCTCGCCCCAAGCCCGCCGCGCCGTCTCCACCACCAGCGACAGCTTCCGCCGTTCGTCGTCTTCGCTGAGCGGGTTGCCGCCGGCCACCGACGCGAACCCACACTGGGGACTCAGGCCGAGACGTTCCAGCGGGACGAACCCGGAGGCCTCGTCGATGCGTGCCAGGAGGTCGTCGGGGCGTTCCAACGTGGGCGACTTGGTGGTGACGAGGCCCAGCACCACCGTCTTGTCCGCTCCGACGTGGCGCAGCGGTGAGAAATCCCCGGCCCGTTCCGTGTCGTATTCGAGGAAGAACGCATCCACCGCCAACCCTCCGAACACCCGCTCGGCGATCGGCTCGTACCCACCCGACGCCATCCAGCGGGACCGAAAGTTGCCGCGGCACAGATGCATCGCCACCGTCATCGTCGCCGGACGGGCGGCGAGGATCCGGTTCGTGACCTCGACGTAACGGTCGATGAGCGCCTCGGGATTCACCTGCTGTTCCCGGAGCTGGCGGGCGATCCCCGCGTCGCACAGCATGGCGAGGGGCACTTCGTCGAGCTGCAGGTAGGTGCAGCCCGCTTCGGCGAGGTCGGCGATCTCGGCCTGGTAGACGGCGACGACGTCGTCCCACCATTCGTCGATGTCCGGGTAGACACGGGGGTCGCGGCATCCGTCACCCCGGAAGAAGTGGAGGGCGCTGGGGGCGGGCAGGTTCGCCTTCACGGCCCGGTCGGTGAGGCTGCGCACCCGCCGGTATTCGTCGACGGCGATCGGAGCGGGCCGGACGATCCTGCCGGCCGTGTACGCGGTCATCCATTCGTAGCTGCGGCCTTCGTGGTCTCGGAACGCGAACAGGGACGGCTGGAGGGAGAAACCTTCGAGCCGTTCGAAGAAGAACCCGAACCAGGACGACCGGCCGAACTCGCCGTCGGTGACGACCGGCAGACCCACCTCCTCCTGTAGCCGGACGACCCGGGCGATCTCTTCGTCGAGGACCTGTTCGTATTCGTCGCGGGTCGCCTCCCCGGCGGTGAAGGCACGCCCCACATCCTTCAGGCGGCGAGGTCGAAGCAGGCTTCCGACGTGTTCGGCACGAAACGGTGGAGCCACCTTGGACCTCCCGGGTTGGCCTGTACCCGGCGGAGGGTAGCGTCCGCCGTTCCGGCGACGCCGGGGGTTCGCAGACGCGAAGAACGGGACGCCCGAAGGCGTCCCGTGTCCGACGGAGGGGGTTCCGTCTCAGCGGATCTCGATGTGACGACGCCTGGCGGCAGCCGTCTTCGGGACCCGCAGGGTCAGGACCCCGTTCTCGAGCCTGGCTTCGACACCGGAGTCGTCGACCTCGGCCGGCAAGGTCACCTCGAAGAAGAAGCGACCGGTCACACGATGCTTGCGACGGAGGATGCCGGTGCGCTCCTTCTCCTTCCGCTCACCGGTGACCGTCAGCGTCCGGCCCGACAGCTCGACGTCGATGTCCTCCTTCTTCACGCCGGGCAGTTCGAGCTCGACGATGAACTCATCGTCGGTCTCTTCGATGTCCGCCAGCGGCGTGAAGGTGTCGAGCCGCTCGGCGATCGGCATCAGGGACCCGAACATCATCTGGTCCATCTGCCGCATGAGCCGCTCGAAGTCGGCCCAGGGGTCCCAACGAGCAAGTTCGCGATCCGTACGCAGGACAGGCAGCGCCATACGCATCCCTCCCTTCTCGTTGGTGTTCAGGCACGGTCGTACGCCCCTCCGTGCCTTCACCTAGATCTAAGTCCAATATGCTCAAGTTTTATTCCCCTGTCAAGACCCCTTCTGGTGGGTGGCGAAGCTCGTATGCTGGGCCGCCCATCGTCAGAGGAGCCATGACCCGCATCGACGTCGACGTCATCGACCACACCGGCTGGATCCGCCTGAACCGGCCCGACAAACTCAACGCCCTCTCCGCCGACATGTGGGAGGATCTCCCCCGAGCCGTCGCCGACCTCGCCGGGAACGACGACGTCCGGGTCGTCGTCGTCGCCGGGAACGGCCCGGCCTTCACCGTCGGGATCGACCTCCAGATGCTCGCCGGGCTCGCTCCCGACGCCCCGTCCGAAGGGGCCCGCAACCTTCAGGTGTACGAGACGATCAGGCAGCTCCAACGTTCCTTCGGTGCCTTCGCCGAATGCCCCAAACCGGTGATCGCCGCCGTCCACGGATACTGCCTGGGAGCCGGGATCGACCTGATCACCGCCTGCGACATCCGCCTCGCCTCCGCCGACGCCGTCTTCTCCATCCGAGAGACCCGCATGGGTCTGGTCGCCGACGTGGGGACGCTCCAGAGGCTCCCACGTATCGTCGGCCCGGGCCGTGTCGCCGAACTCGCCTTCACCGGGCGGGACATCGACGCCGCCACCGCCGAGCGGTTCGGTCTCGTCGACCACGTCCATGCGGACCGCGACGCCCTGTACACGGCCGCGGCCGAACTCGCCGCCGAGATCTCCGCCAACTCCCCCATCGTCGTCCAGGGGATCAAACGAGTCCTCCGTGCAGGTGCCGACCTCACCGTCGACGAAGCCCTCGACTACGTCGCCCTGTGGAACGCGGCGATGATCCACACCAACGACCTGGGCGAGGCGATGGCGGCGTTCCTCGAGAAACGTCCTCCCCGGTTCACCGGAACCTGACCGATGCGGGTCACGGTGCTCGGATCGGCCCAGGACGGGGGTCTCCCCCAGTCCGGCTCGGCCCATCCGATCGACGAGGCGGTGAGACGGGGAGACCTCCCGGCCCGGACCGCGTCGTCGCTCGTGGTGGAGACCCCGAATGCGCGTCTCCTCCTCGACGCCTCGCCCGACCTGAGGAGCCAGTGGGCGGACCGGTCGGGGATGCCCGACGCCGTCGTCCTCACCCACGGCCACATCGGTCACTACACGGGGCTGGTCCACTTCGGGAAGGAAGCCGCCAACGCCGCCGGGGTGCCGCTGCTGGTCACCCCGTCGATGGCGGCGTTCCTCCGATCCCACGAACCCTGGCGCAGCCTCGTCGTCGCAGGCCACGTGGAGCTGCGGGTGGGTTTCGAACACGAAGGATGGGGCACGACGGTTCGGCTCCTGACGGTGCCACACCGGGCCGAACACACCGACACCGTCGCCGTCTCGGTGGGAGGCGAGATCCTGTACCTGCCCGACATCGACTCGTGGGAGCAATGGCCCCTCGCCCGGGAGGTGGTCGGCGCCCACGCCGTGGCGTTCCTCGACGCCACCTTCTGGTCACCGGATGAGATCCCGGGGAGGGACCTGAGCGAGATCCCCCACCCGTTCGTCCCCGACACCCTCGAACGGTTCGGTGACCTCGACACACGGGTCGTCCTCACCCACCTCAATCACACCAACCCGTTGTGCGATCCCGGCTCGCCGCAGGCCGCCGAGGTGGCGGCGGCCGGGTGGACGGTCGCCTACGACGGCATGCGGGTGTGAACTGGGCGACGGACGCCCCCGCCGCACCGTTCAGGCCGCTCTCCGGTAGAGGTGACGGTCGGAGACGTAGGTGAGGATCCGGCGTGCCGGACGGAACCGGGCGGCCAGGTCGGCGACCACCGCCGGTGATTCCTGGTCGGCGGCGGCCTTCGCATACCAGCGGCACCCCAGTGTCTCCACCGCCGAGATGGTTCCCCCTGGCGTGTCGGCCAAGGTGGCGAGGATCTCACCGGCCGACATCCCCGCCGACCGGCCCAGCTTCTCCGCCTCGGTGGGCGAGTAGGGGTGCAGCAGCGTGCGGTCGGGGAAGACCCCGGCGAGGAACAACGCCAGGTCGGCGAGGCGCCGGTACCAGCCCGGCGAGTCGTCGGACATCTCCGCCAACGTCACCAGGTCGTCGATCCCCCGACCCGGTGCCGTCCCGGCGAACGAGGCCAGCAGTTCGACGAGGAACAGCACCCGGCCGGGGGCCTCCAGGAACTCTCGGACCTCTTCGACGTCGAAGACGGGCACCCGGGCGTGGGGGCCCGCCCATTCCGCCACGTGGCCGGCCGAACGGAGCTCGACGGCGGCGTGGCAGACGAAGACGGCGAACAGCAGCGTCGGCGACACCGCCGAACCCGGCCCCAGCCGGGGGTCGAGCACCGCGTCGAGCAGCGCCGGGTCGGCGAGGAGGTCCATCAGCCGCCACGGATGGCCGGTGACCTCCTTCTCGAAGTCCTCCCAGCCCGCGCCCTCGCCCAGAATCCTCCCGAGGACCTCCCGATCCCCGGCGGTGAGTCGATCGAGAAGGCTCGTGGTCACCGTCGACCTCCAGGCGGCGACGTCGGGGCAACGTCGGATCTCCGGTCGGCACCGGTCCCGTCCGCTTTCGTAAAGCGCCTTCGCCGACGTCGGCGGCCCGTAGCGTCCGAAGGGCCGACCCTCAGAGGAGGCCCCGGTCGGTGAGGAACCCGTCCACGACCGAGGCGAGGGTGGGCAGGCCGGCGTCGGTGTGCTTCGGAATCCGCAACTGCGTGTTCGCTCCCGGCGGCTCTTCCCGCTACCCGGAGCCGAAGGTGGGGACGCACGGGTGTTGGGGACACCTGGGCTCACTGGGTCGCGCCCCAGCTTGGTGGTAGAAGAACCTCACAGGTCCGATGCCGCCCACGCGACGGCCCGGAGCCGTCCGGTGGTGTTCGTTGAAGACGCTAAGTGGTCAATTGGAAGCGAAACAGGGAGAACAGCAAGAACGAACCAACGGTCGCGAGTGCAGCAGTCACAACCGCACCATCCCGACGGACATTCCACATGATCACCCATCCCATGACGAGGGTCACCACCGATAGGAGGATCCACGGCATGACCGGTGCAACCAAGAACGGAAGATACGCAACGATGGCCTTGACTGCTTCGGCCGAACGGCCCCCCGGTTCCCTTCGCTCTACCTCGATCATGTGTACCCCCTACGTCGTCCCGTACCACGTGCCCGTATAGACACCGTTCCAATAGTCGCGGGCGTCTACCTCCACGTACTGGTACTTGTAGGCTCCGCCCCAACCTAGCCGATAGGTCCAGTCCCCGAGAACCCTCACGGACGAGTATCCGAGCGCTCCCCGGCGCACCGAGCATCCCCGGTATTCCCACAGAAAGCTTCCCGCTCCCCCGCAGGTCAGGGTGAGGACGTCGGTCACGACTCCACCGGAGCCGCACCATTCGATGTAGTACCAGGACCTACTGGTCAGCTTGCCGAACCCGTCGTAGAGCTTCCACGTCGGCTTGGCCCACCAGCAACTCGTCCCGGCTTGGACGTTGTCCCCTCTGTCCAGAACCCCCCGGAGAACGAGCGTCTGTGTGTATCCGCCCTTGCCCCGACCTGCGAAAGGCACTTCGGTACGGGTACCCGCCGAGGAAAGGACCGTCTCGACGCTTTGTCCGGAACGTCCGCCGGCGGGAGTTGCGGGTGAATCGGCCCATGCGGGGGCTGCCATGCCCATCACGAGGGCGGCCACCACCGCCACCATTCCCATTCTCATGGGTTCCCCTTTCTCTTCAGGTCGTCGCCCACCCGACGCCGAAGGCTGCCACACACACACGTCAAGGACTTCCGCGGGCAAACCGGTTGGAAGGATCTGGTCGGTCTCGACTCGTCCGAAGGGCCGACCCTCAGAGGAGGCCCCGGTCGGTGAGGAACCCGTCCACGACCGAGGCGAGGGTGGGCAGGCCGGCGTCGGTGTATTCGTAACGGGCCCGGACCACCGGCTTGTCGACGTCGATG
>WFOA01000007.1 GCA_015488325.1 Acidimicrobiia bacterium | reverse complement strand
GAGATGTGTATAAGAGACAGCGGTGACGGTGGTCGGGGTGGCGGGGCTCGTGTTGGTGGATCCCGTGGTGGTGGCAGTGGGGACCGTGGTGGCGGCGGGTGTGTTGTCGCCGCGGTGGCCGGGATTCGGGGTGGCAGGGTTGGTGGTGATGTCGGTGGTAGGGCTGTGGCTGGGGTCGGTATGGCTGGTCTCGCCCGATCGGGTGTGGCCGCCGCCGGTGATGACGGCGGTCGGGCTGGTAGCAGGTGCGTTCTCGGTCGGGTTGGGTCGGTGGGCTACCGGCACCGAGACGGCCGAGCCACGGCGGTGACGGGGACCTCCGGGTTCGCGAAAAGTTCCTGCGGTCACCACTTGACGGGTGTGTGTGTGTGTGTGTGTGGCAGGATCGGGGTTGTGGGCTCGGGTTGGGGACCGAGACGAAGGGGAGGTTCCTATGAGGACCAGAATCGTGGCGGTGATCACCGCTCTGCTCATAGCCGTGGCGATACCGGCGTGGGCCCACTCCGGGGCAGGTAGTCATGTGCATTGGACACGGACGTGTTCTGGTACCCAGACGGTGAAGACCGCTGGATATGGCTACTACTGGCAGGTCCATACGCGTTACGCGTCGAGTTGGTGGTCGGGGAACTACACCGGCAAACAGTGGCGTTCCAGGACCTGGTGGGGATACTCGTACGGTGCCGGTGAGATCTACTCCGACAAGGTGGTTGACTATTCCACTTCCTGCCGGAACATCTCGTAGGGTTTCAAGCGTGTACTGGTGTACGCGGTGGGTGGCGGTGGCGTTGGTGGTGGCGGCGTGCACCGGCCCGGCATCCACGGTGCCGGAGCGCCCATCAGTCCAGGAGCGCCCGACGGTCTCGACGTCGGCGGGGAGCGTCCCGGTGTCGTCGACGTATCCGGTGCCGGATTTCGGCGGGGAGGTGCCCGAGGAGTATCCCTTCGTGTTGGACTGTATGGAGTGGTACGGGTTTCCGGGCGAGGTGGATCCGGTGACGGGGGAGGGGCTGGTCTTCGATTACGCGCCGGAGGCGACGGGGGAGTTCATGGCGGCGATCACGGACTGTTCGAATGCGTGGAGGAGGTTGGCGGGGTTGAGGACAGAGCCTCCGGATCGGGACGAGCTGGCGACGATGTACGACCGGTTTCTGGAGGTGCAGGAGTGTCTGGTGGCGAACGGTTTCCCCGTAGAGGATCCGCCGACCCGGGAAGTGTTCGTCGAGACGGAGAGCCCTTGGCATCCGTACAACGCGCTCTACAAAGGTGGGGTGGATACGGAGGTGTTGGAGGCCGCCGAAGCTGCCTGCCCTGCGGAGTGACGACGCCGACTCCATGTACTGCGCCAGTCAGCGGTGGCTCATGTCGAAGGGCTACGGACACCAGTGGCAGGTGCATGTGCATGACGGCGCGGCCCGACGCTCCCGGGTGGTATTGGTCGGTGGGAGTGTGCAACGTCAACTGAGGGCCATGGCCGTGGTGTTAGCCCTCGTGGCATCGGCCTGCGTCCCCTCCTCCTTCTCGGAGGAGGGGACCGCCACGACCGCCACGACGGCGGAGACGACCACCACTTCTGGGGCCAGCCGAGCGGAGAGCACCATCGGAACCACGACCACTTCTCCGCTCGGCCGGACGGAGAGCACCGTCGAAACCACCACCACCGCTGTCGCTCCGCCGTCGAGGGAGGAGATCGTGGCGATGTTGCCGTCGACGCCGGTGACGACGGCCCCTTCGGGGGCGGTGCGGGCGTCGGTGAGGGACCGTCAAGAAACGAAGCTCGCCTGTATCCGCAGCTTCGGGTTTGCCGCCGAACTCGACCTGGGAGATCTGGGAATCGTGGTCGACCTCCCGCCCGAGCAACAGGACGAATACTTCGAGGTACTCGACATATGTCGGAGGCGCCTGTTCGCCGAGCTCGGCGTGTCGGAGGTTCCGTCCCGAGAGGAGCTGACCGCGCACTACCGGGCCTACCTGTATGTGCGGGAATGCATGGTCGCCGAGGGATACCGGGTGGATGATCCGCCGTCGTTGGAGGTGTATGTCGAATCCCTCGGAGCCGCCTGGCACCCCTACGACGCGGTCATGGCTGGCGGGCAAGGATCTCCCGGATTCTTCTCCCGACTGGAAGAGACCTGCCCCCAGGACCTGTTCTACCTGCTCGACGTCTTGGACCTCGACGAATAGCCCTAGCCACCACCATCCGGCGTCGCTCGCTGAAAGGTGTGTGTGTGTAAGCGATGTTCCTCGGTGTCGGTTCGGGTCTGGGACCGAGACCGAGGGAAGGTCGCCGATGGAGGTCAGAGCGGTTGCGGTGGCGATCGCGGTGCAGTCGGGGAGGTCGTCCCGGTGAGGATCTCGGGCCGGGTCGCGGGGCTCGTGTTGGCCGTCGGCACCCTGGTGGGAGCGGCGGCGGTGCTGGGGTTCGTGACGGGATCGCGGTGGGGTTCCGTGTGGCTCCCGAGCAGCGTGACCGCTACGAGGACGCCCTGGGGGAGTGCACCGCGCTGGTCGACGACGCGGTCCTTGATCTGGCTCCGTCGACCGGTTCTGGGTACTACGAGGCGCTCGTGGCGGCGCGTGAGTGTTTGGTGGCGGAAGGGTCTTCGTTGCCGCAGCCGCCGTCTCTCGACCGGTTTCTGGAGTCCCTGGCCGGCGGCGAGCCGCCCTGGTCGCCGTACCTGGATCTCCCCGATTCGATGACCCAGGAGCGGTGGAACGCGATGTTGGCGGCCTGTTCCCAGCCGGTGGGCACGTGACGGACAGAATCGCGGACGTGAGTCCGCCGGTGTCGCAGGCGGGTCCGGCCCACGGCGTCGAGGGAACGGCCCGCCCGTCCGGTCCCCGTCCCGACGTCGGCCACGTCACAGAACCACCCCGCCGGGGAGAAGCATCGGCGCCGCCGGACTCCGTTC
>WFOA01000006.1 GCA_015488325.1 Acidimicrobiia bacterium | reverse complement strand
CTTCTCCCCCCGTGAAGCGGGGCGGAACGGGGGGAGGGGACCATCGGGCCCCCAGGCCCGATGGTGAGGGGGGCTCGGTGCACCCGCCGCCCAGCTCTACGCGCGGCACCGAGGCCGTTGCTCCACCCCCTTCGTCCGCCTCCTTCGTCGGCGGCCACTTCCCCCTCAAGAGGGGGAAGAACTCGGACCTGCAGCCTTCGCGCGCGGCACCGAGGCCACTGCTCCACCCCCTTCGTCCGCCTCCTTCGTCGGCGGCCACTTCCCCCTCAAGAGGGGGAAGAACGTGCGCCAACCTCCGGCGGCGCGGGATTCAGGCCTCCTGCGCAGCCGGGCCGGTGACCGACCCGTGGCACTTCTTGTATTTCTTGCCGCTCCCGCAGGGGCAGGGGTCGTTTCGTCCCACCTTGGTGCCGGCACTCACCGGCTTCTTCGATCGCGGACCGCCGACGTTGGGCACTGCCTGGGGACGCAGGGCCGGCTCCTTCGGCTGGGCGATCTGGACGTGGAAGAGGTAGCGCACCGCGTCCCGCTTCACCGAATCCACCAGGGCGGCGAACATGTCGTACGCCTCCCGCTGGTATTCGACGAGGGGGTCTCGCTGCCCCATCGCTCGCAGCCCGATTCCCGCCCGCAGATAATCCATGTCGGCGAGGTGTTCCCGCCACTTGTTGTCGATGACGTTGAGCGCCACCGTCCGTTCGACCTGGCGGAGGATGTCGGAGCCGAGCTCCTCTTCCCGGCGGGCATAGTGTTCCCGGGCGGCGTCCAGGGCCGCGTCGATCACTTCGTCGAGGGAGACCCGCTCACCGAAATCTTCCCGCGACAGCTCGGCGGGGAAGAAGGTCCCCAGCTCTCGGTTCAGTTCGTCCCAGTCCCATTCGGCGGGCGCGGTGTCCTCACCCAGGGTGCCGACGACCGTCCCTTCGATGACCTCGTCGAGCCAATCTTCGATGAGGTCCTTCGTCTCGTCACGCATGAGGATGCCCTGACGCCAGGTGTAGATCACCTCACGCTGACGGTTCATCACCTCGTCGTATTTGAGGACGTTCTTTCGGATCTCGAAGTTCTGGGCTTCGACCTGACGCTGGGCCCGCTCCACCGCGCGGGTGACCATCTTGTGTTCGATGGGGACGTCGTCGGGGATCTTGAGCCGCTCCATGATGGCGTGGACCCGGTCGCCGGAGAACCGCCGCATCAGGTCGTCTTCGAGCGACAGGTAGAAGCGGGACTCGCCGGGGTCGCCCTGACGGCCGGAACGTCCCCGGAGCTGGTTGTCGATCCGGCGGGACTCGTGGCGTTCCGTCCCGATGACGTAGAGGCCGCCGGCGTCGATGACTTTCTGCTTGTCCGGCTCCACCTGCTCGGCGTATTTCTCGGTCAGCTCCGCCAGCCGAGTCGAGTATTCGGGGTCGTCCGGCGAGACGCCTTGGCGGCGCAGCTCCACCTTGGCCATCCCTTCGGGGTTGCCTCCCAACATGATGTCGACGCCACGGCCCGCCATGTTGGTGGCCACCGTGACCGCTCCGGGCCGTCCCGCCTGGGCGATGATCTCGGCTTCCCGGGCGTGGTGTTTGGCGTTGAGGACTTCGTGGGGGATCCCCCGCCGTTTGAGCAGAGACGACAGCCGCTCCGACTTCTCGATCGACACGGTGCCCAACAGCACCGGCTGCCCGGCGGCGTGACGTTGGGCGACGTCGTCGGCGACCGCTTGGAACTTCGCCTCCTCGGTCTTGTAGACGAGGTCGGGCTGGTCGATGCGGATCACCGGCTTGTTGGTGGGGATCGCCAGGACTTCCAGGTCGTAGATCTGGGCGAATTCGCTGGCTTCGGTCTCCGCCGTGCCGGTCATCCCCGCCAGCTTGTCGTACATGCGGAAGTAGTTCTGGAGGGTGATGGTGGCGAGGGTCTGGTTCTCCTCTTTGATCGCCACCCCCTCCTTCGCCTCGATCGCCTGGTGGAGGCCTTCGGAGTAGCGGCGGCCTTCGAGGACCCGGCCGGTGAACTCGTCGACGATCTTCACTTCGCCGTGGTCGATGATGTATTCGACGTCACGGTGATACAGCTCTTTCGCCTTGATCGCCGTCTCCAGGTGGTGGACGAAGTCGACGGCGGTGTGGTCGTAGAGGTTGTCTACACCCAAGATGGATTCGACCTTGGCGATGCCTTCTTCGGTGACGAGGATCTGACGTTTCGCCTCGTCGACCTCGTAGTCGACGTCCCGGCGGAGACGGGCGGCGATCCGGGCGAAGTCCCGGTACCACTTGGCGGAGTCGCCCAGCCGTCCCGAGATGATGAGCGGCGTCCGGGCTTCGTCGATCAGGATCGAGTCGACTTCGTCGATGACGGCGAAGTGGTGGCCCCGCTGCACGATGTCGGCGGGACGCATCGCCATGTTGTCCCGCAGGTAGTCGAAGCCGAATTCGTTGTTGGTGCCGTAGGTGATGTCGGCTGCGTAGGCGGGACGGCGCTCGGCCGGTGTCATGCCGGCCTGGATCAATCCGACTTCGAGTCCCAGGAACCGGTGGATCGCCCCCATCCATTCTGCGTCCCGGGAGGCGAGGTAGTCGTTGACGGTGACGACGTGGACGCCTTTGCCTTCCAGGGCGTTGAGGTAGACCGGCATGGTGGAGACGAGGGTCTTTCCTTCACCGGTCTTCATCTCGGCGACCATCCTCCGATGGAGGGCACCCGCCCCGATCACCTGGACGTCGAAGTGGCGTTGACCGAGGACCCGTTTGGCGGCTTCCCGGACGACGGCGTACGCCTCGACCTCCAGGTCGTCGACGGACGCCCCGTTGGCGAGCCGCTCCCTGAACTCGACGGTCTTGGCTGCGAGCTCGGAATCCGAGAGGGCCTCTACCTCCGGTTCCCGCTCGTTGACCGCGACGGCCAGCTCTTGGAGGGTGCGGAGCATGCGGCCCTCACCGGCGCGCAGGACTTTGGTGAGGAGTGACATGACGTCGTCATCCTATCGGCGCGACGGACCTTTATCGACGGTTGTCCCCGGCGTGGCTCAGTCGATGGAGATGAGCTCTTCGCGGATCGCGTACATGACCGCCTCGTTCCGAGATCGGAGACCCAGCTTGTCGAGGATGTTCCGCACGTGGTTCTTCACCGTGTTCTCGGAGATGAAGAGCCGTTCACCGATCTCCTTCGACGTGAGGCCTTCGGCGACGCTTTGCAGCACTTCGATCTCGCGGCCGGTGAGTGTCGGCCTCCGAGCCGTGTTGAGGTCCCGGTGGCGGAGCAGGTGGGCGACGGTCCGGAACAGTTTCCCCCCCATCGCCGGGGAGACCACCGCCCCGCCGTCGAGGATGTCCCGTACCGCCTGCACCAGGTTCGGGAGCCCGGTGTCTTTGACGATGTACCCCATCGCCCCGGCTTTGATGGCTTTGAGCAGGTCCTCCTCCGACTCCGAGGAGGTGAGCAGCATCACTTTGGTGGCCGGGGACGCCCGCAGGATCTTGTCCACCACCTCGAGGCCCGACATCCCCGGCATGAGGACGTCGAGGATGACCAGGTCGGGCCGGAGGTTCCGGGCCACCGTCACCGCCGACAACGCGTCCTCTGCCGAGCCCACGACGTCGAAACCCTCGGCGGTGAGGGCGGCGGACAGCCCCGCCTGGAACAGCGGAGCGTCGTCGACGATGACGATGGTGGCTCGACTCATGCCGGTTCGATCAACCCCAGTCGGCCGTCTTTGCGCCGATACAAGACGTTGAAGTCGTCCGAGGCGACGTTTCGGAAGAAGAAGAAGTCATGACCGAGCATCTCCATCTGCAGGGCGGCTTCTTCCAGAGTCATCGGCTTCATCACGAACTGCTTGACCCGAACGATCTCGGGTTCTTCTCCGGTCGCCACCGGTTCGGGTGCGGTCGGTTTCGCCGCGGCCCGGCGGTTCCGGTCGATGAGACGCTCTTTCAACCGGCGGAGCCGACGGGTGAACCGGTCGGCGGCCTCGTCGAGCGCCGCTTCGGGGGTGGAGGCGTCGCTGGTGATCCGGACGATCCTCCCGTTGGCGGCTGCCGTCACCTCCAGGTGGTAGCGAGCCTGTGTGAGCCGGGGGTTGCGTTCCTGGCTGAGCTCGACGTCGACGTCACCGAGACCGTCGAACACTTTGGCGGCTCGACCGATCTTCTCGGCCACCGCCTGACGAAACTGGTCGTCGACGTCGGTGTTCCTGGCATGGAGCCGAACTTCCACGTGCCCTCCCAAGGCTTCGGGTACCGAGGGGCTAGACAGCCCCGTCACCGATGAGACTAGTCACTGCGCCGGTGGCGGTCACCGCTCCGGCGACGCCGCCGCCCACCGTCTTCGCCGCCGCGACGATGGTGATCCCGGTGGTGACGACGTCGTCGATCAGGACGACCCCGGGTCCGGGGTCGACACGTCGGCCGAACCGGGGCGGGCGTCGGCGGCCCCGTCGGCGTCCGGCGTGGACCGGCCCCGTCCACGACGGCGTCAACGCGTCGACGACGGGGAGGCCGGTGAGGCGACCGAGGAGCGCCGCCAACGTCGCGGCCGGGTCGATCCCGTAGCGGAGCCTGCGCCACCGGACCCGGGGGATGGGAACGAGGGCCACGGCGGCGACGGGGAGGCGGTGTGCCATCGGTCCGGCGAGGAGCATGGCCGCTTCGACGAGACCTTCGTATTTGAGCCGGTGGACGAGCCGACGGGCCGGACCCTCGTGGACGAACGCGGGGTGGGCTCCCAACCCTCCCGGGAGGAGACGGTCGGGGGCGGGACGGAACCCGCTTCGACACGGGGTGCACAGCACCCCCCGGGTGGGGAGTCGGCAACACAGACACGGCATGGAGTCAACATACGGGCGGCCACCGACAGCCCGGACCCCCTCCCTGAAGAACGGTGACCCCCCTATGCGGCGGCCGCTACCCGTCGGCCCGGGGCTTCAGGTCCCTTCCTGCCAGCCGGAGAGATACCTCTCCTGTGCTTCGGTGAGCTGCTCGAGGCCCGCCCCCATCGACTCCAGCTTGATCCGAGCCACCTCTTCGTCGAGTTCGGCGGGGAGGGTGTAGATCTTCGGTTCGAGCGACCCGGCCCGGCCGACCAGCCATTCGGCCGCCAGCGCCTGATTCGAAAAGGACATGTCCATCACGTCCGCCGGATGACCTTCGGCCGCACCCAGGTTGACGAGCCGCCCTTCGGCGGCGACCAGAAGTCGGCGACCGTCCGCCAGTTCGTATTCGTCCAGGTTGGCCCGGATCGGTCGGCGGGCGACGGCCGCCTTGCCCAGGGCGTCGAGGTCGAGTTCGATGTCGAAATGTCCGGCGTTGGCGAGGATGGCCCCGTCCTTCATCCGCTCGAAATGCTCCATGCGGAGCACGTGCTTGTTGCCGGTCACCGTGATGAACACGTCGCCGATCGGGGCTGCGTCGCGTGCCGTCATCACCTCGTAGCCGTCCATGGCGGCCGCCAGGGCGCGGATCGGGTCGACTTCGACGACGATCACCTTCGCCCCCATGCCGTCGGCCCGGTCGGCCACCCCTCGTCCACAGTCCCCGTACCCGACCACGACGACGTGGGAGCCCGCCAGGAGGATGTTGGAGGCCCGAAGGATCCCGTCGAGGGCCGACTGGCCCGTCCCGTACCGGTTGTCGAACAGGTGCTTGGTGGCGGAGTCGTTCACCGCGACCACCGGGAGACGCAGCGTCCCGTCCTCGGCCATCGCCCGGAGCCGGATCACCCCGGTGGTGGTCTCCTCGGTGGAACCGATGGGCGCCAGCTCGGTCCGTTCGGTATGGAGCACCGTGACCAGGTCGGCGCCGTCGTCCATGGTGATGTCGGGTTTCACGTCCAGGACGGCGTGGATGTGCCGGTAGTAGCGGTCGGCGTCCTCGCCGCGGACGGCGAAGACGGGGATCCCTTCGGCGACGAGGGCGGCGGCGACGTCGTCCTGGGTGGAGAGGGGGTTGGAGGCGCAGAGGGCCACGTCGGCGCCGCCGTCACGCAGGGCGAGCATCAGGTTGGCGGTCTCGGCGGTCACGTGCAGGCATGCGCCGACCCTTCTGCCTTCGAGGGGGCGTTCCCGACGAAAGCGCTCACGGATGGTCGCGAGCACCGGCATGCGACGTCCCGCCCATGCCACCCGCCGGGCACCGTCGTCGGCGAGCCCCGGATCTGCGATGTCGTAGTCCATCAGGTCTCCTCGTCCAGTCGTCGTTTCAGGTTCTCGATCACGTCCACCGGGACCGGGTCCACCCCGGCGAGTCTGGCCAGCTCCAGTGACACCAGGTCGCCGACGGCCACCAGCGACATCATTCGCGCCAGCGGCGACTCCCCCTGGGCGTAGACCTCCCCCACCCATTCGACCTGGCCGGCCGTCACCTCTTCGGTGAGTCGGAGACGGGCAGAGACCCGCTCGGGGTCGTCGCGGTCCACCAGGGCGACCACCCCGACCCGCCGGGAGAGGTCGGGCCGGCCCGACCATCCGACGATCTCGTTGTGGTCGAGTTCGGGGAGCAACGCCCACCAGGCCGGCCACTTGGCGTTCTCGTTGATCTGGGTCTTCCAGCGCTGCGCCACCGGCGCCGTGAGACCCACGGAACCGTACACGGCGACGATGCGACCGTCGAGACGTTCCGCCAGGTCCCGGGCGAGACCTTCGGCGGCACCGTCCGGCCCCGACAGCGAGGTCACCAGACTCGCCGCCTCCTCCAAGGCGTCGGTGGGGTCCGAGAGGATCCCGGCGCCCGACAGGACCTCGAGGATCGAACCCAGCAGGTAGCCGAGGGCGGCGCGGGGTTGCAGACCGCCGGGGACGGTGACCAGTGCCAGCCCCCGGGTACGGGCGACGTCGGCGAGGGCTCCCCCGGAGGTGACGGCCACCACCGGCGCCCCTACCCCGACCGCCTCCTCGACCGCCGACAGGGTCTCCTCGGTGTTTCCCGAATACGACACGGCCACCACCAGCGGAGGCGCCGCCTTCGCCCAGCCGGGGATCCCGTACGACTTGTGGACGCCGACCCTGCGACCTTCGACGTCGGCGAGGGCGGCGGCGAAGTCGCCACCGATCCCCGACCCGCCCATCCCGCAGATCAGCGCCTCGTGGTGGGTCGGCACCCCGTCGACGTCGAGTCGGGCAGCCCAGGCGAGCTGTTCGCCGAGGCGGGCCGCCATCGACCGCATCGCCTCGCCGCTCATTCGTCGACGACCATGTCGGGGATCCCGTCGATCACCGGATACCGATGCCCGCATTCGACGCATCGGAGCTCGGACGCCGCCTCGTCTTCGTCGAGCTCACCGTGGCAGAGAGGACAGCGGAGGATCTCCATGAGGTCGGGGTCGATCATCGGACCTCCTCTCGGATCACGGCCTCGACCTCGGCGACCAACTCGGCGAGCTCGTCGGGGTCGGAGGCCTCGGCGTTGAGACGGAGCAGAGGCTCGGTGTTGGACGGGCGCAGGTTGAACCACTTGGTGGGCCACGAGACGGTGAGGCCGTCGAGCCGGTCCTGCTCGCCGTCGGCGAACGCTCGGGCCACCCGCTCGATGGTCGCCTGCTGGTCGGCGACTTCGAAGTTGATCTCACCCGACGCCACGTAGGGTTCGACCTCCCGGCGGAGATCGGAGAGGGGCCGGCCCGCCTCGGACACCACCTGCAGCAGGACGAGCATGGCGAGCATCCCCGAGTCGGCCCGATAGTTGGCGGCGAAGTAGTAGTGCCCGGAATGCTCGCCTCCGAAGAGGGCCCCGCTCTCCGCCATCACCTTCTTGATGAAGGAGTGCCCCACCCGGGTACGGACGGGCACTCCCCCATGGGCCCTGATCGTCTCGGGGACCGCACGGGAGGTGATGAGGTTGTGGACGATGGTGGCGCCGGGGTTCCGCTGGAGGAACCACCGGGCGATGAGCGCGGTGGTGGTGCTGCCGGAGAGGGGCCGAAGACGGTCGTCGACGAAGAAGGCCCGGTCGGCGTCCCCGTCGAACGCCACCCCCAGGTCGGGATGCTCACGCTCCATCAGGGCGATGAGGTCACGCAGGTTCTCGGGTTTCAGAGGGTCGGCCGGGTGGTTGGGGAAGGTGCCGTCGGGCTCGAGGTACAGACCGATCAGTTCCGCGTCCAGGCGTTCGAAGATCCGCCCGATCGCCACCCCCGCCATCCCGTTCCCGCCGTCGGCGGCGACGCGCAGGCCGCCGATGCGGTCGGGGTCCACGACCGAGAGGAGATGATCCACGTATCCGCTGATGGCGTCGAACGGCTCGACTCGCCCGCCTCCCGGCCCGGCGGGGACGCCCCCTTCGACCATCGCCCGGATCTCGGCGAGCCCGGTCTCCTCCCCGACCGGCGCCGCCCCTTCCCGGCACAGTTTGATCCCGTTGTATTCGGGAGGGTTGTGGGAGGCGGTGATCATCACCCCGGGGACGGAACGCGCACCCGACACGTAGTAGATGCAGTCGGTCGGCACTTCGCCGACGTCGAGGACGTCGACTCCCTGGCTCGTGATCCCTGCCGCCACCGCCCCTGCCAGGTCGGGCGACGAGCTCCGGCAGTCGCGGCCGACGGCGATGCGGGAGGCGCCGGTGAGGCAAGCGAACGCGGCACCCACCGCTTCGGCGAGGGACGTGTCGAGCTCGCCGAGATCGGTCCGCCCTCGGATGTCGTAGGCCTTGAACACGGCGGCGGGATCACCCACGGACGTTCCTCCTACGCGCGCCAGCCCGCGCATTGTACGGGAGGGCCGGATCCTCCCCGCCCCCTACACTGCGTCGACCATGTCACCGACCCTCTCCGTCGTCGTGCCGGTCCACAACGAGGCGGAGTTCATCCGTGAAGGCATGGAGGGCATCCTCGGAGCCCTCCACGAGGTGGCGGTCGACTTCGAACTCATCGTCGTCGAGAACGGATCGGTCGACGAAACCGCCGCCCTCGCGGCCGACGTAGGCCGCGACGAGCCGGTGACGGTCCTCAGCCTGGACACCGCAGACTACGGCGCGGCGATGCGGGAAGGGTTCGTCCAGGCCCGGGGAGACTGGGTCGTCAACTTCGACATCGACTACTTCTCGGCCGCGTTCCTCCGCCAGGTGTTCGCCCAGACCGACGCCGACATCGTCATCGGCTCGAAACGCGACCCCCACTCCCAGGATCGGCGTCCCTTCACCCGCAGGCTGGCGACCCGTGTCTTCAACCTGCTGCTGCGGGCCCTGTTCCGTTCCCGAGTGTCCGACACCCACGGCATGAAGGCCTTTCGACGGGAGGTGGTGGAACGCATCGTGCCCCGGGTCGAATCCCGCCAGGACCTGTTCGACACCGAACTGGTGCTGAGGGCAGAACGGGCCGGGTTCCGGATCGTGGAGGTGCCGGTGGTGGTGGAGGAGCTCCGGGCCGCCCGTTCGTCCCTCGCCAAGCGGGTCCCCCGCACCCTGGCCGGGCTGTGGCGGATCAGACGTCGACTGGCCGCCGAAGGCTGAACCGGTCCCGGTAGCGCCAGACGACCAATCCCCCCACGCCGATCACCGTCAGCAACCAGCCGAGCCGCTCCGGCCAGGCCCGCCGGAACTCGAGGGTGACCTCTTCCTGGGTGGGAACGACCACCATCAGCGACGGGGTCACCAGCCACGGTCCGTCGGCACCCGTCGCCGTCCAGTTGGGGAAATACGAGACCTTCACCAGGTGCGGGTATCCGACGGCGGTGGTGCGGAACGAGATCCGGTGGGGTTCGATCACGACGTCGGAGACGGCAGCCGGAGGCGGGTCGAGGGGGACCTCCGGCAGCTCGTCGAGGCTCGACACCCGAGGCCAGTCGGCAGGGCCGTCGGCCGCCACCCAACGGTCCATGAGTGAGATGTCGTCGTACCAGTCGAGGGCGAACTCGCCGAACTCGGTGGGTGTCCGATCCCCGGCGTCCGGATCCCCTGCTGCGGCTCTAGGTTCGAACACGGCGGGCTGCATCGTCGCCACCTCCACCAGGTCGGTCGGGGGGAGCCGATACAGGGCGAAGGGTGGCGCCTCGGCGATCTTCACCAACTCCGGCCAACGGTCGGCTTCGGCTTTGGCCTCGTCGGTGTAGGCGACGTAGTAGCGGACGCCGTAGACGCCGAGATGGACGATGCCGCGGGCGAAATCGAAGGTGCGGTACCGCAGCCCCGGGATCGGGTTGGAGGGGCGACGGCTCATCTCGGCGGTGTTGAGGAAATGGAACGGGGTCGTGAGGGCGGACTCGAAGAACAGCCCCTCCATCGACGGGTGGTTGCCTCCCGTCCAATAGGGGAACAGCATCAGCGACATCGGCGTGCCGTACTTGTCCAGCTCCCGGTTCGCCTCCCACTGGATCCTGCCCGGGGGAAGCGTCTCGACCGTCTCCATCAGCCTCCGGTACTCGGGGTAGGGCTCTTTGGCCTCGTAGCCTTCGAAGTTCCATCGGGCCCAGCCGTCGACGAACGTGACCCCCGCCAAGCCACCGAAGACGAGCGCCAGCGCCGCGGTGGCGGTGACCACCCCCCGGGAGGTGGGACGGCCCTTCCACAGGAGGCTGAGGGCGACGAGGCCCACCCCGACCGCACCCACCACGTACGGCACCCATTCGGCGGCACGGCTCTCCCGCACGAGGCCCACCGAGACCGCCACGGCGACCAGGGCGATCGCCCTCGGCCAGTGAGCGGAGATGCGTTCGGGAAGCCGTCGGGCCATCGCGGTGGCGAAGGCTCCGATCCCGACCGCGGCGAAGAACGCGACCCCGAAATACCAGTAGGGCAACAGCCTGCCGTTCCACAGCTTCCATCGCTGGTCACGGAACAGCTCGGGCAGGAGGTCGGGGAGGATGTTGGGCAGAGGGAAGTAGATGACGGGAAGCAGGGTGGCGGCCACCAGGGGGAGGATCCGGCTGGTCCGACGTCCCGCCCACAGCGCACCGGCGACCGCGGGGGGGAGCAGCAGCCAGATCTCGATCGGGAAGATCTCCTCCCAGCGGTTCAGCGGTGTCCAGGCCATGTCCGAGCTGTAGCCGATCCGGGTGATCAGCGGCAGCACCCAGAACCCGGCGATGGCGCCACCCCACAGACCGACCGTGACCGCCGGGCGGAAGGACCGCTTCCACAGGAAGACGCTGAGCGATGCGAACGCCAGCACGATGGTGGTGAGGATGTGGGACAGGATGGTCAGACCCAGGACCGCCGCCGCCCAGGGGATGTACCGGCGGTCATCGCGCACCGCCCGGATCAGCAGACCCAGGTAGAAGAAACCGAGGGCGAAGGACCACCCGTAGGCGAACTCGCCCGCCAGGGTCGAGGCGACGTTGGCGCCGTAGATCGAATAGCTCTCCATGAACACGAACGCCGTCGACGCACCGGCGGCGGCCATCGCCACCCCCTGCCCGAACCGCATCGAACGGGCGAGGAAGTAGGCGGCGGGAGGCAAGGCGAGGAGACCTGCCACCGCCACGATCTTGAAGGCGACGCCGTAGGGCAGCAGGACGTCGAGGGCGACGATCACCAGGCTGGGGAGGGGGAAGTAGAAGTAGAAGACCGGGAACCCGGCGAACCAGTCGTTGCTCCAGCCGAGGATCCTGCCCGACGGCAACAGCACGTCGCGCAGGTAGGCGGGGGCGTAGACGTGGGCGCCCATGTCGCCGCCGGTCGGGGTGTTGGCGGTGAAGATCAGCGGCGGGTTGAGGACCCCGAAGATGACGAGGGACGCCGCGGCGACCACCACCACGGGGAGCCAGGAGGATCTCCGCATGGAGGGATGGTCAGCGACGTGTACGACGCGCCAGCTCCAACACCTCGGTGAGAGCCAGCTTCTGCCCGTTCCGGTCCCACCACCGTTCTTCGCAGCGGTGGCACGAGAAGAAATACAGCTCGACGTGGTCGGCCAGCCGGTGCTTGATCTCGATGACGTCCTTGGCGCCGCACTGCGGGCAGTCCATGTTTCGATCCCCTGTCGACCCGCCGGTCATGCTAACCGCCGCCCGGCGGTGTGCCAGGCTCCTCGTCGAGGAGGCGCCCCACGTACCGGCTGCGGCGACGGCCCCCCTCGCGCCAGTAGGCATACCAGTAGGGCCCGTGGGGACAGCGGGTGCAGCCGGGTTTCCCACAGCGGACCATCCGCTGGTGGAGGCTCACCCGGGCCTGGTCGCCGGGGGCGATCGCCCCGGCCGCCTCCAGCCGGGCGCGGGCGAGGATCAGCAGCCGTCGCAGTTCGTGCGTGTCGAGTTCCCGAACCGCGTCGATGAGGTCGCGGTCGAGGGGCACGTTCAGGCGACGCCGGAGTCGACGTCCACGGGAGAGAACAGACGTGCCACGTTGCGCTGGTCGGTGAGGGTCCAGCCGAGGGGAGGGGTGAGGCGGTCGGCGTGCTCGCCGCACAGCACGTACCCGGTCCCCCGGTCGCGGGCGGCCTCCAGGTCACCGAGCCACACGGCGCGCTCGTCGTAGGTGAAGGTCATGCAGGCGGCACCGGGAGCGCCGCACCGGATACACGATGCAACCATGGACGGGGACGGTAGGGCGACGGTCGCCTCCATTCAAGGACCGCCGATCCGGTCGAGGGTCGTCCGGTCGGGTACGCCTTCGAAGGCGACCCCGTTGCCTTCGGCGTCGAGCCGGACCACCGTCGGGACCCGAGCGACCGCATACCGGTCGAACATCGCCGGTTCCTGCTCCCAGACGATCTCCCGGAACCCGTCGCTGCCGAGGTGCCGGGCGACGGCCTCCCGGGCCGGGGTGCAGGACTCGCAGGTCTCGGAGGTGAACAGGAAGACGCCAGGCCCGAGCCCGGGCATCCGCACCTTCCGGGGCCGGGTCGCCGCCCGGCGCCGAGCCACCCAGGCCCATGCCAGGCCGACGGCGGCGGCACCCACCACCCCGGCCAAACGGAGCCAGATCTCACTCATCGAGGAGCGTTCCCGTCCCGAATCCGGTCGGACCTTCCCCACCGAAGGTCCACATCACCACGACGTCGCCGACCGCCTCGACCAGGTAGCCGCCCCCCGACCCGCTGGTGACGGGGACCGGCGCGACCGTCGACGCCGGCACCTGCACCATCTGGGCCTGCGCTCCGGACCTCACCGGTTGGACGACCACGTCGAGGGCGTCGGGTCCCGGGTTGAGGACCCACAGGACCGAAGGTCCCCCCACACCCGGCCCGGCGACCAGCCATCGGTCACCGGGAGCGTTCACCCCCGGGGAGAGGGCGCGCAGATGCTCGCCGGCGAGGGACAGGCCCGCCACGATCGGGCCGGTGGCGGTGACCCGGACGCCGGCGGGGGCGGCCACCTCCGACAGATCCACGACGACTTGGCGGCCCGGCGCCACCCGTCCCGTCTCGAAGCCGGCGTCGAGGCCTCCCCCTTCGTAGACGTCCACCTGATACTCCACTTCGGTCGGAGCCACCGACACGAAGGTGAGGGTCGCCGACTGTTGGCCCACGTCGGGAACGGTGAGCCACCAGTCGGCCGCCGGCGACGCGAAGCTCGCCGTCGCCACGTCGCCGTCCCCGGCCTGGGCGAGGAGTCCGACCACCGCTCCCCGTTCCGCCGTCAACACCACCGACAGGTACTCACGCAACGGGAGGAACCGCCCCAGCTCGGCGGTGATCGTCGAACGTGCGGGGACGAGCACCGAGGCCAGTTCGCCGGGCGAGTCCTCGCCCACTTCGCTCGCCCCGGTGACGGCGACGACGGCGTCGGCGGCGAAGGGGTTGCCCAACACGATGGTGAGGCGTTCACCGTCGAGGCTCGACACGCCGGACAACGCCATCACCGGCTCCGGACGGCCCAGGCAGCGGCGGGTGGTCCGGCCCCGTTCGCCCCTGGAGACCACCGCCCCGTCCACCACGTCGGTGGGGAGCTCGGCGAGGACCGTGCCGAAACCGACGAGCCCCGAATCGGCCAGCGGCACCACCGCTCCCCCGGCGGCACCGATGGTGGCGTCCGCCACCGGACGGAGCTCGCCGGCTCCGGTCACCGACACACCCAGCGGTCCCGACCGGTTCGCAGCCACGGCCAGCAGCGGATCGGATCCACGGTCGGCCCGGGCCACACAGGTGACGAACCGAGCCTGGCCCACCGTCTGAGTCGGGACCGGGTCGGGAAGGGACGTCGGAGGCGGAGACGGCCACGCCGCGAAGGCGAGGGCCGCACCGACGATGAGGGCGACCGTCCGTCTCATGGCTCCTCCCGCTGGCGGATCGCCGTACCCGCCAAGGCGAACAGAGCGAGACCCAGGGCCGCCCACGCGGCCGTCCGTGCCAGCGGGTCGGTGGCCACCCAGGCCTCCCCGGTCCGACCCGACACCGAGTTGGCCCAGTCGTCCCGTACCCAGTCGGGTCGCCACCGGCCGTCGGCGTTGTCGGCGATCCTGACCCGGGCGCCGTCGGAGGCCGGACCCGACGCCGACGCGTAGGCCCAGGTCCATGCCGACCCGTCCGACGCCGTCACCCGCGGTTCTGCGGCTTCGTTGCGGTAGACGGCCAGGTCCGGCCCCAAGGGGACCGGCGCCAGATCCACCTGGTTGGTGAAGGCGTCGGTGAAGGGGGTGTCGCCGGCGACGACGATCCACCGGATGGCGAACGGAGCCAGAGCGGCACCTGGGCGAACCCCTTCGGCGAGGGCCAGCCGGGCGAGGGTCGCGTCGAGGGCACGGTCACCCACCCGTTCGGCGGGGAGCCACGCCTCGTCCAAGGTGGGTCCGCCCCCCGCCACCAGGCGGTACACGAAGCCGTCTCCTTCCCGAACGGCTCCCGGCATCGTCCCCCGGTCACCCAGGAGGAGGATCCGGTCGGGTCCCGTGGCAGGTGCCAGGGCCGTAGAGAAGGCCAGCCGGTCCGACCAGACGTCGTCGGGGAGATAGGCCCTCCCCCCCGGGATGGCGGCGGCGACCGGCACGAGGGCGAAGAGGGCGGCCAGCACCGCCAGGGCGTGGACGAACCGACGCCATCGGTCCACCGCCCCCATGTCGAACGCTCCCCCCACCATCAACGCCGCCCCCGTAGACCCGAGGAGGGTGGCGGCGGCGGCGACCTCGGTTCCCGTGCCGGGCACCCCGTCCGCGACCAGGGCGACACCGGCGAGGAGCGCACCCCATCCGGCCAGCTCGCCCCCACGTCCACCCCGGATCACCGCCAACGCGGCGGCCCCGAAGGTGACGGCCAGCCAGACCGGCTGGACGCCCAGATCGGCCGGCCCCCCGCCGTCGAGAAGCACCGAAGGGCTGACGCCGAGCAGGTACACGCCCGCGAACACCACCCCCGCCGCCGCCGGGACCAGGCTTCTACCCAGAGCCGCCCAGCGTCTACGTCCCGCCACGACACCGGCGACGGCGACGATCACCACCACCACCGGGGCGAGGGGAACCAAGGTGGCGACCGGCGCCATCCCCAGCACCATCACCGACACCCGCCGGATCCGTGCCCGCCACCCCGACGGCCACGGCCGGATCATGGCGTCGAGCACCCACGGCAGACCGCTCAGTCCGACCAGCGCCGGCCAGTAGGCGGCGCTGCCGGCGGCGGCGGCGAAGGGTCCGAGCACCGCCACCACCGCCGCCGCGTACCGGGCCGCCGGGCCGAGCCCGAGACGACCCGTCAGCCGCGCCGTACCGAACAGCGCGAGGATCATCGCTCCGGCGGTGAGCAGCGCCTCGGCGCCGTCCCAGCCGAACGTCAGGAATTTGACGGCGGACGCCAACGCCACCGCCGGGTGCAGAGGCTGGGGACTCCCCAGACCCGTCGGATTCCAGCCGCCGGCGTAGGAGGCGAGGACGGCGGCCGGGTCGGTGGGGAACGGCAGCGTGAACCCGACGGCGGGGAGCCGCCCGAACCAGATCCCCCGGGCGGCGAGCCCGACCACGACCAGGGCGAGCAACGCCGCGGCCACGGGACCCCGAGCACTGGGCGCAGCCGGCTCCGCCATCCCGATCTCGGTCTCCTCGTCGATGATCGATCCGAACCGTTCGTCGATCTCGTCGGCCCGTTCCCGCCACCGCACCGAACCGGACACCTGGTACCGGAACAGCTCTTCGTCACCGACCACCCGCAGCGAGGCGAGGGCCCGCCGAGCGAGCAGGGTGGAGGGGAGATGGACGAGGTTCCAGGCGGTGGCGGCGAGGAGCTGGCCGAGGGGTCGGGGCCGTCCCAGCAGAAGCTGGAAGATGGCGTCAGCCAGGTACAGCAGGAACCCGACCGGCACCACCCAGACCAACGTGATGAGGCGGTAGGCCTTGAGCATCGCCCGCATCCGCCCGGCCTGCTCGCGCCACGGTGCCACCCCGTGTCGGCACCGCCCTTGGTGCAGCACCTCCGACGACGGCGCCACCATCACCCGCCCGCCGGCGATCCGGGCACGCTGGGAGAAGTCGATACCCGCCGCCGTCGGCGCCAGCAGCTCGTCGGGTCCTTTCAGACCCCGCAGCAGGTCCCGCCGGACCAGCATCGAGACACCGAGGACGAACGCCACGTCCCGGACGACGTCGTACTGCTGCAGGTCCATCTCGTCTTCGTCGAGGCCCGTGTAGGGCTCCCCGTAGACGTCGGTGGCCGCGCCGACCGACTCCAAGAGCTCCTCTCGGTCGGCCCGGAGGACCTTCGAGCCCACCACCGAAGCTTCGTTGCGCACCAGCTCGGCCACGAGGGCCCCGAGGGCGTCGGGCCGGGGCCGGGCGTCGCCGTGGATCACCCACACCAGGTCGGTGTCGGGTCCGAGGGTGGCGGCGAACCGGCGCAGGTCGGGGAACGAGTCGAACTCGTCGGACTCGGCGCCGATCACGACGATACGACCGACCTCGTAGACTTGCCCGGCGACCGCATCGACGGCGTCGGCGACGTCGACGCCGGGCAGCGCCAGCACCGCGGCGACGACGGTGAGACTCGGGGATCCGGGTTCGGCCGGGTCGGTGGTGGAGGCAGGGACCATGCGGCCGCACATTGTGGAGCCGAGAAGCGACCACTGCAATCTCTGGAGGGTGGATGAGGATCGCGATGCTGTCGGGGGGAGTCGGCGGAGCCCGTCTGGCACGCGGCTTCGCCGCCCTCGACGACGTCGAACTCACCGTGATCGTCAACGTCGGAGACGACGAACGCATCTACGGACTCCACGTCGCACCCGACCTCGACACCGTCGTCTACACCCTCGCCGGTATCGAAGGCCCCGCCGGATGGGGGATGGCCGGTGAGACCTGGAAGGTGATGAGGGCGCTCGCCCGGTTCCCGATCGACACGACCTTCCGCCTGGGTGACACCGACCTCGCCACCAACCTGTTCCGGACCGACCGCCTCGACCGGGGGGTGCCGCTGTCGCAGGTCACCGCCGAGATCGCCGACGCCTTCGACGTCGAACCCAAGGTCATCCCGGCGACGGACGACCCCCTGAGGACCGTCGTCCGCACCCCCGACGCCGGATGGCTGCCGTTCCAGGAGTATTTCGTGACCCGCCGCCACGCCGACACGGTCACCGACGTCCGGTTCGACGGGGCCGAACGGGCCCAGGCAGCCCCCGGCGTCGTCGCCGCCATCGAGCAGGCCGACGCCGTCGTCATCGCCCCTTCAAACCCGGTGCTGTCGATCTGGCCGATCCTCGCCGTCGCCGAGGTGGCGAAGGCGGTCGAAGCGGCGTCCCGGGTGGTGGCGGTGAGTCCGCTGTTCGGAGGGGAAGCCCTGAAAGGTCCCGCCGCCAAGGTGCTCACGTCCCTCGGCTACCCGGCGGGCAACGCCGGGGTGATCGCCGCCTACGACGGCCTCCTCACCGACCTGGTGGTCGACACCGGCGACGAAGCCGACCGGCGGCTGGGGACGGCGACCCTGTCGATCCGGGTCACCGACACCCACATCGCCCGACCCGAACAGTCCCGCTCGTTCGCCGAACGGCTGCTCCGATGGCTGTGACCATCTTCGGCGTCGAAGGCATCGGCGAGGTCCGGCCCGGCGACGACGTGGCGACGCTCCTCCTCCAGGCCCTGGAACGTCACGGACCTGCCCTCGCCGACGGGGACATCGTCGTCGTCACCCACAAGATCGTGTCGAAGGCGGAAGGCCGAATCGAAGAGCTGGCCGACGACTCCCCCGACGCCCACCGTCGGATCGTCGAACGGGAAGCGGCCACGATCCTCCGCCGCCGGGGACCCCTGTCGATCACCAAGACACGGCATGGGTTCATCTGCGCCAACGCCGGAGTGGACCGGTCGAACGCCGGGCCGGGACGGGCGATCCTGCTCCCCGTCGACCCGGACGCCTCCGCCCACCGGATCCGGCTCCGGCTGCAGCGGGCGACGGGCCGGGTCCTGGCCGTCGTCGTCACCGACACCTTCGGACGCCCGTGGCGGCGAGGCCTCACCGACGTCGCCATCGGCGTGTCGGGAATGGAACCGATCCAGGATCTGCGCGGCACCACCGACACCCACGGACGCATCCTCGACGTGACGGAGGTGGCGGTGGCGGACGAGGTCGCCGCCGCCGCCGACCTCGTGATGGGGAAAGCCAGGGGGATCCCCGCCGCCGTGGTCCGCGGGTTCCGCTTCCAGGCCGGGGACGGCCGTGCCGCCGACCTGATCAGACCCGCGGGCGACGACCTGTTCCGCTGAGGGGTCAGATCCGAGGTCGACCCCAGCCGTAGTAGCGCAGGCCGGCGGCGCGAACCACCTCGGGGTCGAGCAGGTTCCGGACGTCGAACACCACCGACCCACGCATCACCGCCGCCACCTGTTCCAGGTCGACCCGCATGAATTCGGGCCATTCGGTGGCGACGAGCAGCAAGTCGGCCCCTTTGACGGCGTCGACGGGATCGACGGCCATCTCCACGTCCGGGTGGGACGCCTCGGGGTCGTAGGCGCGGATCGACCCGCCTCCTTCGCGTACCAGTCGGGCGATCGCCAACGCCGGAGACTCCCGGGTGTCGTCGGTCCCCGCCTTGAACGCCACCCCCCACATGCCGATCACCGAACCGTCGAGGCCGCCGACCAACTCGTCGATCCGGCGCACCACGATGCGGGGCTGCTGCTCGTTCACCTCGATGACGGTCCGCAACAGCTCGAAGTCGTATCCGGCGTCTTCGGCGATCGCCACCAGCGCCTTCGTGTCCTTGGGGAAACAGGAACCCCCGTATCCGGGTCCCGGACGGAGGAAGTGCGGCCCGATCCGCCGGTCGAGCCCGATGCCCTCCACCACGTCGAGGATGTCGGCCCCGACGTGTTCCGCCAGGTTGGCGAGGGCGTTGGCGAAGGTGAGACGGGCGGCCAGGTAGGCGTTGGCCCCGTATTTGATGAGCTCGGCGGAGGTCGGGTCGGTGTGGAGGATCCGGGATTCCAGACCCCGATACAGCGCTGCGACCCGTTCGCCGTCGGCACGGTCGAAGGATCCGATCACGATGCGCTCGGCGTTGAGGAAATCTTCGACCGCCGTGCCCTCCCGGAGGAACTCGGGGTTGGAGACGATCCGGGCGCCGCTGCCCAGCTCCTCCAGGCGCCGCCGCAGCCGCTCAGCGGTCCCGACGGGGACGGTGCTCTTCGTGACGAGGATCGTTCCATCCGCCACCACCGGCGCCAACTCGTCGACCACCCGGTCGATGTAGGAGACGTCGGCACGTCCGTCGGGTGCCTGGGGCGTCGGCAACGTCAAGAACACCACTTCGGCGCCGGCGACCGCCTCCACGTTGTCGTCGGTGAACGACAGCAGCCCGTGGCCGAGGGCACGCGTGACGAGGGTCTCCAGCCCATACTCGTAGATCGGGATGTCGCCCTCCCGGAGACGCTCCACCCGCTCACCGTCCACCTCACCGACCGTGACGGTGTGACCGAGGTGGGTGAGCCCGGCCGCCTGGACCAGGCCGACGTATCCGGCACCGATGACGGCAGCGCGCATGCAGTTCCTTTCTCGGGGTGGACGGCTTCAGGCTACCCGGCCGATGCCTGGCGGACAGCATCTTCTCCGACGATCACGACGGCGTCGACCGAAGCTTCGACGGTGCCCGCACTGACGGTCCCGAACCCCAACGCCTCGACGACGGACTCCCCACGGGGGATCTCCCCCGGACGTACGATCACCAGGGTCTCGGCGAAGTCGGACGAGTCGGCGTCGCCGATCCGGACGACCTCGAACCCGGCCTGCTGGAGCACGTCACGCCAGCGGGCGGCGGCCCCGGCGACACCGTTGCCGTTGAGCACCACCAGACGGGTCGGTCCTTCGACGGGGACCGCCAGGGTGGTTCCGTTCCGGAAGGCTTCGACGACCTCGGAGAACGCCGGCTCTCGGGGGACGACCACCGACCGCCCGTCGATGGTCCGGCCCACCACGGGCAGCGTCGCCGCCTCGATGTCGGCCGGTGACAGGTCCCTCATCTGGAACGCCAACTCGAGGACGCCCCGGTCGGCGAGGGTCGAGTCGATCGTCAGGTACCGAGCGAACGTCTCCACCAGGTTCCCCACGCCGGTGATGGTCGACGGCCGTTTCAGCCGCGACAAGATGGCGAACACGAGCTGCTGCTGGCGGCGGGTCCGGCCGATGTCGGAGGCGTCCACCGACACCCACGTGCCGTCCCGAAGCTCCTGGTAGGAGCGCGATCGGGCGAGGGCGAGGGCCTGCTGCCCGTCGAGGACCTGGCGTCCGGCCGGGACGTCGAGGCCCGACTGGACGTCGCGGGCGGGGAAGGGGAAGTCGACGACGACCCCGCCCAGCTCGTCGACGATCGCCTGGAACCCGACGAAGTCCACCTCGACGTAGTGGTGGATGGGGACACCGACCACCTGTTTCACCGTCTTCACCATGAGCGGGGCACCGCCGTAGGCGTAGGCGGCGTTGATCCGGTTCCGGCCCCGGCCTTCGATGTCGACGTACAGGTCCCGGGGGATGCTGAGGATCTGCACCTTGCCCGACCGGGGCAGCACCTGCACGAGCATGATCACGTCGGCGCGTTGGCCGCCGACGTCGGCGAAATGCTGGAGGTCGTCGAGTCCTTCCCGGCTGTCGGAGCCGATGACGAGGAAGGTGACCGGTTCTTCTTTCTCCGGCACCGGGGTGAGCTCGGCCACCACCTCCTCCACCTGGGTGGCGGTCTCCCGGAGGGTGGTGTCGGCGGTCCGCAACGTCCACAGCACGGCGAGCACCGCCAGGTTGGCGACCACGAGGAGGCCGATGACCACGCGACGGAACCAGCGGCGCGGGCCACGGCGGGACGGGTGGGAAGGGGAGGACCGTCGAGGCATGGTCTGAAGACGTCCGGAAGGGTACCAGCGGTTCCCGAGCGCCAAAACGGCCCGAGACATCCGCTACCCTCCCGCCGACCCGTACCGAGGAGAACAACCACGTGACCGTCCTCCCTTTCGAAGGCACCTACCCGGTGCTCTACGGGACCTTGGCCGTGCCCGTCGGGAGCCACTACCGGCGCGGCTACCTGGCACGCCCCGACCGGTCCGGTCGGTTCCCCACCGCCCTCGTCGTGCCCGACATCGGAGGGTTGACCTCCCACGAGAAGTCGTTGTGCCGCCGGCTCGCCCGCCAGGGTGTCGCCGCCCTGGCGGTGGAGCTGTTCGAGGAGACCCCCGGTGACGTCGACGCCGGGGTCGCCGCCTACGCGGCGCTCACCGATCCCGAAGCCCTCCGGGTGCTCGACGAAACCCACGAATACCTCGACTCCGACGACCTCGACTGGTGCCACTCGAGCCGACTCGGGGTCCTGGGCCTCGACGTGGGCGGACGCTTCGCTCTGATCGCGGCGACGTCACGACCGTGGGTGGGAGCGGTGACGGTGGTCTCCACCCCCCTCACCGGCGACGAGGACCGGCGCTTCCAGGTCGCCGACCTGTTGGCTTCGATCCCCGTGCCGCTGCTCGGGTTGTACGGAGGCGACGACCCTCTCATCGCCGCCGCCACCGTCGACGAGGCACAGCGGCGGAACCCGTCGGGGACGTGGCTCTTGTATGCGGGTGCCCGCCATTTCTTCACCGACGAGGACTCCGACGACTACGACGAGGCGGCCGCCAACGACGCCGGCATCCGGATCTCGGAGTTCTTCCGGACTCACCTTCCCCCAGCCGACGTCGAAGACCTGGGCTGACCGCCCTCCGGATCCGACACCGCGCCCGGACCGACCGTCGAGGCGGCTCAGTCGGTGTCACGCCACTGCATCCGTCCGATCCGGTACGCGAAGTCGGCGACCCAGACACCTGCCGCCATCGGCGGCCTCGGCGCCGAGACGAAGAAGCCGACGCCGGCCAGGTTGGCGGACACGAGGGGGAGCCAGGGTCGGCGATGGGTCCGATCGAGGTTCCTGCCGAGGCGGGGTGGTCGCCCGGCGAGGACGGGGAGGAGATACGCCAAGGCCCCGAAGAGGACCTGGCCGACGCCGGCGACGAGGGCCGCACCCACCCAGATGCGGTCGGGGCCCCGCCCCGAGACGAGACGCCATCCGTCGACCAACACCCACGCCGCCAGCCAGCCGCAGCCCGCCACCACCTGGAGGTAGGCGAGGCCGCCGCGCAGCCCCCGACGCCCGAGACGTCCCACCACTCCCCCGAGGACGAGGAGCAACGCCGCTCCGGCCAGCAC
>WFOA01000005.1 GCA_015488325.1 Acidimicrobiia bacterium | reverse complement strand
TACGTGGAGACCGGGAAGGTCGCCAAGCTGGAGGAGCTGCGGGCCAAGTACCCGCCCGAGTTCGTCGCCCTCACCCGTATCCCCGGCCTCGGCCCGAAGACCGCCCTCAAACTCCGAGAGGCCCTCGGAGTCCAGAACCTCGACGACCTGAAGGCGGCAATCGACGCCCACGCCGTCAGGGAGCTCCCCGGGTTCGGGGCGACCAGCGAAGAGAAGCTGGCGAAGGCGATCGAACGACTCGGCCTGGTCGGCAAAGAGCGCCGCACCCCGATCGCCGACGCCCTGCCCCTCGCCGAACGGCTCGTCCAACGGCTCGCCTCGGTGGAAGGAGTGGAACGGGCCCAGTACTGCGGGAGTCTCCGCCGCTTCCGGGACACCATCGGTGACATCGACATCGTCGTCGCCGCCACCGACCCGACCCCGGTGATGGAGACGGTGACCGACCTTCCGGACACCGCGGAGGTGATCGGCACCGGGGAGACGAAGACGTCGATCGTCACCCGGGAAGGCATGCAGGTGGACGTCCGGGTGGTGGAGCCGGTCCAATACGGAGCAGCGCTGCTGTACTTCACCGGGTCGAAGGCCCACAACATCGCCCTTCGTCAACGGGCCATCGACCAGGGCCGTCTCCTCAACGAATACGGGCTGTTCGTCGCCGACACCGAAGAGGTGGTGGCGTCGGAGACCGAAGAGGAGATCTACGCCGCCCTCGGCCTCGACTACATCGCCCCCACCTTGCGGGAGGACACCGGCGAGGTGGAGGCCGCCGCGGGCCACACCCTGCCCGAGCTGGTGCAGCGGCGCCACATCAGAGGCGACCTCCACTTCCACACCGACCGGTCGGGGGACGGCCGGGCGAGCGTGGAAGAGATGGTGGCGGCCGCCGCCGAGGCCGGTTACCGGTATGTGGCGATCACCGACCACGGGGAGAACTTGGCGGTCAACGGGGCGAGCCGGGAAGAGATGCTCGCCCATCGGGACCACATCCGCCGGGTCCAAGAGCAGTATCCGAAACTGAAGCTGCTGTGGGGCTGTGAGCTCAACATCGGCCCCGACGGGAGCCTCGACTACGACCCCGACTTCCGTCGGGAACTGGAATGGAACGTCGCTTCGGTCCACTCCCATTTCGACCTGTCCCAGGCCGAACAGACCGAGCGGCTGCTCCGGGCGATCGCCGACCCGGCCGTGGACGTGATCGGCCATCTCACCGGCCGCTCCATCGGACGCCGCCCCGGGATCGAGATCGACGTCGACGCCGTCTTGGACGCCCTCGTCGAACACGACGTGGCGTTGGAGGTGAACGGGGCGTTGCAGCGTCTCGACGCCGCCCCCGAGGTGGTCCGCAGGGCGGTCGCCAAAGGGGTGACCCTCACCGTCTCCACCGACGCCCATCACCCTTCCGAGCTGGTGCGGATGGACTACGGGGTGCTCAACGCCCAGCGGGGCTGGGCCGCCAAGGCCGACGTGTTGAACACGAAACCGACCCGGTCGTTCCTCGCCTGGCTCCGACGGCGCCGGAGGTGAGGGCAGGATGTGGTGTCCGGGCAGTTCGTCTGGCCCGACGAGCAGCCGGCGGTTCGGTGAGCTCGAGGCACCTTCGTCAACTCGGCGGAAGCCGCATACGTCCACGGGGTATCTCTCGAGTTGCTGGGCAGGGTGTCCTCCACCAGCGCCAATCTGTCGGATTCCGGTGCCGCTCGACCGGGGACCAGAGAGGAGGCGTACACGCGACCGGGAGGATGGCGGCCGAGCCGGGAACGCCGCCAGCCCCGTCTTGGGGCCTCGAAGGGGCGACCAGCCGAGCTGCGCCTTCGGGCCGGTCGATGTACACGGAGCGTCGCGGCGACTGTGGACGTCGTACAGAGCGGATCCTTTCAACCGCTCCTGATCCTGGAGCTACCTGCTCGGGGTGTTCACATTGGTGTTGGCCACCTTTTCGTTACTGCCGTGTACAGGGAACTCGTCGGGTCGGGAGGCTGATGCGCTTTTTCGCGAGTGCACCTTGGGGCCGTGTGTTCGGTTCGTCGGACAAGCCGGGTGTCTCGGGTGAATGGATACGGCTTCAGCTCGACCACCAGCGGATCTTGGCGAGCGTGATCGGCGATCTCCCCGACGGTTTGATGACGATCGGTGACGATTGGACCCTCTTGACTTCGGCGCTGTCGACGGGTTCCCTCATCGACCGACGGTCTCCCGCTGGGTGGCCTGGCCCGACTTCACCTGCAACGGCACTTGATGCTCCTCCCCAGCGGTCTGATACCGGTAGGACGCGATCTGCTGTCATGATCCACTTCCAAAGGTGTCCTCAGGGACTCCAGGGGAGGTTCCCGCCGTCAACTGTCCTTCCGGTGCAAGCCGGTTGATGGCGCGGCGGGTCTTGTGTATCGTCGAGTGTGTTGGGGTTGACGGAGGGCTTGTGAAGGGGTTCGCTTTCCCGTTTGGCTGGCTTGTTGTGGTCGTGTTCGCGTTGGGGGTCGCGGTGGTCCCGGATCCGGTTTCTGCTCAGGGGGGTCCGGAGTGCACGATCGTCGGTACCGAGGGCCCTGATGTCTTGGAGGGTGGTCCGGGTGTCGATGTCATCTGTGGACTAGGTGGGGACGACGTGATCTCGGGTGGGTCGGGATCTGACATCATCTACGGCGGGGAGGGAAACGACATCATCGATGCCGGTTCGGGTGCGGACACCGTCTACGCCGGGGATGGTGATGATGTGGTCGACGGTCGGAGCGGCGCCGATGTTGTAGCCGGTGGCTCTGGCAACGATGTTCTTTCTGGCAGCTCGGGATCCGACGACATCACCGGTGGTCGGGGCGCCGACGAGTTGTTTGGTGGATCCGGGAGGGACGACCTGAAGGGTGGTCCTGGGGTTGACTCCGCCGACGGCGGTTCCGGGTCGGACACCTGCGCTGCGGAGACAGTCGTGAGTTGTGAGACCGTCAACCCCGATGAGGGTGGTGTCGCCCCGGCTACGGTGACGGTCGATACCCCTGGAGAAGGTCAGACAGTCTTCGCCGAGACTCAGGTGTCAGTGACCGTGGAACCGGCTGACGCTACCGGCACGGTGGAGGTCTCCGTGGGTGGTGTGTCTGTCGGGTCGTCAGCGATTGTCGATGGTGCAGCGACCGTTGCTTGGGACACGACTACGTCTGCTGACGGTGAGGCGGTTCTCCTTGCCGAAGCTCGTGATGAGTCGGGAGCGGTCACCGCGACCTCGTCGATTTCGGTGATCGTCGACAACGCCTTGGATTCGTATGGGCGGATTCAAGCCGATGGCGAGGCCGGGGTGCTATCGGTGGACGAATATGTCGAGTACGGAGTGTTGTCGTTGACTAACCCTGAGCTTCTGCCTCCCCAATACCTGGGCGGAGCTGGCGCAGGTGCGGAGGACCCTGTCGACAGTGGCAGTGGGTTGGGGGTCTGGTTCATGGCGCCGTGGCCTGCGACGTCGACCGAGACCCAGGCACGACTGACCGAGTTCTTGAGTGTTCGAGAGGTCGACGTGGTTTTACCGCAAACCACGAGTCGACTGCAGCAGCAGCAAGCCAACACTACGTGGCCGGAATGCAACGAAGGACCAGAGGTCCTCCCGGTGTGGGCCATTGTGGGCAAGGCGTTTCGTTGTGTCCACAATGTTGACGTCGACGGGACGACGGTCTTCGAGGTCTACTACACGGTGGAAGGGCTGGACGATCCCAGCCTGGCTGACCTGGTGAGCGTCGCCATCCAAGGGTCGGGGTGGGCGGAGACGGTTTCCGACACCGACACCGACGGCAACGGAGTGCCGGACGTGGTGGAGCGAGTCGCCCGATCCTTGGTCGAGTCATGGGAGGCGTACACCGCGCTCGGCTACCCGACCCCGACTGGTCTACCCATCGGGGTTGCGATGCATGATCCCAACGGACCGGCGCCAGGCTCCCCAGGTGTGGTGTTGCCGCCGGTGGTTGCGGGCGGACCGACCCTCGTCCAGCTTTCTAACTCACAGCTTTTCGACTATCTGCCCCGCCACGAGCTCTACCACCTGTTCCAATACCAGTACGTCGGCCTGTTCGACTTTGGAGTGGACAACATTCTGGTGTTCTGCGGTCCACCATTCATCTTGTGTGGGCAGGCGAGCCGTCAGATGGTCGAGCTCAACTGGTTCCAGGAGCTCTCCGCCGAATGGGCCACCCACCAGGTACAGGAATGGCACGCAGATCGAGGGACACCCGTCGCCGGACAACTGGAAATGTACGCATTCAACCTTCCGGCCTGGTTCTCAGCGCTTGACGATGGGCTGGTTGCCTGGGGTGGGCTCGGGTTTGGCGACGAACAGTACGGCTCATTCACTCTCGCCGAGTTCCTCGAGGAGAGATTCCCCACGGTTACCGGCGATCCGAACCCTTCGGTGGTCCGCCAGGTTTGGGAGAGACTGGCAATTGCTCCGTCGTCGGCGGTTTCAGCCGTTGGGGCTGTCGTGGAGAGCAACGGTGAGACGTGGGAGACCTTCCTGCCCGCCTACGCCCAGGCCAACTACACCGTGGCATCTCCCGATCCGACCCGTCCCTACCGGGACGACGACGCCGCCCCCGTGTGGCGAGACCTCCTCGAGAACACGGCATTCCCCACGGCGGGCACCTTCGACCCAATCGGATCGACTGGCGTGAATCCGGCAGCCCTCGGATTGAATCTGGCTCGTCCGGCTCGGATCATCGAGCCGCTCCAATCGGATATCGTCGCAACCGGTCAGGTCGAGGTGGGTCCTGGGGGGATGGTCTATGTCGAGTTGATCCCACCGGACGGGTTCTCGGGCTCAATCGCCGTGCAGGCTTCGGGTGTTTCGTCGGCCGTTGATGTCCAGGCGATGTCGTTTGGCGTGTACCCGGAACTTTGTGCAGTGCCGGATCCGCTCACCGGGGCCGGAGGGGTGGTCACGGGCGAGTTTCTCATCGACGGTTCGTGCCGGTTCGTCACCTTGGTGGTCACCAACACCGAACCGAGTGGAGGGACGGTCTCGGTCGGCTGGGAGGCTGCGCTGCTTGCCGAGGGAAACCTTTTGGTCAACCCGGGATTCGAGACCGGCGACTTCACCGGCTGGGTGACCTTCGATGACACAACACCCAACCACGTTTGGTTCGGCACTGAGACGGGGAATGGGTTTTTCGACCCCGTGGAAGGAACGTACGCGGCGAGCGTCACTTCGCTGGATGGAATCGGTCCGGCGGGGTTCGACCAGCAGGTGACGGTGGTCCCCGGCCAGAGCTACCAGGCGTCGGTTCAGGTGGGCAAGTTCGAGGGGTTCTTCCCTTCGGCCGCCCTTGAGATCATCGACGAGACGGGCACGGTGATCGCCTCCGACACGGTCGATTTCGGTCTCATCCAGGAGTGGCGTCTGCTCGCCACGTCATTCGTCGCTCCAGCAGACACCGTGACCATGCGTCTGGCGTGGACCCAGTATCTGACCGGTGAGTCGAGCACGATTTGGTTCGATGACGCCCGGCTCGAGGTCTCCGATGAGCCCGCCAACCTTGCCTTCGAGGCGGGCACCCTCAACGGGTGGACCGCCGACCCGGTGAACCTCGGTACCGTCTTCGAGGTCCGTGCCGACGGGCAGCCAGATGCCTTAGACCCGTATGCAGCCCACATGATCATCCCGGGAACAGCTTTCGGATCCGAACAGCTCACCCGCACCGTCTACTCTCCGGGCAATGCCGAAGCAGCGGTTCTCGTTTCAGGTACCGCTGGTGCGGTCGCCATCCTCGAAGTCATCCACAGTGGAGGGATGAGCGTCGACTCGGTCACGCTGACCGGATCGGGCAACTGGATCAGGCTCAGCGTCCTCGCAGACTTCAACGATCCGGTCACTATTCGTCTCATCGGCGACCGAGGTGCTGCTCCCACCGGGGTTGACATTGTGTTCGACGGTGTTTACGTGTCTCCCAGCGGATGATGAAACTGTTCCTTCACCGAACCCGTCGACGAGGACGGAACCATCGGATCGTCCGCCTCGGTGTGATGGCGGCCCTGGGGGTGGTGATGACGGTGGGTGTGAGTGCTTGTGATCTGTTCGGCCCGTTCCTTGAGGTGCGGAACGAGACATCCCAAGAGCTGCTCATCTTCACCGAGAATCCCGACACCGGAACCAGGGTGGGTCCTGGCAGAATGATCTCCGGTGGGGGTTGGGGAGCACGGGGTGAGTGTATTGGCTTTGACTTGGTGGTTGAGGACCTCGATGGGAACGAGGTGGCGAGGTTCCCGGGGCCGTTCTGTTTGGAGGATTCTCCGTGGGTGATCACCGAAGAGATGCTCGACCAGAACCCAGACTGAAGCTACCAACCATCGGCGACCGAGGTGCTGCTCCCGCCGGGGTTGACATTGTGTTCGACGGTGCTTTCAGAGGCGTCGCCTCGGGGGAGCCGACGATGGACGTGGCCAAGCCCACGGCGGCGTCGGTGGTGAGGTAGACGTCCCGGAGGGGTTCCCTCGCCAGCGGAACCCCGAGGGCCTCGTCGAAGGGGTCGACGACCCGTAGTTCCAGCAGTAGCCAGTCCTTGCCGGCGTCGAGGCATTCAGAACCATTGAGAAGGAGCTTTCGGGTCCGATACCGCGGGCCGCCTCTGCATCCGACGGCGGACGTCGTGGAGGCACCGATTGGTCGCCCGGACGAAGGCGGACGAGTCCACCGCCCCGAAGGTGTGTCCGCATGCACGCGCGACCGCGGAGGCTCGGAAACGATGTGTGTATACGATGCGCATGGCACGGGTCGATGTGTCCCTCCCCGATGAACTCGCCGAAGAGGCGAAGGCGGCAGGCTTGAACATCTCGAAGGTGACTCGAGAGGCGCTCCGCGCCGTCCTCACGGCCACCCGTACCGACCGCTGGCTCGACGATGTGTCTCGGCTGCGTCCCACGGGAGCCTCCCATGCCGATGTGGTGCACGCTGCCGCCGGCGCAAAGGAGGAGTTCGAACACGACCGCGCCTGACGGTGTGGTCATCGACGCTTCGGCGATGGTCGGCCTTCTCGTCGGTTCGCCGGTTGCCGCGGCCGTGGCCGAGCGGTTACGAGGACACGAACTTCACGCACCTGCTCACTTCGGCGCCGAGGTCCTCACGGCGCCCGGTCGACTGAACCGAGCGAGTCACATTGGCGACCATGAGACGGAGGCGCGGATCGACCGCCTCGCTCGTGCGCCTATCGAACGACACAGTCTTGCCAAGCTCGTCTCCGGGGCGTGGCAACGCCGTCACAGCCTCCGGTTGGTCGACGCCCTCTACGTCGAGCTGGCCTGTCTGCTCGAGGTGCGTATCGTCACCACCGACGGCGGGCTCGCCGCAGCCTGTGAGGTCGCCGACCTGTTCTGATCCGACGGCTGTCGTGGAGGCTCGGGTCGTCTGTCGTCGGTCTACGCCCCCAGTGCGGTCAGGGTCGCGTCGGCGAGGGAGATGGCGGTGGCCCGGTCGATGTCGGGGCCCGCTGAACCTCCGTAGGGGTTCTTCTCGGCGACGACGCTCACCACCAGCCCGGGTCGGGTGACGAGGATCTGGATGAAGGCGGGCGAGGTGTCCCGGACGGTGTAGGAGCCGCCGTCGGAGAGGGCACCGCCCGGCGTCCCCTCACCGGCGACGAGGCCGGTGACGTCGGCGGTCACCGCCTGCCACCAGACCGTGACCACTCCACCTCCCGGCGTGCGGAAGAGGAGTTCTTCCCGTCCCGGCTCCGAACGGTGGTCGACGGGGGACAGTTCGGCGGGCATGGCGTCGACGACGGCTGCGGCCTCGGCAGGCAGCAGGCTTCGGTCGAGGCCGCCGGCCTTCTCCAGTCGGGCGGTGAGGCTCATGTCCGCTTCGACGACCGGGGCGGCGTCGGGGACCACGAGCTCGGCGACCGGCTGCTCGGGGGCTTCACCCTCACCTCGGGCGACGGTGGACCGGTCGATGGTGTCGGCGTTGCCGCCGATGGCGGCGGTGCCCACGAGGGCGAGCAACGCAACGACGGCGCCGAACCCGAGGGTTCGTCTCCAAGTGGTCGATGGAATGACACGCATGAGTCCTCCGATCAGCAGCGTGATTGGGTCGGGCCGCTGGTCCCGAACGCGAAGTACGCGGAGCCGCAGAGTTGGCGTCCGTACCAGCGTTGGGTCGGTGTGTTGTCTCGATACCAAGATCGACTGTATCCGGCGGTTCGGTAGAAGATCCCGTTGCCCGCGGGGTCGATGAGATCGACGATGAGCTCGCTTCGGTATGACCCCCACGTGGCGCTGCCGACGAGGCCGTCCTGGGCGAGTCCTCTGAGAGCCTGGTATGCGATCACATCGTTCTTGGTCTTCGTGCCGAACAGCCCATCGATGCCGCTTTGGCGGAAGTTCAGGCCCCAGTTGATCCGCTGGATCCCTGCCGTGTATTCGCCGTAACGGTCACATCCGAAACCTACCCAGTAGTTGTCGCTCCAGGAGTTCCCATCTGCCCAGGTGTTACCAGAACAATGGGATGCGGTGGCGGGGGAAGCGACGACCTGGGATACGAGCAGGAGGATGACGACGATGCCCCACCGTTTCATGGTTTCGTTCTCCCTTCTACCTCCCGGCACCCCAACCGGAAGGCTACATGACGTTGGGGGGGAG
>WFOA01000004.1 GCA_015488325.1 Acidimicrobiia bacterium | reverse complement strand
GCGGGTGGCGAACGCCGTCGGGGTGGCCCACCCGGCGGAGATCACCGCCGAACATCTCGACCTGTTGGACGACGAGCTGGGTTCGGTCCCGGTGGCCGAACACTTCGGCTACAAACCCGACTGGGGCGTCCCCTCCTTCGACCAGCTCGAAACGGCCAAGGCAGCGCTGCTGGGCACCGTCCCCGCCCGGAGCTGAGCGGCGCCTCAGCCCTCCCCGGGGGTGTATGCGGCTACGTCGGGCGGAGGGGCGAACTCGTCGCCGGAAGGTCGGGGTGCAATGACGGAATCGCATGGCCTTCACTCCCGTTCCACGATCACCCGGGCCCCGCGGCGGTAGGTGAGGTAGCTCCAGGCCCATTCCAGCATCACCACCAAACGGTTCCGGAAACCGATGAGGAACCAGATGTGGACTGCCAGCCACGCCACCCAGGCCACATAGCCGGACAGCCGCAGCCGTCCCCGGACCGCCACCCCCCGGTGACGGCCGATGGTGGCGAGGGTCCCCTTGTCCCGGTAGCGGAAGGGTTCTCGGGCTGCGCCGGTGAGGTCCCGGCGGATCTGGCGAGCCACGTGACGCCCCATCTGGATCGCCGCCGGCGCCACCCCGGGGACGCCGGGGACCGAAGCCAGGTCGCCGACGACGAACACTTCGGGGCGTCCCGGCAGCGACAGGTCGGCTTCCACGATCACCCGGCCCACCCGGTCGCAGTCGACTCCCAGCAGCGCCCCCACCGGTGACGCCTCCACCCCGGCCGCCCACAGCACCGTCGCCGCTTCGATCCGTTCGCCACCGGCGACGGTGACTCCGCCGGAGTCCACCGCCGTCACCACGGCACCGGTCCGGACCTCCACCCCGAGGCTCTCCAGTTGACGCCGGGCGGCGGCCGACGACGCCGCGGGCAGGGCAGGGAGGACCCGGTCGCCTCCTTCCACCAGCACCACCCGGGCCTGGCGGGGATCGACCAGGTCGTATTCCCCCACCAGGGCGTGGTGGGCGACCTCGGCGATCGCCCCGGCCAGCTCCACCCCGGTCGGGCCTGCTCCCACCACCACGAAGGTGAGGAGCCGGTCGGCGTCACCGGGCCGGCGTTCCGCCTGTTCGAAGGCGCCGAGGATGCGGCGGCGGATCTCCAGGGCGTCTTCGATCGTTTTCAGGCCGGGGGCGAACCGGGCCCAGTCGTCGTGGCCGAAGTACGAATGGGTCGCCCCCACCGCCACCACCAGGACGTCGTAGGCGACGTGGTCGCCGCCGTCGAGGTGGACGAGGCGGGAATCCAGGTCGATGCCGGTCACCTCGGCCATCAGTACCCGCTCGACGTTGCGCTGACGGCGGAACACCGAACGGATCGGATAGGCGATGTCGCCGGGTTCGAGCCCGGCGGTGGCGACCTGGTAGAGGAGCGGCTGGAAGACGTGGACGTTGCGACGGTCGACGATGGTGACGGACACGTCGAGACCTGCCAACCGGCGAGCCGCCTCCAACCCGCCGAATCCGGCGCCGACGATCACGACCCGTCGCCTCATCCCGAACCCTTCGCCGCCACCCCACGCTACCGTTCCACCGATGTCGGAACGAGTCGTGCTGGTAGACGGCAGCGGCGACGTGATCGGCTCCGCCGACAAGCTCGCCGCCCATCAGGCACCGGGGATGTTGCATGTCGCCTTCAGCGTCGTCGTCCTCGACGACGACGGGAGGGTGCTCGTGCAGCGGCGGGCCGCCTCCAAACACCATTTCCGGGGGCTGTGGTCGAACACCTGCTGCAGCCATCCCCGCCCGGGAGAAGAGGTCGTCGCCGCTGGGGAACGCCGCCTCGCCGAAGAGATGGGGTTCAGGGCAGCCCTCACACCGGTCGGCAGCTTCACCTACCGGGCGACCGATCCCGAAACCGGGCTGGTGGAACACGAAGTGGACCATGTCCTCGTGGGACGTCGCGCCGCCGAGCCCGAGCCCGACCCGCACGAAGTCGACGACTGGCGGTGGGTGGACCTCGGTGAGCTGATCGACGACGTCGCCACCCGGCCCGGCCGGTACACCCCCTGGCTGTCCCCGGTGCTCGACCTGGTCTCCGACCACACCTGAACGGTCAGGACACGAACAGCCATTCGACGGCGTCCCCCAGCATCCTGCGCACTTCGGTCGCCAGTTCCGGATGCCGTTCCAGATGCGGGTCGGATTCGACCAGGGCAAAGGCTTCCCTCCGGGCTTCGACGAGGACTTCGAAGTCCGACAGGATGTCGGCCAGCCGAAGGTCCCCCATCCCCGACTGCCGTGCCCCGAACACGGTGCCTTGACCCCGGATCCTCAGATCCTCCTCCGCCAACACGAACCCGTCGGTGGTCGCCACCATCGCGTCGATCCTGGCCCGACCTTCTGCGGTCGCCGGGTCGGCGAGGAGGATGCACATCCCGGGATGTCTCCCCCGTCCCACCCGACCCCGAAGCTGGTGGAGCTGGCTGAGCCCGAACCGGTCGGCGTCTTCGATGACGATCACCGTGGCGTTGGGGACGTCGATTCCCACTTCGATCACGGTGGTGGCCACCAGGACGTCGACGTGCCCGGCCCGGAACGCCGCCATCACCTCCTCCTTCTCCCGGGGAGGGAGCTGGCCGTGGATGAGGCCGAGCCGGAGGTCGGGAAACACCGTTTGGAGACGTTCGAATTCGGCGGTGGCGGACGCCGCCTCCACTTTGGGGGAGTCGTCGACGAGGGGACAGACCACGAAGGCCTGGCGTCCCTCCGCCACCGCCCGGCGAACCGTCTCCCAGGCGGCCTCCTCCTCCGTTCGGGACAGCGCCTTCGTCTCGATGGGTGTGCGTCCCGGAGGTAGCTCGTCGAGCACCGACACCTCCAAATCGCCGTACAGGGTCATCGACAGGGTCCGGGGGATCGGAGTGGCGGTCATGATGAGCAGGTCCGGGTCGATCTCCGTGGCCTTGTCCCGCAGGGTGGCCCGCTGCAGCGCCCCGAACCGGTGTTGTTCGTCGACGACGGCGACACCTAGCCTGGCGAAACCGACACCTTCCTGGATGAGGGCATGGGTTCCGACCACCAGATCGACGGTGCCGTCGGCGATCCAGGCCAACACGTCTTCTCGCCGGGCGCCGGGACAGAAGTTGGCGGCCACCTGGGCGCCGGTGAGGAGGGCGAGACGCACCGCCGGGCCTTCGTCGCCCCCGAACAGCGATCCCATCCCCAGCCGCTCTCCCTCCCCGATCTCGGGAGGGGTGAGGCCGGCCAGGTCGAGGAGGTCGCGGATCGCCAGGTAGTGCTGGGCGGCGAGCACTTCGGTGGGGGCCATCACCGCGCCCTGCCATCCCCCGTCGACGCCGGTGAGGAGCGCCGCCACGGCCACCACCGTCTTGCCGGAACCGACGTCGCCCTGCAGCAGCCGGTGCATGGGATGTTCCATGGCGAGGTCCGCTTCGATCTCGTCGAGGACTCTGCGTTGGGCGACCGTCAAGTCGAAGGGGAGGCCAGCGAGGAACGCCGAAACGAGGGGACCTCGGGTCGGGTGGGCGAACCCTCGGGCTTCGTCGATCTGGCGCCGTTTCTGCAGGGCCAACGCGACCTCCAACCGGAACAGCTCATCGAAGACGAGCCGAGCCCGGGCCTGACGGGCGGCCGCTTCACCGTCGGGGAAATGGATGTCGGCGATCGCCCGGTCCCGGTCGACCACCCCGACCCGGCGTCGCACCGCCTCGGGAACGGGGTCGACGAGGGGCCGAGCATGGGGGAGGGCATGTTCGATCCACTGTTGGATCCTCCACGTCGGCACCCCCGACACGCTCGGGTAGATCGGCACCAGTCTCCCCGTCTTGGTCAACTCCCCCCTGATCGGTTCGGTGACCGGGTTGGTGAGCTGGAGGCGCCCCCGGAACGAATCCACCGTCCCGAACAACGCCACCTCGGTGCCCGGGGGGAGCTGGCGAACCCGGTACTCCTGGTTGAACCAGGTCACCCGGAGACTCCCGGATTCGTCGGCGACCCGGGCCTCCACCAGGACCCGTGCACCCCGGATCCGCCGAGACGAGATCGAACGGACCGTACCCAAGACGGTGACTTCGTCACCGACTTGCAGGTCGGCGATCGGTTCGACCCGGCGGCGGTCGATGTAGCGGCGGGGAACATGGAGGAGGAGATCGGCGACGGTGACGATCCCGGCCCGTTCCAGGGCGGCGGCGAACTTCGGTCCGAGGCCTCGGATCTTCGTGTCGGCCAGCCGGATGCCGGCCAGCTCCGCCAAGCTGCGCACCTTCACTCTGCCGCCACGAGGTACGGGTAGAGGGGCTGACCTCCGTCGACGACCTCGACGTCGACGTCCCCCAGGTCGAAGGAACCGAGGGCTGCTTCGGCGGCGGCTCGGTCGGTGCCCGCCCCCAGATACAGGGTGAGCCGTTCGGTGGAGGGCCCGACCATCCGGTCCACCACCACCGCCAGGGCGTCTTCGGCGGTGCCGCCGGTGCCGACGATGGAGCCGTCGACCATCGCCAGGTAGTTCCCGGCGGAGATCGACAGGCCTTCCACGGTGGCGTCACGCACCGCCCGGGTCACCTCCCCGCAGTGCACGTCGGCGGCGGCCTCCCTCATCGCCGCCGCCGTCTCCTCCGCCGCCTCCGCCGGGTCGACACCGGTGAAGGTGGGGTCGTAGCCGAACATCGCCGCCAAGCCTTCGGGGACGCTGCGGGTGGCCACCACCACCACCGGCTTCGAGGTGAGGTCGGCGACCTGGCGGGCGACCGGGACGATGTTCTTGTTGTTGGGCAAGACCACCACCGCCTCGGCGGGAACGTGCTCCACCGCGTCCAACAGGTCGAGGGTGGAGGGGTTCATCGACTGGCCGCCGGCGACGACAGCCTGGGCACCCAGAGACCGGAAGATGCGTGCCAGACCTTCCCCGGCGGCCACCGCCACCACCCCCACCTGGGCGTCGCCGACTTCGGGCGCCAGCTCGGGCCGTTCATGCTCACGGGCTTCCACCTCGTCGTGGAGGTCGGTGACCCGGATGTCGTAGGGCCGGCCCACCTCGACCGCCGCCTCGATGGCCGGTCCGATGTGGTCGGTGTGGATGTGGCAGTTGTAGGTGCCGTCTCCGCCGACGACTACGATCGAGTCCCCCAGCTCGAGCCAGCGCCGCCGGAGACGTTCGACACCGTCGTCGTCGCCGTCGAGGAAGAACATGACCTCGTACCGGAGCTCGGAGACGTCGTGGTGCTGCGACGACTCGTCCAGGCGTTCCAGCCGGGCGTGCGCCCGGAGGAGCTGTTCGGGAAGGTCCACTTCGCCGCCTCCGACCACCTCGCAGAACGCGGCGAGGAGCAGCAGGAACCCTGCACCTCCGGCGTCCACCACCCCGGCCTGGGCCAGCACCGGCAGCATGTCGGGGGTGCGTCGCAGCGTCTCCACCGCCCGTTCGTACACCCGACGCCAAAAGGCAGCGAGGTCGTCGCCGGTGCCGGCGGCCCCCTCTGCCGCCTCGGCGGCTTCCCGCACCACGGTGAGGATCGTCCCCTCCACCGGGCGCATCACCGCCCGGTAGGCGCTGTCTGCCCCACGTCGGAGCGCTTCGGCGGCCACCGCGGCGTCGACCCTCTCCCGGCCGTCGATCACCTCGGTCATCCCCCGCAGGATCTGGGAGAGGATCACCCCCGAATTGCCCCGGGCACCCATCAACGAGCCCCGGGCCAACGCGTCGGAGACCTCCCCCATCGTCCGGGCACCGTCGAGGGCCTCGACGACCGACCCCGCCGTCAACGCCATGTTGGTTCCCGTGTCGCCGTCGGGGACCGGATACACGTTGAGCTCGTCGATGGCGTGCCGGTACTCCGAGAGTCGTTCGTAGAAGCGACCGATGACCCGTTTGAGGTCTTCGGACCGAAGATCCGCCATGGGACCGCCGAGTATACGGGGGGACGACACCCCAACCCGGCGGAGACGATTGAGCGCAACGGCCGGTCCCTGCTAGCCTCCGGCGCCGTTCCCAGGAGTTTCTATGTCCTATCGCTGTGAGATCTGCGGCAAAGGCCCCAGCTACGGCAAACGTGTGAGTTTCTCGCACAAACGCAACAGCCGCCGCTGGCTGCCCAACATCCAGAGGGTCCGGGTGCGTCACGGGTCGAACACCCGCCGCATCCGGGTCTGCACCTCCTGCATCCGGGCGGGGAAGATCGAGAAGGCCTGACCATGCAGGGCGTCGTCAAGACCTACGATCCGACCACCGGCTTCGGCGTGGTCGTACGCGACGACGACCGTTCGGAGGTGTTCCTGCGTCCCGGATCCCTCGACGGGTCCATCTTCCGGATGCTCCGCCAAGGCCAGCGGATCGTCTTCGAAGTCGTCGAAGAGGACGGCACCCCCTTCGTCACCGACGTGAAGGTCGGCCAGGCCGGCCAGTGAACCCCGGCCCGGCGGCGCCGCGAACGCACCGGGTATAGTCGGCGGCACCAGTCCCGAGGGAGGTCATGTGGTCCAGGCGTACGTGTTGATCCAGACCGAGGTCGGCAAGGCCGCCATCGTCGCCGAAGAGGTGAGGAAGATCCCGGGCGTCGAGTCCGCCGACGACGTCACCGGCCCCTACGACGTGATCGTCAAGGCGGGAGCGGACGACGTCGACCAGCTCGGCAAGCTCGTCGTCGCCCGCATCCAGGCGATCGACGGGATCACACGCACCCTCACCTGCCCGGTGGTGCATCTCTGAACGGGCGGACCTCAGCCCAGTTTCGCCGCCACCGAACCCGCAGCCCGTAACGCCATGCCGTCGGCGCCCGCCGTCGTGAACCGGCGTGGAGGGCGTTCCGCTGCCTCGGTGATCATCCCTTCCAGCAGCTCCCGCCGCGACAGGTCGGGCCACAGGTAGGCGGCGAGGCTGCCGGGGATGGTGTTCACCTCGTTCACCCAGAGCTCACCGTCCCGCTCCAGGAAGTCGATCCGGGCCACCGAACGCAGACCGACCAGCTCCGTCACCCGTCGGGCGATGTCGTGGATGCGGGCGACGATGGCGTCGGGGAGGTCGGCGGGGAGCCGACGTTCGACCCGACCCGACCCGCCCCAGGCCAGATACTTCTCCTGATACCCGAGGATCCCTTCACCCCGGACGGGGGCTTCGATGAGGGACAGATCCACGTTCGGGTAGGTCCGGACCCCGATCTGGAGGTCCCGAGAGTCGGCGACGAACGGTTCGACCACGGCACCGTCGGCGAGGTTCGGGGAGGTGGCGGCGAGGGCGAGGGCCGTGGCGTGGTCTTCGACGACTTCGATCCCGATGGACGAACCGCCGAACCGCGGTTTGACGATGTAGGGCGGATCGAACGGCGGGGCTTCGTCGCCCAACAGCACTCGAGGAAGGGTGGGCAGACCGGCGGCGGCCACGACCGCACCGAACGCGAACTTGTCCATCCCCAAGGCGGAGGCGGCCGCCCCCGGCCCCGTGTAGCGGATCTGGGCGAGGTCGAGGGCAGCCTGCAGGGTTCCGTCTTCGCCCGGTGCTCCATGGCAGGCGACCAGCGCCACCGAGATGTCGAGGGGTTTGCGTCTCCACAGGAACCCGCCTCCCGGAGCGGCGACGAAGGTCAGCTCTCGAGCTTTCCGGGGGACGCCGTCGGCGAAATCCGCCACTTCGAGATGGGGATCGACGAGGAACCATCGTCCCGACAGGCTCCAGTAGACGGCGTGGACGTCGTCGAGGACGTGGGCTGCCTGCAGACCGGTGGACACGCTGATGTCGTGTTCGGGCGACGGCCCACCGAAGATGACGGCGGGACGACTCACAGGACCTCCGAAGGGCTGGTGACGGTCATGGATAGTGGTCGGGAAGGTCGTTCTCGTACAGCACGGCGTCGCCGGGACCGAGACGGCTGCGGACCCATTCGACCGCGGCGGCCCGTGTGGGGACGACGATAACCGACCCGCCGGCCTGTTCTGCCCCTTCGACCAGAGCCCGCCGGTTCGTCTCGCCCACCACCACCAGTTCGGCGCCCAGCTCGGCTACCCGGGCGGCGAACGTTCGGTTCTCCTCGTACTGGCGGCGGCCCAGCTCCACCATGCCGGGGGTGACCACCACCCGCCGGCCGGTCGGAGCCGCCTCGGCGAGGTCGGCGAGGGCCGCCGCCGCACCCGCCGGGTTGGCGTTGTAGGTGTCGTCGATGACGACGAAACCCCGAGGTGACGTCCCCCGAGCTCGGCGGTGGGGCACCACCGGAAGGTCGCCGAACCGGTCCGCCACGTCGGACGGATCCACGCCGAGGCCGACCACCGCCCCCAGCGCCGCCGCCAAGTTGGACCGTTCCGCCATCCCCGCGGTGTCGGCGGCGCCGACGAACCTGCCGTCGACGTGGACGCCTCCGTCGGCGTCGACCACGACGGCCGCCGGGCCCGTCACCGAGCAGGTGATGACCCTCCGCCGTCGACGTTCCTCGTCGGCGAGGGCGGCCAGCAGCGGATGGTCTACGACGATGACCGCCACCGGGGCCCGCTGGAGGATCTCGGCTTTGGCGGCGACGATCGCCTCCTCCGAACCCATCCGCTCCAGATGGACCGGCCCGATGGCGGTGATCACCGCCACGTCCGGGGGGATCCATTCGCACAGTTCGGCGATCTCCCCCGGTCCGTAGGTGCCCATCTCGGCGACGAACACTTCGGTGCCGGGTGCCAGATGCTCGTTCACGGCCCGGGCGAGGCCCATCCGGTTGTTGAAACTCGCCGGGCTCGCCACCACCGCCTTCCGGGCGCCGAGCAGGTGGGCGACGTAGGCTTTCGTCGTCGTCTTCCCGTACGACCCGGTGATGGCGACCACGGTGACGTCGGCCGACGCGAGACGGGCCGCCGCCTCGCGGACCCAACGGGATCCGAGGCGACGTTCCAGCGGAGCGGTGACTCCGAGTGCCGCCTCCACCCACACCGGGACGAGCACCGCGCTCCACACCGCAGGTCCGACCCCGCCACCCGCCACCGAGACACCCACCCCGACGAGGACAGGAACCGACGAGACGACGGCGAGACGCCGCATCCGTTTCGTCCACGCCAGCGGGGAGGTCACCCCCCGGATCGAGAGCCTCGTCGGACCGACCGCCACCCCGACGAGCGCCACGAAGGCGGCCGGTTCCCAACCGGGACGGAGGCTCGCCGCCGCCGATGCGGCGACGAGCACCGCCAAGGGGAGATCGAAGGGCCGCCGGGTCCACCAACGGACGACGAAACGGAACACCGAGCCGGGGTGGTAGTGCTCGCGCTGGGCGACCCGCCACCACCGGGCCGACGCCGCTCCGGCGGCGACGACGGCGACGACGGCGACGGCGACGTTCATGCAGATACCAGCCGGGACCGCACCAGCTCGGGGTGCTCCCGGTGCAGGTCGTGGCCGGAGCCGGGGACGACCTCCAAGGTGACCTGCACCCCGGCGGAGGCGAGGAGGTCCCGGGCTGCGTAGGCGACGGCCACCGGCGCTTCGGTGTCGTCGGCACCCCACAGCAGATGCACCGGGCACGCCAACGCCTGCAGTTCTTCCTCGTAGGTCTCGTTGACGACCCGTACCAACACGTCGCGCATCACCCCCTGAGCAGCCCGGTAGTCGGCCGAACCCCGGCGGCGGCGGATCCGCTCCATGCGGTCGTCGGAAACGAAACCCCGACGGTTCGCCCAACGCACCAGCCGGTACCGGAACGACGGCTGCGACGGTGCCCGCAACCGGAGCAGCGGGACCCCACACAGCACCATCGCGGCGATCCGCTGCGGATACGCGGCGGCGAGAGCGACCGCCACCCGCCCTCCGAACGAATGCCCGAACACCACGACCCGGTCGGCCATCTCCTCCAGGATCGGTGCGACCACCGACGCATATCCGGTGGCCCCCAACGCCTCGTCGGGCGGAGGGGACGCTCCGAACCCGGGCAGGTCCAAGGCGACGGCGGAGGTTCCCTCCAACACGTCCACCAGGTCGGCACCGGATCGGCCCCAGCCGTGGAGGGCCAGCACCGTCGGCGTCCCCGAACCGACCCGGTGGCCGAACACCCGGCCGTCCAGGAACGCCTTCAACACCATGACACGCTGCTCAATCCCCGGTGCACGACGGCCGAGAATACAGTGGAGTATCGCCATGCCACGATGACCAGGCCCGTACGAGCCGTCGCCACCCAGCCGATGCTGGCGTTCCGCGCTGCCGCACTCCGGCGGAGTGTCTACGTGACGTGGGTGGTGCTCATCCTGCTCCTCGGCCAGGGGGTACGCAACGCCATCATCGACGACCCCCGGTTCCTCGGCTCGGCAGCCGGGTTCGTCGTCGTGCTCGCCCTCTCCACCGCCGTCGACTGGGACCGCGCCCTCCCGAAACGTCTCGGGCCGTGGCTGGCGTGGGCGTGGGCGACGATGTCGGTGCTGGCGCTCGGGACGATGGCCACCGTCGAGACGATGCTCGCCACCACCCAGCCGCTCTTCGCCGGGTTCGTCGTCCTCACCGGCCTCACCCTCGACCGGGCGAAACACGCCTTCGTCTCGGTCCTCGCCGCCTCCCTGCTCGCCATGGCCACGTTCCTACAGGGGACCGCCGACCCGGTGGCCGACATCGTCATCCCGGTGCTCACTGTCGGGGTGGTCGCCCTCGCCACCGCCCTCCTCGGGGCACAGTTCGAACGGGAGGCAAACCGTTCGGCGGAACGGCTCGAAGAACTCACCCAGCAGCGGGTCGACTTCGAACGGTTGTATGCGGTTTCGGCGACCCTCGCCGGCGCCGAATCCCTCGACGAAGGCCTCCCCCAACTCGTCGGCACCATCTGCCGGTTCCTCGACGCCCAGGTGGGGGTGGTGTTCCTGTACCAGCCGGAAGACCATACCCTGCAGGTGGTGAGCCCGATGTGGGTGAACAGCCACACCCTCGAAGTGGCAGAGCTCCGCACCAAGGTCTCCGAAGGAGGCATCCTCCCCCAGGTGTTCCGGTCGGGGAAACCGATGCGGCTCGACCGTATCGGCGAGACCCCCGAACACTACGGCATCCTCGGGGAGCTCGGACTCAGCCAGGCCCTGGTGGCGCCGCTGCGGGTGGAAGGGTTCAGCGTCGGGGTGATCGCCGTCGGCGACCCCTACCGTGGCACCTTCCGGGACGAACAGCTCGAACAGCTCGCCTCCCTCGCCGCCCCCGCCGCGCTCGTCCTCAGCCAGCTCGGACGTTACGAGGCGGCAGCCGAGATGACCCGTCGGATGCAGGAGATCGCCCGGATGAAGACCGACTTCGTCTCGGTGGTGAGCCACGAGCTCCGCACCCCGTTGACGTCGATCATCGGCTCCCTCGACACCGTCGTCCGACCCGAACTGGCGCCCCAGTCCGAATCCGCCCGGGACCTCCTGGAGTCGGCCCGCCGCCAGGCCACCAGGCTGCAGCGGCTCATCGAAGACCTCCTCATGGTGTCCCGGATCGACCGTCAGGCGGTGCCGGTGTTCCCGGAGTCGATCGAACTGCAACCCTTCCTGGAGGACGTCGCCTCCTCGATCACCGGGATCGACCAGCTCACCATCGCGGTCGACCCTCCCGACCTGGTGATCCGTGCCGACCCCGACCATCTGGGTCGCGTGTTCATCAACCTGTTGGAGAACGCCGCCAAATACGCCGAAGGGAGCCCGGTGGAGATCATCGGCCGGGCGGTGAAATCCCGAGTCGACATCTCGGTGATCGACCACGGGCCGGGCATCCCCGCCGCCCAACGTCACCGCGTCTTCGAGCGGTTCACCCAGGTCGAACACTCCGACACCCGCACCGCCGGCGGCACCGGTCTGGGCCTCTCCATCGTCAAAGGTCTCGTCGAAGCGATGGACGGGCAGGTGGCCCTCACCGACACCCCCGGCGGGGGGGCGACGTTCACGATCAGCCTCCCCCCGGCGAGCGTGGAGACCTTCAGTCCGGTGTGACGCCGGCGGCGATCGCGTGGAAGCCCCCGTCCACGTGGATGATCTCCCCGGTCGTCATCGGCGCCCAATCCGACAGCAGCACCGCCACCATCCGGGCCACCGGATCCGGGTCGGAGGTGTCCCACGACAGCGGTGCCCGCTCTTTCCAAACCTCGTCGAACCGGCTGAAGCCGGGGATCGACTTGGCGGCGACGGTGGCCAGCGGACCGGCCGACACGGCGTTGACCCGCACCTTCGACGGCCCCAGATCCCGGGCCAGGTACCGGGTGACCGACTCCAGAGCCGACTTGGCCACCCCCATCCAGTCGTAGGCCGGCCATGCCTGGCTGTTGTCGAAGTCGAGGGTGACGAGGGAACCGCCGCCGGCCGCCTCCAGCAGCGGGAGCAGCGCCACCGCCAGCGTCTTGAAGGAGAAGGCCGAGGTGATGAACGCGGTGGCGGCGCTGTCGGGCGGAGTCGAGAGGAAATTGCCGCCCAACGCGTCGGCGGGCGCGAAGGCGATGGCGTGTAGCGCCCCGTCCACCGCCCCCCACCGTGTCCGTAGGTCGTCGACGAGGCGTTCCACGTGCTCGGGATCGTTGATGTCGAGCTCGACGACCGGTGCGGGACGTGGCAGCCGCTGCACCGACCGTTCGGTGAGGCGTAACCCCCGACCGAACCCGGTGACGACGATCTCTGCGCCTTCCTCCTGGGCGATGCGGGCGACGTGCCAGGCGATCGAATCGTCGGTGAGCACCCCGGTGACCAGCAGCCGCTTCCCCTCCAACAACATGAGCCCTCCTCTCAGAAGCTGTTTCCGAAGGTCAGCACCCCTCTGATGCCCAGACCCATGACGAACAGCATGAGCAGGCCGAGGTAGAGCGCCGGACGGCGCTGGAACTGAACCCGGTAGATGTACGCGAAGGCGAAGGTGAAGGTGATGACCACACCGTAGAACACGTGTTGGGTGCCCGGCTGGATGCCCTCCACCGCGAAGGAGTAGACCCCCATCGCCACCTGGGCCAACATGGCGGTGACCCCCACCCCGAGGCCGACGTAGAAGGGCCGTCCCGGCTGTTTCCCGGCGAGCCCCAGCACGACACCCCACAGGCCGACGGCGCCGGCGATGCCGATGGCCACCCAGCCCCAGACGGAGTGGATCTCCCCGATCACGCGTGCACACCCGGCGAGTCAATGACCATGGGCGGGGAGGCTAGCGCCGCCGGCGGCGGACCTCAGACGACTTCGATGAGCTGTCCGCTGCGCAGGTCGAGGACGAACTCTTTGTCCGACCGTGAATCGGCGATCCAGCGGGCGAGACGGGCACCCCGCTGGCGGACGGTCCACCAGGCGTAGTCGTCGGAACCCAGCAGCAGGAAGGCCTCCCGGGCGGCACGGGCCTCGACGACCGCGTCCTCTTCACTGTTGAACTCCCCGAGCACCCGCTCTTCGACGGGCGCCCCCGGGGCGTCCTTTCGCTCCACGAATTCGACCGCTTCGTACATCGACAGCCTCCCACCGACATTCTACCCCGAGCCTCGAAGGGGGAGAAGCACCTATTCGTCGAGGAGGACGTCGGCGTAGCGGTCCCGGACCACCTTCTTGTCGAACTTGCCGGTGCCGGTCTTCGGGATCTCGTCGATGAAGAGGATCCGGTCGGGGATCCACCACTTCGCCACCTTGTCGGCGAGGAACTCCTTCAGCTCCTCCTCGGACACCTCGGCGCCCGCCTTGGCGACGACGAAGGCGACGGGACGTTCCTGCCATTTTTGGTGTTTCACCCCGACGACGGTCGCTTCCGCCACCGCCGGGTGCGCCATCAGGGTGTTCTCCAGGTCGAGGGACGAGATCCACTCACCGCCCGATTTGATGACGTCTTTGGCCCGGTCGGTGATCTTGATGTACCCCTCCGGGGTGATCTTGCAGACGTCCCCGGTCCGGAGCCAACCGTCGACGAAGGACTGCGGGCTGCGGGGATCCTTGTAGTACTCGGCGGCGATCCACGGGCCTCGGATGAGCAGCTCACCGAAGGCTTCGCCGTCGTGGGGAAGCTCGTTGCCTTCGTCGTCGACGATCTTCACCTGCAGACCGGGGATCGGCAGGCCCGCCGTCTCCATCACGTCGAGCTGACGTTCGAACTCCCACTCCTCCATCTCCGGCTTCAACAACGCCACCGACGCGACCGGGTTGGTCTCGGTCATCCCCCAACCCTGCACGACCCTGATCCCGCGGTTCCGCCAGTACCAGTCGATCATCGCCCGCGGCACGGCCGATCCGCCGCACAGGAAGCCACGGATCGACGACACGTCCGCTTCCGGATGGGCGTCGAGGTAGTGCTGGATGCCGAGCCACACCGTCGGCACCCCGGCCGAGAAAGTGACCTTCTCCTGTTCGAACAGCCTCACCAGACCTTCCGGGCTGAGATCGGGGCCCGGGTAGGTGAGTTTCGCCCCGACGGTCGTCGCCATGAACGGATAGCCCCAGGCGGCCGCATGGAACATGGGCACCACCGGGAGGACGTTGTCGGCGGCGGTGATCGAGAAGTTGGCGAGGTTGGAGATCGTGTGGAGGTAGGTGGAGCGCTGGGTGTAGGCGACACCCTTCGGGTTGCCGGTGGTGCCCGACGTGTAGCACAGCATCATCGGCGACCGCTCGTCGAGGAGCGGCCAGGCACCGGCCGGCTCGACCCCGTCGATCAGCTCCTCGTAGGCGACCACGTTGGGGAGGGACGTGTCCCCCACTTCGTGGCCCATCACCACGTAGTGGCGGACGGTTTCGAGCTGCGGGGCGATCCGTTCGACGAGGGGGACCAGGTCGGGGTCGACGAAGATCACCTCGTCCTGGGCGTGGTTGACGATGTAGACGAGTTGGTCGGGGAACAGCCGGATGTTGAGCGTGTGACAGATCCGGCCCGTGTTGGCGGTCGCCCAATACAGTTCGTGGTGTCGGCGGTTGTTCCAGGCGAAGGTGCCCACCACGCCGCCGCGGCCCACCCCCAGACGGGTCTCGAACGCGGTGGCGAGCCGGCGAAGACGGTCGTCGGCGTCGGCGTAGGTGTAGCGGACGACGGCGCGGTCCGACTCGACCGACACGATCTCCTGGTCCCCGAAGATCCGCACCGCCCGGTCGTACAGCGTCGACAGCAGCAGCGGGAAATCGTCCATCATGTGGGTCATCCGGCCTCCTTTCGCCTCAACCGTCGCCCAGCAGGCGGCGTTTCTGCTTCTCGAACTCCTCGTCGGTCAGCACACCCTGGTCCCGGAGCCGGGCCAGGGTCTCCAGCTCCGTCGCAGTCGACGATGCACCCGACAGGGCGATCGTCCGGGTCTCCCGCACCTGGTAGATGAGGGACTGGAGCTCCTCGGGATGGGGGATGTCGGTGTAGCGGCTCTGGCCCATCTCCCCCGCCGACTCGATGAGCAGATCCCCCGAACCGACGATCCGTTCGAAGAACGACTGTTGGAACGAGACGTCGTTGATCACCTCGAGGGGGATTTCTTTGCCGCGCCGGGCGAGGATGCCCGCCCGGAAGATCACCCGCTCGTTGGTGATCACGTACTGGGTGGTGAGCCATTCGAGGACGCGGCGCACCACCAGGATCAGCCAGAGGGCCCCGACGACGGCGAACAGGACGTTCCGAGCCGTGCCTTCGGTGAAGACGGCGACGCCGACCCCGGCGGCGACCGCTCCGACGGTGACGAGAAGGGGAACGACGAGGAACTGCCAGTGGGGCCGGAACTCGCGGATGACCTCTTCGCCGGGGCTGAGGAGGCGTCGTGGGTATCCCATACGGACAGGGATCGTATCCCCCTGCTAGGCGTCGTGTCGCCCAGACCGCACCTAGGACGCGAGAAACCCCGAGGGAGCTTCGGCCGAAACCTCCACCCTCTCGGGGTTCCTCGGACCCCTGCCGTCGGGATGAACCGTTGCCGGTTCGCTCCCGCTGGCGGGAGGTGCGATGCCTTGCGGCACCGCTGCGAAGCCCGTGAGAGCTCCGCGTTGCGAGGCCGGAGCCTCGCCGTGCGACCCGAAGGCCGCTGGGTGTCTCACCACCCGCCGAAGCGGATGGCTCAGACATCCACCCTCGTACGAGGGACGGGTCCGAAGCCGGCGCCGACTCCGGGCCCTGGCCCCCACCCCTTGGGTCCGAAGATCCGAGGAGCCGAGGCCTCCGGGTCTGGGACCGGTCTCCCGGTTCCGTTCCCGGTGCCGCTCCGGGTCTCCCCGGTGCGACGACGCCAATGTACCGGACCCGACCTGTGCGCACCCCCGTTTCCGGAGCCGTTTTTTCGCGTTCCGTTCCAAAATTTCGCGCCCCCGCCGCGAGGCGCTGGTTCTGCCCCCCTCACCACCGGGCCTAGCGGCCCGGCGGTCCCCTCCCCCCGTTCCGCTCCGCTTCACGGGGGGAGAAGAGTACGCCGTCCGAGTTCTTCCCCCTCCCCGAGGGGGAAGTCCCCCACGCGC
>WFOA01000003.1 GCA_015488325.1 Acidimicrobiia bacterium | reverse complement strand
GCGCGAAGGCATCCAACCCCGGCGGGCGGCGATCGGTCCGGCCATCGGGCCGTGCTGCTACGAGGTCGGTCCGGAAGTGGTGGCGCGGTTCGGGGGCTTCGAGGCGCGGACCCGGGACGGTCGGCGGTCGGTCGATCTGCGGGGGGCCGTCGCCGCCCGCCTCCGGGAGGGAGGGGTCGGCGAGGTCGAGGTGGTGGGGCCATGCACCTTCGACGGTCCCGACACCTACTCCCACCGGCGCCGGGGTGACACCGCCCGCATGGCGACGATCGGATGGAGGGCGGCGTGAGCCTCGACGCCGTGGCCGAGCGGATGACGGCGGCTGCCCGCCGGGCGGGACGCGACCCCGCCGAGATCACCCTGGTCGTGGTGACCAAGAACCGGTCCGTCGACGACATCCGCCGTCTCTACGACCAGGGCCACCGCGACTTCGGGGAGAACCGGGCCCAGGAGCTGCGCGACAAGGTGCCGGCCCTGCCCGACGACATTCGGTGGCATTTCGTCGGGGCGTTGCAGACGAACAAGGTGAGGATCGTGCGCCCCGTCGTCGTGCTGCTCCACTCCCTCGACCGTCCCCATCTCGCCGCGGCATGGATGAAGGGGCCCGGCCGGCCGCCCCCGGCCCTCGTCGAGGTGAACCTGTCGGGCGAGCCGCAGCGACACGGCGTCCCCTTCGACGGGGTGGAGGCGGCGGTCGACGGGTTCATCGAACTCGGCGTCCCCGTGGTGGGCCTCATGGGGATCGCCCCCATCGTCGACGACCCCGAAATGGCCCGTCCGTACTTCGCCCGGCTGCGAACCGTTCGGGACCGGATCGCCCGCCGTCACCCGGGCGTCGTCGAGCTGTCGATGGGGATGACGGACGACTTCGAGGTGGCGATCGAGGAAGGTGCCACGTACATCCGCGTCGGACGGGCTATCTTTGACGCCTGAGGTCGATATGTCATCGCTGTTGTCAAAAGCTCTCGTGTATCTGGGTCTGGTCGACGAGGACACCTCGGCGGCCGAGCCCGAGGTGGGTCCGGGCGAGGCGCCGCTCCCGCCGAGCCGCCCGGCCACCCGCACGGGAACCACCCACATCCGCCCGAACATGGGCCACGTCGAAGGCCGCCGGGTCGAGCCGCCGGCCGCCTCCACCCGGGTCACCGCCCTCCGCCCCGAAACCCGGGGAGTGCGGACGGTGGGGGTGACCGAGACCCAGTCGGACATCCTGGTGGTCGAGGAGTTCGCCGACGCCAAGATCCTGGCCGACCGGGTGCGGGACCGCATCCCCGTCGTCCTCGACCTGCGGATCGCCAGCCCGGACCTGGTGCGACGGGTGATCGACTTCTCGTCGGGCCTCATCTACGCCCTCGACGGAACGATGCGCAAGGTGGGGGAGGGACTGGTCCTCGTGCTTCCTCCGCAGACGACCTTGACCATCGCCGAGAAACGGAGGCTGGCCAGCCTCGGCGCCTACGAGCTGCCGATCGAAGACTGAACCGATGATCGAGCTCGTATGCGTGGCGCTACGTCTCTACAGCTTCGCGGTCTTGGCCTGGGTGATCCTGAGCTGGGTCCGGATCCCCTCCACCCACCCTCTGGCTCGGCTGGTGGTCTTCTTGGACCGGATCATCTATCCGGTGATCCTGCCTCTGCGGCGGATCCTCCCGGGGGTGAGGATGGGACCGGCCATGCTCGATCTGTCACCCCTGGTCCTGCTGCTCGCCATCTCGCTGCTGCAGCGGGCGATCTGCTGATGTCCGGCCGACACGACACCGGCAGGCGGTGTCCTTGGTGACGAACCCGCCGGGCCGTATCCTGATCGCGACCACTCCAGGAGTTGCAATGGCGCTGACGCCGATCGACGTCCAGCAGAAGACCTTCGGTACCGCCCTGCGCGGCTACGACCTCGACGAGGTCGACGACTTCCTCGACGAAGTGGTGACGACCCTCGCCTCCTACGAGCAGCGGCTCAGAGAGGCCCAGGAACGGATCGCCGCCCTGGAGAGCGAGGTCGCCGAGAAGGGGGACGCCGAACGGGCGATCTCCCGGGCGCTGCTCGCCGCCCAACGGTCCGCCGACGAGCTGGTGGCCGAGGCACGCCAGGAGGCGGAGCGGATCCTCGCCGAGGCTCGGAGCCAGGCCGACGAGCTCACCGTCCAGCGCGATCGGGAACGTCAGACGGCGGCCGAGGAGATCAACCGTCTCCGGGAGGTCATCGCCGAGCTGCGGAATCGGGTGCAGACCCTCGCCGAATCGATCACCGGCGACCTCGACGCCATGGACGAGGCGGCTCGAGAGGCCCTCTCCCAGGTCGGAGGGGACGAGCCGGAGGCGGAGGAAGGACCTGCGGATCTCGACGCGGCGACACCGGTGGCGTCGGAGGTGGAGGACGACGCCGCCGACGAGTCGGCGGATGCGGAGGAGACACCGCCGGAGGTGGGGCAGGTGTGGGCCACGTCGCCGGCGGAGACGGACGAAGGCGACGGCGGGGACGAAGAGCCCGAGGTCGCCGACGAGTCGGAGGCCCCGCCGGCTCGGCGCCCCTGGGAACGGGACTGAGCTTCAGGCCCGGGCGACCGACAGGCGGACCGTCCGTCCGGCCACGTCCATGAGCTCGCCCGCGGCCGTGTCCTCCCGCATCTCGTCCGCCAACACCTCTTGGGCGATCGTCTCCCGGTGTCGGGTGAAGGCTTCTCGGATCACCTCGTCGTCGGACGACCACACGAGGACGATCCGGTCCGTCACCGCCAAGGCCGCCTCCCGGCGAAGCTGGTTGATCCTGGCGACGAGCTCCCGGGCTGCACCCTCCACCGCCAGCTCGTGGTCGACGCTGGTGTCGAGGGCCACCGAGAGTCGGTCTCCGCTGGCGACGGCCGTCCCGGGCCGGGGGTTGCGTCGAATCACGACGTCTTCGGGCCCGACTTCGATCCCCGCCACCGTCACCGGCCGGCCTTCGGCCAGGGCCTGGACCTCTTCGCCGGGGAGCGCCGAGAGGGCCGCGGCCACCGCCTTCACCTTCTCCCCGAGGCGAGGCCCCAGACGCTTGAAATCGGCCTTCGCCTCGAGTTCGACCAGCGCCGACTCGTCGGACCGGACGTCGAGGCGTTTCACGTTGAGTTCGTCGAGGATGAGCCCGGTGTGGGAGGTGACCGCGGCGACCACGTCCGGGTCGGTGGTGAGCACCGTGAGGGCGGGGAGGGGCTGGCGGACCCGGACACCTTCCTGCTTGCGGAGGCGCTGGCCGAGACGAACCACCTCCCGTACCGTCGCCACCGCCGCCTCCAGCTCGGTGTCGATCAGCTCGTGGTCCGCCTCGGGGAAGTCGGCGTGGTGGACCGACTCGACGCCGTCGGCGGCTCCCGGCCGGACGACCAGGTCCTGGTAGATGCGTTCGGTGACGAAGGGGAGGATCGGGGCGAGGACCTTGGAGAAGGTGGTGAGCACCTCGTACAGGGTGGCGAAGGCGGCGAACTTGTCCCGGTCGTCCTCCGTCCTCGTTCGCCAGAACCGACGCCGCGACCTGCGGACGTACCAGTTGGTCAGGTGGTCGATGAACCCGAGGGTCGGCGGGATGACGGCGTAGAGGTAGTAGCCCTCCATCTGCTCGTTGACCTCGGCGATGAGGCTCTGGAGCATCGAGAGGATCCACCGGTCGATCTCGGGGCGTTCCGAAGGCGGCGGCGCCGAACGGAGGTCCTCCAGGGTGATCCCGTCGGCTTCGGCGTAGGTGGTGAAGAACGAGAAGGCGTTCCACAGGGGCAGGACCACCGTTCGGACGACTTCACGCACGCCCTCTTCGGAGAACCGCAACGGCTCGGCCCGGACCGCCGGCGAGGTGATGAGGTAGGCACGGAGGGCATCGGCACCGTACTCGTCCAGGACGTGGGAGGGGTCCGGGTAGTTCTTGAGGCTCTTCGACATCTTCCGCCCGTCCTCGGCGAGGATGAGCCCGTTGACGACGGCGTTGCGGAACGGTTCGGTGTCGAACAGGGCGGTGGCGAGGACCATCAACGTGTAGAACCACCCTCGGGTCTGGTCGAGACCTTCGGCGATGAAGTCGGCGGGGAAGCCCCGCTCGAACCGATCCCGGTTCTCGAAGGGGTAGTGGATCTGGGCGTACGGCATCGAACCCGACTCGAACCAGCAGTCCAACACCTCGGGTACCCGCCGCATGGTCCCTCGACCGCACCCGCACGCCCAGGTGATCTCGTCGACCACGTGCTTGTGGAGGTCGGTGGGTCGGACTCCGCTGAGCTGCTCCAACTCGTCGATGCCCCCGACGCAGACCTGGTCGCCGCAGGAGTCACATTCCCACACCGGGATGCACGAACCCCAATAGCGGTTGCGGCTGATCGCCCAGTCCCGGGCCTCTTCGAGCCAGTTCCCGAACCGCCTGCTGCCGACGTATTCGGGAACCCAGTGGATGTTCCGGTTCAGCTCCACCATGCGGTCGCGGAAGCGCTCCACGTTCACGAACCAGGTCGGGATCGCCTTGTAGATGAGGGGGGTGTCGGTGCGGTAGCAGAAGGGGTAGGGGTGCCGGATCCGCTCCGACCGATACAGCTTGCCCGACTTGCGGAGGAGGTCGATCAGGATCGGGTCGGCGTCCTTGACGTTGAGGCCGGCCACGTCGGGCACCGCCTCGGTGAAGCGGCCTTCGGCGTCGACCGGGTCGACGAGGACGTCCAGGCCCGCCGCCTGCAGGGCGTAGAAGTCCTCCTCCCCGTAGGCGGGGGCCATGTGGACGAGGCCGGTGCCTTCGTCGGTGGTGACGAACTCGGAGGCGATCACCCGGAACGCCCCGTGGTCCCGTTCCTCCTCGAAGTAGGGGAAGGGAGGGTCGTAGGAGACACCGACGAGGTCGGCACCTTGGGCCCGGTCGACGACGGGGGGCTGGTCGTCCCACAGGGCATCGACCCGTTCCGCCGCCACCCAATAGCGGTCGCCGTCTCGATCGACGCAGACGTAGTCGATGTCCTCGCCGACGGCGACGGCCAGGTTCCCGGGCAGCGTCCAGGGTGTCGTCGTCCAGATGAGCAGGTGGTCGCCGCGGCGGACCGCGTCGTTCCCCTCCAGGACCTCGAGCCGCACCGTCACCGCCGGGTCTTCGACCTCCCGGTATCCGCCCAGGTTGAGCTCGAAGTTCGACAGCGGCGTCGCCGCACCCCACGAATAGGGCAGCACCTTGAAGGCCCGGTAGATGAGGCCTTCGTCCCAGAGGCGACGGAACACCCACCAGACGCTCTCCATGAAGTCGAGGTCCATGGTCTTGTAGTCGTTCTCGAAGTCCACCCACCGGCCCATCCGACGGGTGATCTCCTCCCACTCCTCGGTGGTGCGTTCGACCATGGCCCGGCAGGCTTCGTTGAAGCGCGCCACGCCGAACTCGGCGATCTGGCGGGGTCCGCTGATCCCGAGTTGTTTCTCCACCTCCATCTCCACCGGCAGTCCGTGGGTGTCCCATCCGAACCGTCGTTCGATGCGGCGGCCACGCATCGTCCAGTAGCGGGGGACGATGTCTTTGATGACCCCGGCGAGGATGTGGCCGTAGTGGGGGCTTCCCGTGGCGAACGGCGGGCCGTCGTAGAAGGTGTACTCGGCCTCCAGGGGTCGGCGCTCGACCGACAGTCGGAACGCGTCGATGCGGTCCCACAGCTCGAGGATCTCGGCGTCGAGGGTGTGGAGATCGACGGCCGGGTCGACTCGCCGGAAATCTGATGAGCGCTCTGGCACGGGTCCTCCTGGAGACGGGGCATGCTACCGCCCCGCGTGGGCGGTCCCGTCCCACCGCCGCCACAATGGAGCCATGTCTCTTCCGCCCTGGGTGCGAGCCGACGACGCCGGAACCCGTCTGGTCGTCTGGGTCGTGCCCGGCTCGTCACGGGATCGGATCGACGGCCCGCACGGTGACGCCCTCAAGGTGCGGGTGGCCGCCCCCGCCGAACGGGGCCGTGCCACCGCCGCGGTCGCCCGCATCCTCGGCCGGCGGCTGGGGACGACGGTGGAGCCGGTCGGAGGGACGACCTCCCGACGGAAGACGTTCCTGGTTCGGGGGATGGCACCCTCGGAGGTGGTGCGACGGTTCGGATCGTGACGCCCGTCGAGGGCGGCGGCGCGTTCGGTCGACGGGGCCTGGTATGTTGTCGCCTCCGCTGGAGGAACCATGCCCCGCAAACTCGCAGATTCGACCCTGGCTCGGCTCCGCAAAGCCCTCGTCGACGAGCGGCACCGCCTGGCCGAGCTCATCGAAGATCGCCGGACGAAGCTCGAGCAGGCCAGACTCTCCCAGGCGGCCGCGGATCGAAGTCCCGATCCGGCGTCGGCCGAGGCGGGGTCCATGGCGTTCGAGTACGAAAAGGAGCTGTCGATCGAGCGCAACGCCGTCGACCTCCTCGCCCAGGTCGACTACGCCCTGGAACGCATGGACGCCGGCGGCTACGGGACGTGCGAGCGGTGTGGCGCCGACATCCCGGTGACCCGTCTGGAGGTGCTGCCGTACACCACGTTGTGCGTCGAGTGCGCGGCGAAACGCTGACCCGCCGGCTCGCCGTCGGGCTGGGAGCGGCCGTCGCCGTCCTCGTGGTCGACCAGACGACCAAGGCGATCGCGCCCGGCTACATCGGCGCTCCCGTGAGGGTGATCCCGGGGGTCCTCACCTTCACCTACGCCGAGAACACGGGGGCGTCGTTCTCCCTGTTCCAGGGGGCCGGCTTCTTCCTCGGGTTGGCGGCGATCGCCGCCGTCGCCTTGACGGTGGGTGCGCTCCTGCGGCCGCGCCCCCTGGGCGAGGTCGTCGGTTTCGGTCTCATCGCCGGAGGGGCCCTCGGCAACCTCACCGACCGGGTGCTCCGGGGCCCGGGGTTGTTCGACGGAGCGGTGGTCGACTGGATCCAGCTCCCGAACTTCCCGGTGTTCAACCTGGCGGACACGGCGATCACGTTCGGTGTCGCCCTCCTCATGATCGCGGCATGGCGGAGCCGCTGACCTTCGTCGTCCCTGACGAGCTCGACGGGGAACGGGTCGACCGGATCGTGGCACGCCTCGCCGGGGTGAGCCGGTCCCGGGCCCGGCAATGGTGCGAGTCCGGTGAGGTGACGCTGGCGGGAGAGACGGTACAGGCACGGCGACGGGTCCGAGCCGGGGAGACCGTGACCTGTCCGACCCCCGAGGTCGAGCCGGGGGTGGTGGCCGAGCCGGTGGAGTTCGACGTCGTCTACGCCGACGAAGACGTCGTCGTCGTCGACAAACCCGCCGGGCTGGTCGTCCATCCGGGAGCGGGACGGACTCGGGGCACCCTCGCCGGGGGTCTGCTGCATCGGTTCGGTGACATCGAAGGGGTGGGGGACGAGGGGCGATGGGGGCTGGTGCATCGGCTCGACCGGGACACCTCCGGGCTCCTGGTCGTCGCCAGAACCCCCGAGGCGTTCACCGAGCTGCGCCGCCAGCTCGCCGAACGGCGTATCGACCGGATCTACCTCGCGCTGGTGCGGGGCGTGTTCGACGTCCCCCGAGGGACGGTCGAAGCACCGATCGAAGCGGACCCGTCTCATCCGGGGCGGCGGCGGGTCGCGCCCGGCGGCAAACCGGCCGTCACCCACTACCGGTGCCTTCGCAACTTCCCCGAGGCCGGTGTGAGCCTGCTGGAGGTCACCCTGGAGACCGGACGCACCCATCAGATCCGGGTGCATCTGGCCGCGATCGACCATCCCGTGGTCGGAGACCCCTGGTACGGGCGGGGTCCCGATCCGATCGAGGTCCCCCGGCTCTTCCTCCACGCCGCCCGGCTCGTCTTCGACCATCCCCGCACCGGTGAACGCCTCACCTTCGAGGCACCCCTGCCAGCCGACCTCGCCGCCGTCCTCGACGCCCTCGGGGGCGACTGAGTCTCAGGCGAAGAACCAGCGGGCCTGGGCGAGGAGGTCGGCGGGGACGAGACGAGGCTCTGCACAGCCTTCCCAGAGGTCGGTGGTGGTGAGGGTCGAACCTCGTACCCCCACCATCACCCCCGAGGCCCCGGCGAGGCAGGCTTCGGCGGCCGCCAGCCCCATCCGGGTCGCCAGCACCCGATCGAAGGCGGTGGGGGTCCCGCCCCGTTGGAGGTGGCCGAGGATGGTGACGCGGGTCTCGTAGCCGGTCAGACGTTCCAAGGCCGGGCCGATCACGGTGGCGACACCCCCCAGGCGGGCGAAGCCGTACGCGTCGACGCCGGCCAGGGTCTCGGCCCCCGAAGGGTCGGGGACCCCTTCGGCGACGACGACGATCGAATAGGTGTGACCCGCTTCGTGGCGTCGGCGCAGACGGCCGGCGAGGTCGGCGAGGTCGTAGGGTTCTTCCGGGACGAGGATCGCCTCGGCTCCGCCGGCGATCCCTCCGTACACGGCGATCCAGCCCGTGGTGCGGCCCATCACCTCCAAGACGATGATCCGGTGGTGGGCTTCGGCGGTGGTGGTGAGGCGGTCGATGGCGTCGGAGACCACCTGGATGGCGGTGTCGAACCCGAACGAGTAGTCGGTGCCGGCGATGTCGTTGTCGATCGTCTTGGGGATGCCGACCACCGAGACGCCTTCGTCGGCGAGGCGCGCCGCGGTGCGCAGCGAGCCGTCGCCGCCGATCACGACGAGCCGGTCGATGCCTTCGGCTTCGAGGGTGGGGAGGACCGAGGCGAGTCCTTCGCCGTGGAGGTAGGGGTCTTTGCGGGAGGTGCCGAGGATGGTGCCGCCCCGGGCGAGGATGCCCCGGACGTCGTCGCGCCCGAGCGGTCGCACGGTCCCTTCCATGAGGCCTTCCCACCCGTTGAGGATGCCGACGACCCGTCCGTCCCGTTCGGCGACCACCCGGACGACGACGGCGCGGATGGCGGCGTTGAGCCCGGGGCAGTCTCCTCCGGCGGTGAGCACTCCGACGACGGGCACGGAGGTGAGGATAGGGGCGGGGGAGCGGCGCGTTGTGGGATATCGGAGGCGGCTCGGTAGGGTGCAGGCCATGAGCTACGAGCGTCCGGTGGAGACGGCACCGGTCTGCTACCGGCACCCGAATCGGACGACCTACCTGGCCTGTTCGCATTGCGGGCGCCCCATCTGCGGCGAATGTTCCGTGGACGCCGCGGTCGGCCAACGCTGCCCGGAATGCGTACGTTCCTTGGGAACCCAGCAGACGGTGGATGTGCGGCGGAACTGGGGCGGCGCCGTCCGGAGGGGGGCGCCCGTGACGACGGGGATCGTGGCGGTCACCGTCGCCGTGTTCCTCCTCACCTTCGCGTTGCCCGGGCTGGGCCACGAACTCGGTGATCGTCTCGCCATGTCGAACCTGGACGTCGCGGCCGGCGAATGGTGGCGCATGGTCACCGTCGTGCTCCTCCACGCCAACCTCATGCACATCGCGTTCAACATGTGGGCCCTCTGGGTCCTCGGACCCCAGATCGAGCGGGAGGCGGGCGGTGTCCGCTTCCTCGCCCTGTACCTGGCGGCGGCCACGGCCGGTTCGGCCTTCGCCTTCCACCTCGGCTCGCTCCGAGATGTCGGAGTGGGGGCTTCGGGTGCGATCTTCGGACTGTTCGGGGTGTGGTTGGCGGGGGCGGTCCGCCATCGGAGGACCGCCTACGGCCGGTACCTGCTCTCCCAGCTCCTCTTCCTCCTCGGTATCAACGCCGTGTTGCCGTTGGTCATCAGCGGGATCTCCTGGCAGGCACACCTCGGTGGCCTCGTCGCCGGGTACGTCATCGGGGACGTCTGGGCCCGGATGGGGCGGGGCCGGGCGGTCGCCGTGTATCTGGCGGTCCCGGTCCTCGTGGCGGTGGCGGCGGTGGCATCGGTGATGGCACGCTGAGGGGAGGCTTTTCGCGGTGTGGAAGCCGCATCGGCCCGGTGCTAACTTCGACGGAATCACATGGCTGTAGTTCGGGACCGGTTCGCGCACCTCCATCTGCACACCGAGTTCTCCATGCTCGACGGCGCGGCCCGGGTGGTCGACGTGGTGGAGGCAGCCGCCGCCGACGGCCAGCCGGCGGTGGCGATCACCGACCACGGCGTGATGTACGGGGTGGTCGACTTCTACGAGGCGGCCACCGCCCGGGGCATCAAACCGATCATCGGGATCGAGGCCTACGTCACTCCGGGATCCCGGTTCGACCGTCCCAGCCGGAGCGAGAACATCCGCCACCACATGACCTTGCTCGCCGAGAACGAGGTCGGCTACCGGAACCTGATGAAGCTCTCCAGTCGAGCGTTCCTCGAGGGCTACTACTACAAGCCGCGGATGGACTTCGAGCTGTTGGCGGAACACGCCGACGGCATCATCGCCACGTCGGGGTGTCTCAGCGGGCCGGTCGCCCACCATCTGGCTCCCGACGCCGGGCGGGAGGAAGGGACCGGGGCGACCGTGCGGGACTTCGACACCGCCCTCGCCAACGCCGCCCGGCTCCAGGACATCTTCGGCCGTGAGAACTTCTTCATCGAGATCCAAGACCACGGCCTCGAATCCCAACGGCGGATCATGGGCGACCTCCTCGACATCGCCCGCCGTATCGGCGCCCCGTTGCTGGCGACCAACGACGCCCACTACACGAGGCGCGAAGAATGGGAAGCCCACGATGTGCTCCTCTGCATCCAGACCGGGGCCACCATCGACGAAGAAAACCGGTTCAAGTTCGACGCCCAGGAGTTCTATCTGAAGACGGCGGCGGAGATGCGCCGGCTCTTCCCCGACGACGAGTTCCCCGGGGCCTGCGACAACACGCTGGCGGTGGCCGAACGGGCCGACGTCCGCCTCGAGTTCGGGAAGATCCATCTGCCGGAGTTCCCCGTGCCGGAAGGCGAGACCGAGGCCACCTACCTGGAACGGCTCGTCTACGAGGGAGCCCGGGAGCGGTACGGCGACCCCCTCCCCGAAGAGGTCCGGGAGCGGATCCAGCATGAGTTGAAGATCATCGGCGAGATGGGCTTCCCCGCCTACTTCCTCATCGTCTGGGATCTCATCCGCTACGCCCGGGAGCGGGGGATCAGGGTGGGGCCGGGTCGGGGATCGGCCGCCGGGTCGATCGTCGCCTACTGCCTACGCATCACCGACCTCGACCCTCTGCGTTTCGGACTCATCTTCGAGCGTTTCCTCAACCCGGGCCGCAAGGAGATGCCCGACATCGACATGGACTTCGACGAACGCTACCGGGGCGACATGATCCGGTACGCCGCCGAGAAGTACGGGTCCGACCACGTCGCCCAGATCGTCACCTTCTCCACCATCAAAGGCCGGCAGGCGATCCGGGACGCCGCCAGGGTCTTCGGCTACCCCTACGGCCTGGGCGACCGGATCGCCAAGATGATGCCGCCTCCGATCCTCGGCAAGGAGGCATCCCTCGCCCAGGTGCTCGAGCCGCTCCCCGGCGACGCCGACCCGGTCCTCCGGGACTGGTACGCCAACGCCGCACCACTCCGGGAGGCCTACCGGACCGAACCCGAGGTGAAGCGGGTCATCGACGCCGCTCGGGGCCTCGAAGGCCTCCGCCGCCAGGATTCGATCCACGCCGCCGCCGTCGTGATCTCCCCCCAGCCCCTCACCGAGCTGGTCCCGGTGCAACGCAAAGGCGAAGACGCCGAGGTGGTGACCCAGTACGAGATGGGGGCGGTCGGGGCCCTGGGGCTACTGAAGATGGACTTCCTGGGTCTGCGGAACCTGTCGATCATCGAACGGGCCCTGGAGCTGATCGAAGAGTCGACCGGGGAGCGGATCGACATCGACGCGGTCCCCCTCGACGACCCGAAGACCTTCGAACTGATCCGGCGGGCGGAGACGGTCGGTGTGTTCCAGCTGGAAGGGTCGGCGATGCGGTCGCTGCTCCGGGCGATCCGCCCCGACACCTTCGACGACATCGTCGCCGCCAACGCCCTGTTCCGGCCCGGACCGATGGGTCAGAACATGCACTACGAGTACGCCGACCGAAAGAACGGGCGTAAGCCGGTGAGCTACCCGCATCCGGCCACCAAGCCGTTCCTCGAGTCGACCTACGGGATCATCGTCTACCAGGAACAGGTGATGCAGGTCGCCCGGGAGATCGCCGGGTACACGATGACCGAGGCCGACAACTTCCGCAAGGCGATGGGGAAGAAGATCAAGTCGGTGATGGCGGCCGAGAAGGAGAAGTTCGTCGCCGGCTGTGTGTCGCAGGGACATCCCGAGACCCTGGGCCACGAACTGTGGGACGCCATCGAACCCTTCGCCGGATACGGGTTCAACAAGTCCCACTCCGCCGCCTACGCCCTGGTCGCCTACCAGACCGCCTGGCTGAAGGCCCACCACCCGGCCGAGTACATGGCGGCGTTGCTCACCGCGACGAAGCGAGACAAGGACCGTACGGCCCTCTACCTCAACGAATGCCGGACGATGGGGTTGGAGGTGCTGGTCCCCGACGTCAACGCCTCGGGCATGGACTTCACCGTCCACGAAGGAACGATCCGGTTCGGTCTGTCGGCGATCCGCAACGTCGGAGAGGGTGTCGTGGAACGTATCCTCGCTGCCCGGGCCGACGGGCCCTTCGCGGACTTCGTCGACTTCGTCGAGCGGGTGGACCTCGGGGTGCTCAACAAACGGACCCTCGAGTCCCTCATCAAGGCGGGGGCCTTCGACTCCCTGGGCCATTCCCGCAAGGGCCTGTTCGAGAGCTGCATGGACATCGTCGACGCCATCGTCGAGCGGCGTCGCAACGAGGAGGCCGGACAGTTCAGCCTCTTCGGGAACGACGAGCCGGCCAACGGCTCCCGGGCCTTCGACCTGTCCGACGACGAATGGAGTCAGAAGACCAAGCTCGCCTTCGAGAAGGAGATGCTGGGCCTCTACATCTCGGACCATCCGCTGCTGGCGGTCGGGGCGTCGCTGCGGGCGGCCACCACCACGACCATCCCGGGGCTCTTCGAACTCGAAGATGGCGCGTCGGTGACGGTCGGAGGTCTCGTCGCCTCGGTCACCCAGAGGTACACCCGGAACCAGGAACTGATGATCTTCTTCCAGCTCGAAGATCTGGAAGGGTCGGTGGAGGTGACGGTGTTTCCCCGCACCGTGGCCGAGGTCGGGCACCTCATCTCCGAAGACGCGGTCCTCGTCGTCAAAGGCAGGTTGGACCATCGGGGCGAAGACGTGAAGGTGATCGCCCGGGAGATCGAAGAGCTGGTGGCACGTGACGACGACTCCGTTCGGTTGGAGGTCCCGGCCCGTCGGGTGTCGCCGGAGCTGGTGCGGCGCCTGAAGGAGGTGTTGAGCAACCATCCGGGGACGTCGCCGGTGTTCCTCCACATGACCGGGGAGAAGGGCCACAAAGTCCTTCGGCTCTCCGACGAGCACCGGGTGGAGCCCCGGTCGGCGCTCTACGCGGAGCTTCGGGAACTGTTGGGCCCCCGGGCCGTTCGCTGACCGGACCGGTCGGGCACCGTTCTCCGGATTCGGCCTCGCCCATCCAGACCCCGGATCCGGGTACGGGCGAGCCGTCGGGCGGCATGACCGTGACGGGAACGAGACCTCCCGGGCCTGGGATGGCGTGACGGACCCCCTTTGGGCGATCACGCCCAGGGTGCGGAAAGGAGCTCCTCCAGATCCTCGGACGCCTTGACGAGGCGCTCGAGGGCGTCGAGGTCGGTGGGTGGTTCCGGCTGCCAGGGGACGACCGCGAGACGGGTGTCGTAGCGGGAGGCGAACTCGGCGCGGAGTTCCTGCTGGCGGTGGGCCTCGGCCGCCCAACGCCGGAGGTTCGAGGCGAGGGGCTCGGGGAGGCCACCCGGGTCGGCGTCGATCCAGCTCTCGGGAAGCGTCCGGTTGAACACGACGGCCTCGGGGCGGCGGGCCACGTCGGGGAGCTCCCGGAAGAACCGAACCGCTTCCCGTAACGGGGTGGGGTCGGCCGTCGTCACCACGACGGTGTGGGCACGGCGCAGATGCGCCTCGATCTCCTTGGCGCGGCGCCGCACACCGTCGTAGGTGGTGCGTAGATCCATGAAGAACTGGGCGATCTGGTCGAGGAGCTGGGTCCCGAGGACGGTCCCGGCGATACGGAGGACCGGTCGGGCGGTCCGGTCGAACAGGAAACGGCGCCCGGGCAGGTTTCCCCCGGTCATCCAGCGGAGCAGCCGCCCACCTACGAGGTCGGTGATGGCTTTGGGTGCCGTGAAGAATTCGATGCCCCCGGCAGCGGGTGGGGTGTCCACCACCACCAACTCCCACGCCCGGGCGTCGATGAAGGTGACCGCCTCCTCGGCCGCGGCGTAGGACTGGCTGGCGGGGAACTGGGTCGTGGCGGCGTGGAAGAACGGGTTGGCGATCAGCCGGTCGGCGGCGGCCGGGTCGGCATGCCTCCGGGCGATCGCCTCCCACGAGGCCGAGGCGTCGAGCATCGCCGCCCACAGGTTCGGTTCGTCCTCCAACGGTTGGGGCTCGGTGCCGAGGGAAGCGGCCCCCAAGGCGTCGGCGAGACGCTTCGCCGGGTCGACGGTGACGACCAGGGTGCGTACCCCCCGACGGGCGGCGGCGACCCCGAGGGCCGCAGCGAGGGTGGTCTTGCCGACACCGCCGCCACCGGTGACGAGCAGAGCCCTGGTGCTCATCGTGCCTCCCACGTGTCGGCCAGCCGGGCGGCGACCTCGGTGGGCGTGAGCAGCCCGAAGAGGTAGGGCAGCTCGAGGTCCGGAGGCAGGCGCTCCAGCCACGAGCGTTGGCCCTCCCAGAGGGCCAGGTGGAGCCGGGCGGCGTCGCCTGCGGGACCCGCGGGCAGGGTCGCCGGGACCTCTAGAGGATCCAGGACCCGATTCGCCACGATCTGGTGATGACCCACCACCTGTTCGCGGGCGAGCCAGCCGAGGAGCTCTTCGGACTCGACGGTCGGCAGCTCCTCGGGGATGGTCACCAGGCCCAAAGAGGTGTGGTCGGGGTCCCGGAGGGTCTCGTCCATCCATCCCGCCTGGTCGGCGATCCTGCCGGCCGGAACCAGCTCTTCGATCGTCTTCGCCGCACGGAGGTACGACCCGACCTGACCCGTCGGTGGTCCGTCGACGACGACGATGTCCCAGGTGCCTCGGCGGACCTCCCACAGGACCTTTCCGATCGCGACGATCTCGCGGATCGCGGGGGCGGCGGCCGCGAAGGCGTCGAACGCCCGTGCCACCGGACCGAAGGTGGCGATGGTGGGGAGGCGCATCTGAGACTGGAGGTATTCGGCGAGGGCCCGGGCCCGGTCGACGTGGAGAGCCCAGAGCCCGGGCCGCAGCTCGGTGGCCTCCGGTGCCAGCCTGCCCGTCCCGAGATGCGCGGCGAGGCCGTCACCCGGCCCCACCATCGAGACCGCCAGCACCTTCTTCCCCCGCCGTCGAGCTGCCACGGCGAGGGCGGCCGCCACGGCGGACTTTCCGACACCGCCCTTCCCGGTGACGATGACCAGCCGTCGTTCCAACATCACCCAGAGCGTACGCTCCCGAGACGACGCATCGGCTCATCTCGCCTCCACCGGATCCGCCGGCCCTATCCTCTCCCGTATGGCAACCCTCGACGTCGACGCGCTGATCGAACGGTTCCGGGAACGCGCCCACGCCGTGAAGGAACGGAACCTCCCCCCGGTGGCAGGTGAGGAACGCAAACGCCTGATCGAACAGGCCGAGCTCGACTACCTCGACTTCTCGCTGATCGGAGCTGCCCGGTGGGAGGTCGAAGACGACGAACTCGTCCTCCGGATCCCGCTGCATCCCCGGGGCTGATCCCTCAAACGCCTTCCCGGGCGCGCCGCCGGGCTGCACGGCGCTCGCCTTCCAGGCGTTCCAGCGCAACCGCCGAATAGTCGACGAACCTCATCGCCTCGGCGATCGCCCGATGACCCGCGACCTCGGCGATCTGACGGTGCATCTCCTGAGCGATCCGGCGGTAGGCGGGATGTCCGGCGGGTTGACTTCGGAGTTCCAGGAGGTGGAAGGCCTCCCGGGCGTTCATCTCCATCACGAAGCGGACGTGGTACGCGAAGGGCACGACGTACTGGGCGACGGTGGGACCCAGGGAGCCCCGCATCTCCTCGTACAGCTCTCCCGCACGCTCCATCATCGACCTCCACCGTCGTTCGTGTCCGGCCTCGACGATGTGGTCGGGCACGTCGTACCCGAGGCGGGTCGACCACCGCTGCCATTCCAAGGTGAGCATGCGGTGGCGCTGGAGGTCGCGGAACGCCCCGAAGTCGCAGACGACGTCGAAGCGGTAGACGGGGCGTTCCATGGCGCGTCCGGGCTTGTGGCGCCGGTTGCCGCGTTCGCCGACCAGCGCCGCCAAGACCCGGGCTCGTTCGGCCGGGCTCATCGCCCGGGCGATCTCGGTGAGGCGCGCGTCGGGGAGCTCGGTCACCGAGTACAGGGCGGCTGCCACCAACTTCACCTCCGCCTCGGGATCCCAGTCGGTGAGGGTCACCCCGGCGGCCTGAGGCTGGGGGTCCTCGTCGATGGAGGCGGCCACCTCCTCCAGGCGCCGGGCGGTGTCGGCCAGGTACGCCGACCATGCACCCCCTCGGTCGGGGACGTCGACCCGGGTGAGGAAGGAGGGGATCACCTTGCGGAGCTCGACGAGCATGAGGTCGGCGTAGTCGCGGACCTCCCGCAGCGGATGCGCCCGCATCCTCACGAGCGCCATCTCGTAGGCCTGCCCGGTGGCGTAGATCCCGACGTTCGAGAGGGTGGCGGCGGGCAGCAGACCCCGGACGGTGTCGCAGGCCTTGGCGCGGATCGTCGCCGTCCACACCGACACGGGGTCTTCGGGAGCGCGGGGATGAGCTCGCTCGTACCGCTCCTTCATGTCGGCGACCAGCTCGGCGTAGGTCTCGAAGAGGTCCTCCATGAATCGGACATACCCGTCGCGAAGGGGGGTCTCCTCCACCTCCGCGGGCACGAAGTAGCGGTGGCGGCCCCCGAGCTTGGTGTCGTAGAAGATGTACCGGGTCGACTGCTCCAGGTAGGCGGCGAGCCGGCCCCATTCGAGGACCTTGGTCAGCACGTTCGACGCCTGCTCACAGGCGAGATGAGCCCCTCCGAGCTGTGCCACCGAGTCGTCCCCGAACTCGTGGAAGACCCGGCGGTAGAGGCGTTCGGCACGTTCCAGGCCGACGGTGGCGTCGCCCAGCCGTCGGGCGATGTCGTCGATGCCGGTCTCGGGGTCGCCGACGAACTCGTCCAGGAACAGTCGCCGGATCGACTTGGCGGAACGGCTGTAGCGGGCGAACAGCGCTCCCTTCACCACCTCGGGGAGGTTGATGACGGCGAACACCGGTCGGTCGATGTTGGTGAAGAACCGCCGGAGGATGTCGGCCTCTTCCGGGGTGAAGGATTCTCGGTAGTACTCCACTTCGGGCATCGTACCGGTCCTCTCGGGCCGGGTGCCGGATCCGGAACCAGGACCGCTAGCGTGACGTTGATGATCTCGATGACCCTCCTCCGGCTGGTACGGCTGGTGCTCGTCGTCGCAGCGGTGGCTCTGGCGGCCGTGCCTCTGTTCGTCCTGTTGGACCTGGCGCGTGGCGGTACCGGCTTCGGGCTGTGCCCGGGAGGGATCGCCCGCTGTCGGAACCCCTACACGGCCGCGCCGGAGCTGTCCGCCGCCCTGACCCTCGGTCTCTTCGTCATCCTGGCGGCCCTGCGGATCGTGAACCGGATGTGGCGCCGGGCGGTCAACGGGCGGCGGTGACGGCCTCGGCTTCGACGAGCGGGGTGTCGCGACCGTTGACGACGACGACGTAGATCGCCGCCAGGATCAAGGCGGCACCCGACCAGCCGGCGAAGGTGAGTCGCTCCCCGAGGATGACGGCGGCGGCGGCGACGCCGAAGGCCGGTTCGAGGGAGAGGACGATCGCCGTCCGAGCCGGGCCCACCTGGGTCTGGGCCCAGACCTGGAGGAGGAAGGCGAGGGCGGAGACCACGAGGCCGGTGAGGATCAGGGCCGGCCACACCGACGGCGCAGGCAGCGGCATCCCCTCCAACGGCCACGACAGGGCCAGACCGGCGACGGCGGTCACGAACAGCTGCACGACGGTGAAGGGAACGACCGGGTGTCGGGGGGCGAGCCGGGCCAGGACCACGATGTGGAGGGCGAAGGCGACGGCGCACCCCAGCGTCAGGAGATCCCCGGCGGCGACCCGGACCGGACCTCGCACGGTGAGCAACGCCAGGCCGATGAAGGCGACGACCGAACCCACCGCCACCCAAGGCGACGGCCATCGCCGCAGGTAGGCGGCGGCGAGGAGCGGGGTGAACACCACGTACATCCCGGTGATCAGCGCCGAGTTCGACGCCCCGGTCACCGTCAGCCCGGCCGTTTGGAGGGCGAACCCGGCGAAGAGGAACGACCCGGCGACCGCTCCGTCCCGCCACAGGCGAACTCCCCGGGGTGGAGCGAGGACGGCGAGGGCGACGGCCCCGATGAGGAACCGCCAGCCGACGAACGCCAGGGGAGGGAACTCCGACACGGCGTCTTTCACCACCACGAAGGTGAGACCGAACAGGAAGGCCGCAGCCGCGAGGGCGAGGCCGGCGAGGCCGGGGCGTCTCATGGGGCCCGGGAGGATACCCGCCGGGGTTCACGCCCCGTGGGACAAGAGCTCCTCCACGCCGACCGACACCAGATACAGGCCCGACGCCTCGACGGCGGTCGCACCGTCGCATTCGAGCTCGCCTTCGAGCCGGAGGCGGCGACCGGACCGGTCCACGACCCGGCCCCGCACACGGAGCTCCCGGTCGGTGGGTACGGGACGGCGAAACCGAAGCTGCATGGTCCCGGTGACCGTCATCACGTCCTCGATGAGCGCGCCCGCCCAGACCATCACCTCGTCCAGGGCGGTGGCGGCCACCCCGCCGTGGAGGACGGCCGGAACGCCCCGGTACTCCGGTCGAGGCCGAAACCGGGCGGTGACCTCGCCGCCGTCGAGGGCGAAGTCGTCCAGTCGGAGACCGATGGGGTTGTCGCGTCCGCAGGCGAAACACCCTTCGCCGTAGTGGCGCCGGATCCGTTCGATCACCTCCGCAAGCGTCGCCGGGTCGCGCACGGTCGGTCGTGGGTCGCTGGGCATGGCCGCCCCAGAGACTACCGCCGGTAGGATCGCCCGCCATGCCCGGACTGCGCGCCGACGGAACGCGACCGACCCCGGCCGAACGGGGTCGTGCCCGGGCGGTGCTGAACCGTCTCAAGAGGCGCTACCCGGAGATCCACACCGCCCTTCGCTACCGGGATCCGTGGCAGCTGCTGGTCGCCACCGTGCTCTCCGCCCAGACCACCGACGAGAACGTCAACCGGGTGACGCCGATCCTGTTCCGCCGCTACCCGACCCCGGAGGACCTGGCGGCGGCCGACCCGGCCGAAGTCGAGGAGATCGTCTACTCCACCGGGTACTACCGGCAGAAGGCGAAGGCGATCATCGCCCTCTCCCAGGACCTGGCGGCGCGGTACGGAGGCGAGGTGCCCGACGACATCGACGAGTTGGTGAAACTCCACGGAGTGGGGCGAAAAACCGCCTCGGTGGTGCTGGCGGAGGCGTTCGGGCGCCCCGCCATCGCCGTCGACACCCACGTCAAACGGGTCTCCAACCGCTTGGGGTTCACGAAGAGCACCGATCCGGTGAAGATCGAACAGGACCTCAAAGCCCTCTTCCCCGAGTCGGAATGGGGAGGGCTGTCGATGCGGCTGATCCAGTTCGGCCGGGACGTCTGCGACGCCCGCGCGCCCCGCTGCGCCGACTGCGAGCTGGTCGACCTCTGCCCGTGGCCGGACAAGCGGCTGTGAACCGACGGATCTTCGCGCTCGCCTGGCCCGCCTTGGGGGCCCTCGCCGCCGATCCCCTCCTCTCCCTGGTGGACACCACCTTCGTCGGGAGGCTCGGGACCGAACCCCTGGCGGCGCTGGGGATCGACAGCGCCCTGTTCGCCTTCGCCTTCGCCGTGTTCAACTTCCTGGCCTACGCCACCACCCCGATGGTGGCCCAGGCCCGGGGCCGGGGCGACCTGGTCGAGTCGGGCAGAGTCGTCGTCCGGGGGCTCGTCCTCGCTCTCGGCATCGGCGTCACGGCAGGCGCCGTCCTCGCGGTGGCGGGACGACCCCTCGTCGTCGCCATGCGAGCCGGGCCCGACGTCGTCGACCCGGCCGTCGCCTATCTGACCGTCCGTGCCCTCGCCGTCCCCGCCCTGTTGGTGATCACCCTCGGGCATGGGGCCTTTCGGGGATTCGGGGACACCCGCACGCCGTTGCTCGTGGCGCTCGGCGCCAACGGGCTGAACGCGATCCTCGACCCGCTGCTGATCTTCGGGGCGGGGATGGGGCTCACCGGCGCCGCCTGGGCCACGGTGATCGCCCAGACGGCGGGGGCGGCGTCGTTCCTCGTCCTCCTCCGCCGTCGAGCTCGCACCGAAGGCTGGGTCACCCACCGGCCCGCCATGGCGGAGCTCGTCCCCTTCCTCCGGGTCGGCTCCGTGCTCGTCGTCCGTACCCTCCTCCTGGTCGCCGCTCTGACGGCGGCGACAGCCGCCGCAGCCGAGATCGGCACCGAAGCCGTCGCCGCCCATCAGATCGTCAGCCAGATCTGGTTCCTCCTGGCGATGATCGTCGACGCCCTCGCCATCGCCGCCCAGACCCTCGTCGCCGAACGGGTGGGTCGGGGGGATCCGGCCGGTGCCCGGGCGGTCGCCGACCGGCTCTTCGGATGGGGGCTGGTCACCGGGGTGGCGCTCGGGGGGCTCTTCGCCCTGGCGGGCCGATACCTGGGTCCGATGTTCGGCGTCGAGCCGACGGTCGCAGACACCATCGAAGGGGTGGTCCCGGTGGCGGCCGCCATGCAACCCTTGGCGGCCGCCACCGGGACCACCCC
>WFOA01000002.1 GCA_015488325.1 Acidimicrobiia bacterium | reverse complement strand
GCGTCAGATGTGTATAAGAGACAGGGGCGGGGGAACGCTCGACGAGGGCCTGAAAGGCGTTGCGGAACCGTTCACTCACCGAGGGCCTCCTCCAGTTTCCGGCGGGCAAGATGCAGGTAGCGACGGACGGTGCCGGGACGGCATCCCATCAGCTCGGCAGCCTCGGTGGGGGTGCATCCCTGCCAGTAGACCAAGAACGCCGCTGCCCGCTGACGAGGCGGCAGCTCTTCGACCAGGTCGAGGACCAGATCGGGTTCGTCTCGGAACCCCGGGTCATGCCCTTCCGTCAGCGCCACGAGGCGACGTCGCGCCCGGGTCCGGTGGCGGCTCCGGACCTCGTTGAGGATCACCCGCATCAGGTACGGACGGGGATCGCGCAGGCCGGCCAGGCCTCCCCGACGCGTCAGAACCCGGGTCACCACCGCCGAGACGACGTCGGCGGCCTCGTCTGGGCCGGCCAGCGCGGTCGCGTACCGGGTGAGGTCGGCCGCCAACGTCCGATAGATCGCCTCGTCGTTCACGCCTCATCCACGCCGGGGTACCCCCAAGCGTTGCACGGTACCCCGACTCGGCGTCCCGGGAACGGACGGCCGGTCAGATGTCGATGCAGGACGGGCCCTGCGGGTACGGCACGTTGAGCCGGTCGAGGCGGGGGGTCTGGACGATCTGGCCGGTCTTGATGATCAGCTCACCGGCGTCGTTCAGTTCGACCACGAATCGGTCGAGGCTGCGGGGGGCCGGGCCGGTGAAGTATTCGCCGATCACCGAGTACTTCGACCCGTGGCAGGGGCATTCGAATCCCTGGGACGCCCCACACCAGGGGACCCGACATCCGAGGTGGGTGCAGCGCTGATAGAGGGCGAACACCCCGCCGGCCACCACGTTCTTTCCTTCGTAGATGGCGGGGAGCGGGTCGGGGGCCGGCACCACGTAAGCCTTGGCCTCGGGGAGGTACACGGGCGTGATCGTGCCGTCGTCGTTGACCGTCTTCTTCAGCAGCTCGTCCACCTTCCCGGCGTTCACATCCGATCCGAAACCTCCGGTCAGCTTCGGCCACAGAAACGACAGCGACGCCAGACCGAACCCGGTCAGGAAGGTGGCGAAGGTCGCACCGAGGGCCCGGTTGAAGAACTGGCGACGGGTGACGCCGGCCTGTTCCGGAGACACCTCGACGACCCGGGCGACCTCCCGGACCTCGATCTGGGTCGGGGTGTCGTCGACCGGCGGACCGGGTGGCGTTTCCTCTGTGGGCCCTTCTGCCGGTACGGCCACCGAGACGAGCTCGCGTTCACGGACAGGTGTGGCGACCTCCGGGGCGAACGGCTCCGATCCTCGGCGCCGAACGGCGACGACCAGGGCGCCGACGACCGCTGCCACCCCCACCGCGGCGACTCCCACCAAAATCCAGATATCGGCCGACATGCGGCACCTCCGCGACCTTCGCAACCATTCAACGGTCCGTGGCCGCCGCCGCCACGTATGGTACTACATTTCGTCGTACTCCGGCGGGTCGAATATGGCCGAAGGTCCCACACCGGTTCGCCGAACGGCGAAACCTCAGTCCAGCCCGAGGGCTTCCTTCGCCAACGCCAAGTCGCTGGTGCCGAGAACCACCTCACCTTCGGCACCGAAATAGGCGATGTACACCGAAGCGCCCGCATCGGAGATCGCCTTGGCCATCTCGGCGAACGACGGCCGGCCCTGCCGAGGCACCACGATCACCTCACGCACGTCCAAGACCGCCGCCCCCTGGTCGACGACCACCTCGGTGGCGAGGTCCACCTGGTCGTCGGAGACGGTGATGTGGGCGACCCGACCTTCGATCCGGGGAAAGAGACAGCCGGCGACCACCTCGACTCCCCGCTCGGACAGCGCCGCCAACAGGGCGGCGGGCACACCGTGTTTGGCGCCCATGGCGATGGTGATGTCTCTCATTCCGTCTCCTTCGTCATCGGGAGCCGAGGATCGGGAGGAACCCCGGCCCATGCGTCCCACAGCCAGGCGTAACGGGGGTCGGTGCAGATGAGCCACACCCGCTCCTCCGCCGGCCCGGCCATCACGTTCAGGTAGTACATGTCGTACCCGGGGGCGGCGACACAGGGACCGTGGAAGCCCCGGGGGATCAGGAACACGTCGCCGTCGGTGACCGTCACCGTCTCGTCGATCTCGCCGTCGGTCGTGTACGTGCGATGGAACCCGAACCCGTCCCCGCCGGCGATCCGGAAGTAGTAGATCTCCTCCAACGGCACCTCACCTGCCGCCAGCTCGTCGTGCTTGTGGGGCGGATACGACGACCAGTTCCCTTCGGGGGTGAGGACCTCCACCACGATCAACTTCTGCGGTCCGTCGACGTCGGCCGACAACAGCCCGTTGATCTGACGGGTCGCCTGGCCGGAGCCGCGGATCTCCACCGCCACGTCCGCCGCCGGGTAATACCGGGCGGGTCGGCTCTCGGTGGCCCGGGCCGTGGCCACGGCGAACTCTCCGCCTCCCTCCGACCTGATCTCGAACTTCGTCCCCAACCCCACGTAGCAGAGGTCGGTGACGGCGGCGAACGGATCCCTCCTCCCCGCCAGGTCGAACCGGGCCACCTCGGTCTCCACCACGCAAGCCCCCGACAGCGGCACGACCGCCGCCTCGTCGGTGGGGAACCGCAACACCCGACGCTCACCCGGCTCCAGACGCAGGACGTGGAGTCCGCAGAAGCTCCAGCCTGCCCGCTCCGGCGTGAGGGAGACCGGGTCGGCTCCGGTGGACAACGAACCATGGGGGCGATGCAGCGTCATCATGTCTCTCCGTGGACGATCGACACGGCCAAATCCACCCAACGCTCCACCCGGCCGTCCGCCGGGTAGAGCAGGCTGCGACCGGCCACCATGCCGCGCACGTTGGGGGCTTCGAAAGCCGCCCGCCACGCCGCCACCAGCTCGTCCTCCCGGCCCGACGGGTCGCCGCCGAGCAGCAGGACGGGGAGGGTGGTGGACCCGAACACCCGGCGCGGGTCCCGGGGAGCGGGCATCTTCAGCCAGGTGAAGGCGGAGCTGGCGCCGAGACCCGACGCCACGGCGACCGCCTCGACCAGTCGGTCGTCGTCGCCGACCACCCGCACCCGGCCGTCCTCCCCCCGGGTGGCGGGGAGAGGCTCCACCATCGCCACCAGGCCACGGGCGGCCAGGTCGGTGACGGCCCGGGCGCACGCCTCCAACGTGAGGTTGGTTCCCGGGTCGACCAGGTCGAGGCGCAACAACATCTTCCCGCCGTCGAGTCCCATCCCCTCGACCCAGGCGGCGTCGTAGGCCGTGAACCGGTCATCCAGCTCCCACACCGAACCGGTCAGGCCTCCACGGTTCATCGAACCGAACACGACCTTGTCGTCGAGCTCGCCCAACAAGAGGAGATCCTCGACGATGTCGGGGGTCGCCAGCACACCGTCCACCCCGGGACGGCGGAGTGCCACCACCAGCCGGTCGAGCAGCCGGCGGCGGTCTGCCATGGCGAAGGGATCGCCACCGACCCGGAGGATGCGGCGGGCCGGGTGGTCGGCGGCGACGATCACGAGCCGGCCGTCGGCACCCAGCAACGGCCGCCGTTTCCGCTGTGCGGCCAGCTCGGCGACGAGTTCGGGACGCCGAGCCCGGTCCTCCAGGAGTCGAGCGAAACGTTCGTCGGTCAGCATCGTCTTCCTCGTATCCTGTCGCCATGCTCAGGGTGGCGGTGCCGGCGGTGGCTCTGGCGCTGGTCGTCTCGGCGTGTGGCGGACCGAAGATCACCTTCGGGGCCAACACCCCCGACGACCTGCGGGGGTTGGTGGGAGACGTCTGGGACCGGTTCCGGGAGGCGTTCCCCGCCACCGAAGACTGCGTCGGTGAAGTCCGCCTGCAAGGGGACTGGGACCTCCGCGAACAGGGCGAGTACCGGGCGTTGACCGGCACCATCACCGTCGGCATCCCCGGGCCGCCGTCGCGGCTGTCCCACACCGTCGTCCACGAGCTCGCCCACCATCTCGAAGCGGTCTGCCCGACCCAGTGGGAGCTGCGCGAGCCTTTCCTCGTCGCCCAGGGATACCCGCCCGACACCGACTGGTTCGAGGCGGCGACCTGGGAGGAGATCCCCTCCGAGCAGTTCGCCGAAGCAGTGGTCCAGGTGGTCCTCGGGCGGCCGGCCGTGCACTACCGGATCGAGCTCCGACCCGAAGCGGTGGAGCTGGTCCGCCAATGGGGCCTCACCGGCCAGACCTGACGCGGCGGCGGTCAATCGGTCTCGCCTCGTGCCTCGGCGTCGAAGCCTTCGGCGACCTTCTCCAGCTCGTCCGATCCGGGGCCGCCGCCCTGCGCCGCCTTCTCCAGCTCGTGGGAGAGGACCTCGAGGTCGGCGCCGCCGGCCATCATCTGGACGAGCTGCTCCAACGGGATCTCGTCTTTGGTGAAGTCGCCGTAGATCTGGCCGCGTCGCAGGATCACGAAATGGTCGCCCACCGGATAGGCGTGGTGGGGGTTGTGGGTGATGAAGATCACCCCGATGCCCCGCTGTTTCGCCTGGACGATGTACCGGAGGACCACCCCGGCCTGCTTCACGCCGAGGGCGGCGGTCGGCTCGTCGAGGATGAGCACCTTCGCCCCGAAGTAGACGGCACGGGCGATCGCCACCGACTGACGCTCACCACCCGACAGGGTCCCCACCGGCTGGTCGGGGTCGCGAATGTCGATCCCCATCTTGCCGAGCTCCTCCCGGGTGGTCCGCTTGGCGAACTCGATGTCGAAGCGGCGGAACGGGCCCCATCCGACGGTGGGTTCCGAACCGAGGAAGAAGTTCCGCCAGATCGACATGAGGGGGATCATCGCCAGGTCCTGGTAGACGGTGGCGATCCCGAGGTCGAGGGCGTCCCGGGGCGACGAGAAGTTCACCTCCTTGCCCTGATAGCGGTAGACGCCTTCGTCGGGTTTGTGCACGCCGCTGAGGACCTTGATGAGCGTCGACTTGCCCGCCCCGTTGTCGCCGAGCAGACAGGTGACCTCGCCGGGACGGACGAACATGGAGACGTCCTTCAAGGCGATGACACTGCCGAAGAACTTGGAGATGTTCTGGACTTCGAGGATGGGTTCACTCATCGTTTCGTCGCCTGCTGTCGCACGAAATTGTTGAAGATGACGGCCGCCACCAGGATGCCGCCGACGAAGACCTTGAACCAGTCCCCGTCCACGCCGGTGATGATGATCCCCTGCTGCACCATGGCGAAGATCAGGGTGCCCAACAGGGCCCCGATCACCGACCCGTAGCCGCCGGTGAGCAACGTCCCGCCGATCACCACGGCGATGATCGCCTCGAACTCCTTCAGGGTGCCCCGAAGGGAGTCGGCACCGTTGAACTGGAACGCCTGGATCAACGCCGATAGGAAAGCGGCGAACGCCGTCGTCATGAACAGGGCGATCTTCAGCCTGCTCACCGGGACGCCGACGTTGCGGGCGGCGACGTTGTCTCCGCCGACCCCGAAGATCCAGTTGCCGACCCGGGTCCGCATCAACACCCAGGTGGCGACGATCGTGAGGCCCACCCACCAGAGGATGGCCACGTCGAACTTCGCCCCGAACAGCTCTAGCTTGGTCCCCAACAACGCGTCGACCGGTCCGTATCCGGGAACCTTGTCGAGACCACCGAGCTGTGTCCGGTTCGTCGCCGAGCGGGGCACCGCCACCGCCAGACCCCGGAAGACGAACAGCGACCCCAGGGTGATGATGAACGACGGGAGCTTGGTGGTCACCACCAGCACACCGTTGAAGAACCCGGTGGCGAGGGTGATCAGCAGGGCGACCCCGATCGCCGGCAGGATCGTCCATCCGAACCCGCCCGCCTCCACCGGCGTGACCAGCATCATGATCGCCATCCCGCCAAACCCCACCAGCGAGCCGACCGACAGGTCGAACTCGCCGGCGATCATCAGCAGGGCCACCGCGATCGCCAGGATCCCCAACGGGGCGGCCCGGTTGAGGATCGCCGCCACCGTCGCCCAGCTGATGAAGTTGTTGTCGGCAGCCACCACCGCGAAGAACAGCCAGACGACCACCAACGCCACGAGGGCACCGAGCTCAGGCCGGGTCAGCAACCTCGACAGGACACCGATCTCACGCACCCTCTCGTCGGCCGCCGCCGGCGCCGGTTGTGTGTTCACCGCCAACGGACTCACCTCCTCTCCGAGGACCCTCCGGTCCCTCCGATCCCACCACACCGATGGGATCGGAGCGACCGGAGGGTCGGGGCCAGAGACCCCGACCCTCCGAGTCTCAGGTCACCGGAGACCCTTCTCGGAGAAGGCGATCACATCGCCGGCCGTCTCGGCCGTGACGATCTGAGGACCGGTGAGGATCACCCGGTCCACCGAGCCGAGGGGCAGAGCCCCCGTCTCGAGGTACTTCGTCAACAGCACGATCGGCAGATAGCCCTGGAGATACTGGGCCTGGTCGATGGCGAAGAGCATCTTGCCGTCGATGATGGCCTGGAGCACCTCGGGGCCCAGGTCGAAGGTGGCGAGCTTGATGTCCCCGACCTTGCCTGCCTCCTCGAGGGCGTTCAGCGTCGGGATGGCACCGGTCGGACCGAGGGTGAGGATCCCGTTGACGTCGGGGTTGGCACCGAGGGCACCGGCCACCGCCGCCTGCGCACCGGCCGGGTCGGCCAGGTCGACGGGGATGACGGTGACGGTCCCGCCGAGACCGTCGGTGAAGCCCTGGCACCGCAGGTCGAGGGCGGCGTTGCCGACCTCCTGGTTGATGCACAGGGCGGTCGTCACCCCTTCGGCGGCCATCCGCTGACCGGCGATGAGGCCCGCCTCGTACTCGGTCTGTCCGACGTGGACGAGGACCCCCAGGTCGGCGAACACGTCCGAGCCGGAGTTCATCGAGATCACCGGGATCCCGGCCTCCACCGCCGCCCTGATCGACGGCCCGAGGGCGTCGGCGTCGGGGATCGTCACCACCAGGCCGTCGGGCTTGGAGGCCACGGCGGCGTCAATGATCTGGGACATCTCGGCCATGTCGAAGGCGCCGGGTGCCTGATATTCGACGTCGACACCCATGTCGGCCGCGGCGTCCCGCACGCCGTTGGCCGCCACCGACCAGAACGGGTCGGACGACTGCCCGTGGGACACCACCACGAACCGGAACGCCCGCTGCGAAACCGCTTCGCTCGGTGCCTCACCGGGCGACTCGGCCGGCGACTCACTCGGAGCCTCACCGCCGCCACCGGCCGCAGCCTCGGGAGCGGTGGTCGTGGCCTCCTCGGCGCCGCCGCCACCTCCACAGGCGGCCAGCACGAGGGCCAGGACGGCGAAGGTCGCCACCCATACCCTTCTTCTCATCTGCTCCTCCTCATGGGTCATGCCCCCGTGACGGGGCCTTTCTCGGCCGTGGCCGCCGTGCGACCACGGTCTGCGGGCCGAGGCGGCTCTCCCGCCAGAGCCCGCAGGAACTCGACACTGGTCAGTGCGTCCTCGATCGGCCCCTTCCCGGACGGCGGCTCACCGTCCAAAGCGGTGTCCTGTTCGAGAACGTACCAACCGCGGTATCCCTGTGCTTCCAGAACACGGATCAGACCGGCGATGTCGACGTCGCCGCGGCCGAGGGGACGGAACAGCCCGTCGAGGACCGCCTGCCGGAAGGGGACCTCGCCGCTGCGGACCCGCTCGGCGACGGCGGCGTCGAGGTCTTTCAGGTGGACGTGGTCGACTCGGCCGGCGGCGACCTCCGCCACCTTCACCGGGTCGGCACCTGCCAACGCCAGGTGGCCGGTGTCGATGCACAACCCGACCGACGACGATTCGAGGACGCGTTCGACGTCTTCGGGTCGCTGCACCGCCATCCCCCAGTGCTGGTGGAGCGCCACGGTGACACTGTGGGCGGCGGCGACCTCCATGAGCCGACTCAGCCCGGTGAAGAACACCGACCACTCCGTCGCCGTCAGCTCGACCGGTGTGTCGTAGCCGGGGAGGTCCGAGTCCGGTCCCAGCACCGCCACGTCGGCACCGCCGGCGACGAGGGTGGCGACGGCTCGGTCGAAACGGGCGATCTCGGCGTCGAGCCGGTCGGGCCGGTACAGGACCACGGGGATGAAACCAGCGACGAGCCGCAACCCGTGGCGTCGCACCCGCTCCGACACCTCTTCGGGAGTGGAACCCAGGTACCCGTCGGGCCCCAGTTCGGTGGCGGTGAGCCCGATGGCGGCCATCTCACCGAGCACCCGGTCCGGGTCCATCAGGTAGCCCCACCCGGGGGAACCGTCCACACCCCAGGTGATGGGCGCACCGGCGATACGGTCCAACAGGCTCACGACACCTCCCCCACGGCGACCGGCCGGTGTTCGGCATAGGAGCGGTCACACGCCTCGGCCACCCGCAACACCTCGTAGGCGTCTCGTATCGAACAGGGGGTGGTCCGTCTGCCCTCCACCAGGTCCACGAAGGCCGTCATCTCGTCCCGGTAGGCATCGGCGAAGCGTTCCACGAAACTCGGATAGGCGTCCTCGGGAACGGTGCCGTCGGCCAGCCGGTGGATGGGGAGGCCGGGCCCGTAGCCGACCCCGAGGGTGTCCTTCGACCCGTACACGGTCATCCGCACGTCGTATCCGAGGGGTTGGCGACGGGTGGCGGTCAGCACCGCCGGGATGCCGCCTTCCAGGCGGAGGGTGACGACCGCCACGTCGTGATCTCCGAACTCGGCGAAGACCGGGTCGACCAGCGCCGCCCCGTCGGCGTACACCTCTACCACTTCACGGCCCGTCACGTAGCGGACGGCGTCGATGTCGTGGACGAGGGTGTCCTTGTGGAAGCCCCCCGACCGGGGGATGTAGTCGCGGGGCGGCGGCTCGGGGTCGTGGGTCATCGAATGGACGAGATACAGGTCGCCGACGGCGCCCGAGTCGACGAGGGAACGGGCGGCGACGTGTTCGGGGTCGAAGCGGCGCTGGAACCCCACCTGGACCGGGATACCGGCCCTTTCGGTTGCCTCCATCGCCTCGACGGTGGCGGGGAGATCCAAGGCGATGGGTTTCTCACAGAAGGCGGGGATACCCCGGTCGGCGGCCTGGAGCAGGTAGGGCACGTGGGTGTCGGTGCTGGAGGCGATGACCACGGCATCGACCCGGTCGAACAGGTCGTCGGGTTCGGCGACGGCGGCTCCGTGGCGGACGGCGAGGGCTTCGGCCCGAGCCCGGTCGACGTCGGCGACGATGATCGCTTCGACCCGCCTGTCCGCGGAGAGGCTGCTCGCATGGAGCGAGCCGATCCTTCCCGCTCCGAGCAGCCCGATCTTCACGCCACCAGCCTCCCGAATGGAACGTTCCAAAACTGCGGGTTCGGCAACGCTACCCCTGCCTTCTTCGCGCTGTCAAGCAGTTTCGGAGCCGCTCGGGAGGTCGCGGCCGAGGTCGACGAGACGCTCGATCGCGGCCGCCGCACCCTCCGACGGGGTGCATTCGAGCCCGAAGAACCCGCGGTATCCGAAGGCCCGAATACGGGGAAGGAGGAAGGCGTAGGCGATCTCCCCCGTCCCGGGCTCGTGGCGGCCCGGATGATCGGCCACCTGGACATAGGCGACGTGTTCGAACCCGGCGGCGAAATGGCCGGTGAGGTCCCCCTCCGAGATCTGCAGGTGGTACAGATCCCAGTTCACCCCCACCGCCGGGGACGCCACCGTTTCCACCACCCACAGCACGTCCTCGCTCGACGCCAGGCTGTAACCGGGATGGTCCACCCTCGTGTTCATCGGCTCCACCATGAGGGTCATCCCGGCCTCCTCGGCCAGGGGGGCGACCCGGGCGATCGCATCGGCGACCCTCCCCCGCGCCTCGGTCCGGTCCTCCCCGGGACGGAGATAGGGACCGTTGAGGTTGATCAGCGTCGACCCGACCGTCGACGCCGCCTCGATGGCCAGCTCCACCCCCGCCTCGAACAGCCGCCCCGTGGCGGGGTCGCCCAGGCGCGGCTCGAAGTCCCAGCCGCCGATCTGGGTGACGACGAGCCCGAGGTCCCGGCACCGGCGGGCCAGCTCATCGACGTCCCAACGACGCCAGAACCACACTTCGACGGCACCGAACCCGGCTTCGGCGGCGGCGGCTACCCGGGCGAGCGGGTCGAGCTCCGTCCACCACATCTCCAGGTTGACCGCGAAGGGGGCCAGTTCGGACCTCATCGGGACGGCACCCCTCCACCCGCCGGACCCCGCGGCAGCCTCCGACGAACGAATCGCTTGGAACGTTCCAACACCTGCGGATATATTACGGCGGTCGAGAGGCCGGAGGCCATGGCGAGGATCTGGTTCGAGCGGGTGCCCCCACCGGAGATAGTCGACACCCTTCCGGCGTCTCTGGAGATCGTCACACACGGAGACGGACACGACCGCATCGAAGACGCCGAACTCGTCATCGCCGGTCGGCTCCACTACGACGCCGACGTGATCGCCCGAACCCGTCGGGCCTGGGCGATCTGCCGAACCGGGATCGGCACCGACCGGGTCGACGTCACCGCCGCCACCGCGGCAGGCATCGTCGTGTGCAACACCCCCGACGCCCCTACCCAGTCCACCGCCGAACACACCTGGGCCCTCATCCTCGCCGTCGCCAAACGCCTCGACCGCATCCGGGACCGAACCCGCCGCGGAGAAGCCGACCTCTACCGGCGCCACGACGCCATCGAACTCGGCGGCAAGACCCTGGGACTCGTCGGCCTGGGACGGGTCGGCTCGAAGGTGGCGGCCATCGCCCGGGCCGTCGGCATGGACGTCGCCGCCTACGACCCCCACCTCGACGACACCGCCTTCGCGGCCACCGGAGCGCGGCGGACCTACGACCTCGACACCCTCCTCCGACAGGCCGACGTCGTCTCCCTCCACGTGCCCCTCACCCCGGCGACCCGCGGCATGATCGGACGTCACGAACTGGCGTCGATGCGCCCCGGAGCGATCCTCATCAACACCGCCCGGGGGGCGCTCGTCGACCACGACGCCCTCCTCGAAGCCCTCGAACGAGGCAGACTCTCCGGCGCAGGCCTCGACGTCACCGTGCCCGAAC
>WFOA01000001.1 GCA_015488325.1 Acidimicrobiia bacterium | reverse complement strand
CGGTTGGGTGGTGCCGGTGGGGGTGGCCGGTTCGCTTATCCGGTGGGTGGAGACGCCGACGAGGGTGGGTGAAGTGCGAGTGACATGGACGTCGCCCGCATCGGCACACCGCAGGTCAACAAGGAGGTTCCCCACATGTCTCTGCGGATCAACAACAACATTGCGGCGATCAACTCGTACCGCAACCTGGCGTTCTCCAACGTCCAGCTGGGCAAGTCGCTCGAGAAGCTCTCCTCGGGCTTCCGGATCAACCGGGCCGCCGACGACGCCTCCGGCCTCGTCAAGTCCGAGTCCCTCCGGGCGGAGATCCGCGGCAGCGAAGCCGCCATCCGCAACGCCCAGGACGGCATCTCCTTCGTCCAGACCGCCGAAGGAGCCCTGTCGGAGGTCGCCGCCATCCTCCAGCGGATGCGGGAACTCGCCGTCGACGCCGCCAACACGGCCACCACCGACGGTACCGCCCAGCAGGACGAGGTGGCACAGCTCCTCGCCGAGCTCGACTCGATCGGCAGCCGCACCACCTTCGCCGGCAACAAGGTGTTCCAGGACTACTCGGCCAGCGGCGCCGCCCTGGTCTTCCAGATCGGCGCCAACGCCGGGGACACCCTGTCGCTCACCGACGACCTGGTCCTGGCCAGCAACGACGTGTTCAGCGTCAACCTGTCCGCGGTGGACGTGTCCAGTGATGCGTCGGCGGCCCTCGCCGCCATCGACAACGCCATCTCGTCGGTGTCGACCGTCCGCTCCAAACTGGGCGCCACCCAGAACCGGCTGGAACACACCATCAACAACCTGAGCGTGGCCGTCGAGAACCTCACGGCATCCGAATCCCGGATCCGTGACACCGACATGGCCAAAGAAATGGCCACCTTCACCAAGAACCAGATCATGGTTCAGGCCGGCACCGCCATGCTCGCCCAAGCCAACACCATCCCCCAAAACGTCCTCACCCTCCTCCGATAAGGAGACACAGGACCCAACCGGAGGGGCCCCACCCGGGGCCCCTCCACCGCGTCGAGGGGGTCCTTGGCGAGGCCGTACGGGTTTGAGACACTGGGCGGGTGCAGGCCATCCCCTTCGCATCGGTCGAGGTGGGCTCCGAGGAGGAACGTCTTGTCCTTGAGCTGCTCCGTTCCAAACAGCTCACCCAGGGCCCGATGGTGTCCCGCCTGGAGGAGGCCTTCGCTTCGGTGGCCGGGACCCGCCATGCGGTTGCCGTCACCTCGGGGACCACAGCCCTCGTCGCCGCCCTCACCGCCATCGGCGTAGGGCCGGGCGACACCGTCATCACCTCGCCTCTCACCTTCGGCGCCACCCTCAACGCCATCCTGGAGACTGGGGCAACCGCCCGATTCGTGGACATCGGCGATGACTTCACCCTCGACCCCGACGCCGTAGCCGCGGCGATCGACGACTCGACGAAGGTACTGCTCCCTGTCCACCTCTACGGCCTCCCCGCCGACATGACCCGCCTCGGCCGTCTCGCCGCAGACCGCGGACTCACCATCGTCGAAGACGCCGCCCAGGCCGTCGGAGCAGCCATCGGAGACCGGCCGGTGGGCTCGTTCGGACTGGGTTGTTTCTCCCTCTACGCCACCAAGAACGTCATGTCGGGTGAAGGAGGCATGATCACCCTCAACGACGATGCCCTGGCAAGCCGCCTCCGCATCCTCCGCAACCAGGGCATGGTCGCCCGCTACGACTACATGATGAGGGGCCACAATTGGCGGATGACCGGCTCGCAGGCGGCGGTGGGGGTGGCACAAACGTCCCGGCTCTCGACGATCACCGCCGCACGCCGGGCCAACGCCGCTGAACTGCGAGAGCGTCTGACGGGCCTGGAAGGGCTCGTCCTGCCCGACGACGTCGGTGACCGTCACCACGTCTATCACCAGTTCACCGTCCAGGTCACCGAGGCAGCCCCGATGACCCGCGACGCCCTGGCAAAGGGTCTCGCCGCCGCCGGAATCGGCTGCGCAGTCATCGATCCTCGACTCGTCTTCGACTATCCGTGCTTTCGGAACGATCCTCGGGTACTCGTCGGTGACCTTCCCGCAGCCACCCGGCTGGTCACACAGGTCCTTTCGCTGCCGGCCCATCCGGGCCTCGAGGAATCCGATCTCGACCGAATTGCCTCCACCGTACGCAGCCTGTGGGAGGTCCACTCTCGATGAACTCGCTTCCCTTCGATCCCGTCGCGGCCCTCGCCCTCACCGACGTGACCCTGACCGATGTCGCCGGGTTGTGCGGCGGTGAACTGGCAGGAGACGACGCGCCGATCTCCCATCTACGTCCGGTGTCGACCAAGGATCCGCCGGAGGCCACACTCTCATATGCCGTCGATGAGCTGTTCCTCGACGAGCTCGTCCGCCGGGACTTCGCCGCTGCCATCCTCACCGCCGAGGGGGCCGCGGTCTGGGGGAACCGTCCGGCGGTCATCCACCCGCAGCCGGCGATCGCCTTCTACCAGGTGCACACCGAGCTAGTACGGGCAGGCGCGTACGGGAATTTCCCCGAGCACAGAGGCGTCGGAGGGTCGGTGGCAACATCGGCAAAGGTCCACCCCTCGGTGTGGATCGGAGACGACGTCGAGATCGGCGACCACGTGACGCTGCTTCCCAACACCGCGCTCGCCGACGGGGTCCGTATCCAGGCGGGGACGGTGATCGCCGGCGACGGCTTCCAGGTGACCGATATCGGGGAAGGGCGGTTCCTCGTCCCGCACGCGGGTGGCGTGGTCTTGGGAAACGGGGTGTCGATCGGCTCCAACTGCTGCGTGGACAAAGGTCTGTTCTCCGCCGTCACCTCGCTGGGCCCCGGCACCATGCTCGACAACCTGGTCCACGTCGCCCACGACGTCACCATCGGTAAACGCTGCACACTCACGGCCAAAGTGGAACTGAGCGGAGTGGTGACCCTCGACGACGACGTGTGGCTGGCACCGAACACGTCCTGCAACCAGTTCATCCGGTTCGGACGCGGCGCCTACACGGGAACGGGATCGGTCGTGGTTCGAGACGTTGCACCCTTCACGTTGGTGCGCGGAAATCCGGCGAAGCCGGCAGGGCACATGTGTCTGTGCCGCACCAAGCTAGGTCCATTCGAGACGGAGACGACCTGCGGGGTGTGCGGACGGCGCTACCGGCTGGTCGAGAACACCGTCGAGCTGGTGGAGAAGTGAGCGGCCGCGAGTTCGTGGGCGAGGCGGTGGGGACCCACCAATGATGCTCGGGCCGGTTCGGGATCGACGTCACCGCGTACGAGATCGACGAAGCTGCGCAGCTGCAGGGCGAGGGGTTCGCCTTCCTGCCGGATGAACGGGATGTCGATCACCGTCTCGGCTTGGTACCCCGCCCGATCGAGGGTGGCCCCGTGAGCGACGTGGCGGTAGAGGGTCATAGTGCGGCGCATGAGGTCGAGCTCCATCAGCACCGTCGGGGTGACGATCCGCACCTCCCGCACCTTGCGCTGGTCCACACGGCTCGCGGACGCGGTGCCCAAGGCTCCGGTACCCAGCACCACCGTGCAATCGGCGATTTCTTCGGGAGCCTCGGGGTGGGGCCGCCACACGGCTCCGCTGACCCGACCCACCTCCCCGGTCCCAACGAGCTGGAGCATGAGATCCAGGTCGTGGATGAGGAGGTCGTGGACAACCCCCGTGGCCACCCGGGGGCTCGGGGGTGAGTGACGTATAGCGAGGAGATGTCGCACCGGCCCGTGTACCGCCAGGTGTTCCACCGCCGCAACGATGACCGGGTTGAAGCGCTCGACGAACCCACCCATCAGGGGAACACCGGATCGTCGGGACATGGCCACGAGCATCCCCACCGAGTCGGCCTCGAGTGCCACCGGTTTCTCAACAAGTAGGGGAAGCCCCGCGGCCATGACGGTGGAGGCGACACCGACGTGGGTCTCGGCGGGAGTGGCGACGATCACCGCGTCGGTGTCGAGCGCCGCCCCCAGGTCTGTGTGCCATTGAGCGCCGTACTGCTCTGCCAGCCGCCGGGCACGAGTCGGATCGACGTCGACCACACACGCCAGCTCGGTCTGGGCCTCGGCAGCCACGACCCGAGCGTGGTTGGCGCCCATCATCCCGGCGCCGACGAGGGCGACACGCACCCGGTTCATCAGGGCACTCCCACAAAGATCGAATAGCCGCGTTCGACCAGTTTGGCGATGAGCGCCGCCCGCTGGTCTTCTTCGAGGAGATGGAGGTAACCGACGAGTTTGTCGACGAGGTCGGGACGACCTGCCGCCGCCGCCCCAAGCAGCCCGGCCGCCACCGCCTCTGCGGCGACACCGCCTTCGGCCAGATACGCGTGGCACAGCTCGGCGGTCTGTTCGCCACCCAGTCGAGCAAGCGAAGGCCGAACCCAACGACCGGTCGGATCTTCCAGCACCAACGCGAACAATGCCTGGATCCCGCCGGGCATGCCCACCAGGGCTTCGACGAGAGTCTCCCATTCGTCGAAGGACTCCGGATTTCGGCCCAGGAGCCACCGGGCTTCGGCATAGGCCGCGTCGAGGTCGCCGGTGGCGACCAAAGCCCAGATGAGCCGGTTGGAGAAGATGTACTCGTTGCCTTCCACGACGTAGAGGGGCCTCACCGACCGGCTGTCACGGCGGTGTCTCGCCGCCGCCACGAGGACCTCGGGACGGTCGAGTCGCCGAGCTGCCTCGGCCACCACCGCGGCGGCGCCGTCGTCGGCGGGAACGATGTCGAGGGCTGTGCGGGCAACCCGCAAAGCCTGTTCGTCTCTACCCAGGTCGTACAGAGCGAGCGCCTTCATCCCCAAGAAGTAGGCGACAACGGCGTCCCTGGCGCCCTCGAGCCCATCTTCCACTCCCTCAAGGAGCTCGAGAACTCGTCCAGGCTCGGCTCCGGCCAGACGCAACGAGCGAGCGTAGTCAATAGCGGTCTTGAAGTCGGGAGCGGCCTCATACTGGGCCCGGGCGATCCCCAGGTTCCGCCTCTTCTTGTCACGTCCATGGACGAGCCGCTCCTGATAGCCAAGGTGATCGAACGAGATGACGTCCAGGTTGACACCGACCAACGGTTCCGCCGGAGCTTTGTCGTCCACTAGCACCTCATGGAGGGCTCCGACGAACCGAGTGCCAGCCGCTCGGAAGATTCGCACCGATCTGATCACCGACGACACCTTGCTTCCGTCGGAGGACGCCCAGTTGTAGACCTCGGAGGAGAAGGCCTCGTATTCGTGACGGTAGGTGGCTAGGTAGCGCCGGAGGAGGACCGGGTCGTCGCACCGGGCCCGCTCGTCGGCGTCCAGAGCGAGGACGTAGTGGGCGTCGCGGCAGCGTTCGAGGGCCTCCGTGCGGGCCCAACCGAAGTCGTCCCGCCAGGGGATGTGGCTCACGTTGGCGCCGAATCGTCGGGCGATCTCGACGGTCCGGTCGCTGGAGCCGGTGTCGCAGACCTCGATGCGGTCGACGAGGCCCGTGAGGGAGGCGAGGCAGTCGCCGAGGGTCTCCTCTTCGTCTTTGACGATGAGGCTGGCCACCAGCAGGGGACGGCCGTCGGGTCCTTCGGGTGCCAGGAGCCGAGAGACGCAGATGCCGTCGTGGGCGACCACCGCCGCGGCTGTGGTCACCCGCAGCCGCGGATCGGCGATGGTGAGGCGGGGGTCGACGATCCGGGTCTCGACGAGGACCGCCAACTCCTCGGGGTCGGCGACGACGACGGTCGGTCGGAATCGGGCGACCTCGGACGACGTGGCTGTCCGGGCCAGCTCGGCGAGACGTCCGGCGGCCCGCGCCGACGGGGGGAGGGTCCCGATGAAATGGTCGGTACCGACGTCGTTCGAGTAGGAGACGACGATGCCGCCACGTCTGGCCAGTTCGGCCGCCATCCCCGATGCGGCCTCCGGGGTCACCGCCACGTCGTCGTGGGCCACCAGCACCGGTCCCTGCATGTGCTCCAAGGCTTCCTTCAGCCCGGCCGTTCCCAGTTCGGAGGCGAGGCGAACCCCGGAGACGTCGAGTCGGCGGACTCCCGTCTCGGAGACGGCGACGACCCAGAGGGGGTCGCCGTTGGCGATGCGGCGGGCTCGTTTGACGGCCCCGAGGGTGACCCGACTGGGCCCATAGGAGAGGATGACGACGTTCATGGGGTGTCCTGTCGGCGGGTGGGGGGTGAGGTTGAGGGCGGTTGG